>CAYYHI010000294.1:0-2521 GCA_964471745.1 uncultured bacterium | reverse complement strand
GGGATACAGCCTCTCCCATCGTCCCCGCCAGGTTGGAGGATCCGATGATGCGGATATTGATCCCCTGGGTGAATCCCTGCAGCATGCTCATCTGTGTCTCCGGGAGGCTTTATCCACCAGCTTCTTCTCCTCTTCGGCTAACCACTCAGCCGAGGCGTAAATCTCTATCACTCGGGTCATGGGCATACGGTCGACCATCTCGAAGGTGTAAGCTGGGAAGGTTTTACAGATCACTGCTCTCATTTGCAGATACCAATTCTTTGCGAGACCCTGCTTGGTCTCGGTTACAACTTTTTTACCGTGAATTCCTTATTGTAGCCGAGTACTTCCTGGATTTGTTCAGCCAGCGCAACGATCCTCCCGGGCTGCCAGTTGCCGGAACGGTTATACTCGATATCCTGCTGGTCGATCTCAGGATAGACCACGTAAGCCTTGACCATGTTCAGAGGCACGCGGTTCTCCTTGCCCGGCTTGACGTTGCCTATCTGAGCGAACTCGTCCCAGTTGGAACCACGGATGATGAACTGTTCGCCGGTGGTGTTGTCTGTGATCTGAAAGAGGGGATAGCCCTTATATCGTTCTTTCAGTTCAGCGATGACCTTGTCTGTAAGCTGTTCCATTTTGACCTCAATTTGATAGTTTAAAAGTGAGCAAGTAATCAAGAAGAAACTGGCGTGCATCATACTTGATCCCTTGATTACTTGATTACTTTTTTTAGAAAACCCCGGTGGCTCCGGTCGCAAAACCGCTACACTTGATCCCGATCGGTTCGGCGTCCTCGCTGTCGGAGAAGCCGCCCTCCTGGTCGGTGATCTCCACGCCGGTGAAGGTCTTCGAGCGAACTGCCGCTGCGCCGGGATACATGATGATGATCACTGCGTTGCGGATGTCGGTGAAGTCCTCGAAGGTCGTCAGCAACGCTGCATTCTTGGCTGTCTCAGCCGCGTTGATCGCCGAGTTGGTCAGGATCTCCTTGATTTCGAAGTCGATCTCGTAGATTTTATGTGAGCTGCGGGTGACGCCGTGCGCCGATTTGAATCCCGCTCCGAACAGCGGCTTCTTGCCTTTCTTTATCTTCCAGTTGAAGTTCTGCAGCGCCAAGACCGGCACACCGTCGAGGAACATCTTTATTGAGTTTCCCGATATTCCGTCGGCGAATCCAACCGCTTCAAATAGATCTGGCATTAGTCATCCTCCTTTCAATCCAGGTAAACCTTGGTCAGGATGATCTCGAACGCCTTCATCGAGTTGACAGACAAAGTCACCTGTGCCTCGCCCAAAGTGCGCATTTCGTCGGTCGACTCCACAGATAATTCATAGCTGTCGATCTCGCCCTTCTGCACCATCAGCTCCAGCGGTCGCTTCATATCTTCTTCGAGCAGCTTCAGCCCTTCGCCGCCCTCGTCATTCGGGCGTCCCAGGTGCGGGAAGGCGGCGATCCGCGCCTGCTTTCCTGCGCTGTAAACGGCTCGCAGCTTCTCGATCCGGTTATAGGTCTCCCCAGTCGGCGGCGCGTTGTTGGACAGAGCGATGATCTTCCCGATCCCCGGTTGGGTGCGCAGGTAGTTGATATTGCCTCCGATGAGCTGCACCTGCTGCCCGCGTGTGAACTCCGGAACCAGGGATATGATGTTCCCCGGTGACTCCCCGATGAGGCTCTTTTGCAGGGACACCACTGCCATCCTGCCGCTGCAGGATGACGAAACCCGGTTGATGTACTCGTTGCCCTCATGGTCAATCAAACTCGCTTCGCCTATGAAGAAGACGGCGTTGAGATCGGTGAAGTCTGATTTAAGCGTGATGCAGGCGTCGACGTAATCCTGAATCTCCTGCGGCGTGGGGTGATCCGGATCGACCGGCTCGAAATGTGGGAAATCGAGAAGTGCGAAGCGTTCGCCGAGGACGTTCTCGACCATGTTACGGCAACTGGTGACAATGGCAGTCCATAGAGCCGGTGTATCCGCGCCGACAAAATGAACCCAGGATACATCGGTGAACTGTTCAGAAAACTCGATAGCATCGATGTAATCACCGTTTGTCAACGTTTCACCGTCCGTGCCACCGGAAAGGTTCTCACCGGTCACTGCGTCCGGAAGATCGTCCGCGAGTTTGCTGGCTGTCACCAGACTCTGACCGCCATTTATAGCCTCGACGAGGGCGTCATTCGAATCACCGGTGAACGCGGAGGTCTCTTCACTATCCGGGTCAGTGATCTCGATAGTACGGGAATCACCATCTGCAGTCACATCAACTTCGATTGAATTCCACCAGATACCAGGCTCTGCAGTTTCCAAACGAATCACATCGGTTTCACCGGCTTTCAAGACCAAGGACGCTTTCTGAGCATCTCCGATCCGAACTGCGTATATCATCGAACTCCCGGTGTCGAGGCGTTCCAGCAAGGCTTTTAACAGCTCGCCACCCCGGAATACCTGTCTGGCGGTGTCTTTGTCTGAAATGGTGTAACGATTCAGCAATCGCCCTCCTTCAGCAGCTCCGGCGATAAACTCGATGTTGGATG
>CAYYHI010000293.1:0-2532 GCA_964471745.1 uncultured bacterium | reverse complement strand
ATGCCGTATAAAGCCTTGGCAGTAACCGGTTCACCGGCGAAGGATGACCACCATATATTGATGAATTCCCGCCACATTTCATTCTCTTCATCCGCCTGTTCGTAGAATTTCTCGCGGTTTTGCAGGAATCCGTCTATGCCGCATATTTGGAGTATTCCACCTATCACCCTCGTCCAGTTCTCGAAGGAGCCGATCTTTCTGCCGGTAAACGGTTTCCCGGCACGGAACCAAGCTGAAACCATCGTTAAGGCAGCTTCAACCAGACGTCGCCTATTCTCAATCGTCCATCCCTCAATCGGATCGTGTTTGAATCCCTTTCGCTCACGCGGTCGTTCCATCTTGGGATCGATGCGTATCCAGATGACGCGGTCGGCGATCTCGCTGGAGGCTTGAAGGTTGTTGCCGGTTAAGAGCCACATTGATCGATTTCGAACCGTCAGATCTTTATTCTGCCCTAACAATCGATCACTCCAGATTGTGGCAGTCAGAACAGCTGCCAGAGTGCCGGAGTCCAGCTTCCGACGGGTCTCGGCGTTGTCGAAACCGATGATCGGACGACCTTTGAGCAGTTCGGAGGATATCCGTTTACGGAGCTCCTCTTCGTGGTATGGCAACGTCTGTATTACCATTCCCTCTCCAGTTGCAAAAATGGAAATCAGCGTGGCTAATAGACCCTTGCCGCTGCCCGGGGTCGGCGCGTCGATCAGATGAAGGGGAGTCGGTCCTTCGATCATCTGCCGGACGAAAGGGAGCAGAAAAGCGCCGATGGCATTAGTGCGGTCTGCCTGACTGACAAAGGGGAAATCAACCAGCAACTCGTCGGTGAAAATGGTGACTGCCTCTCTGACCTGGGATATGGATGGGGCGTCGGGGATTTCAATTCCCCTCAGATCATCGCTCAGTTTCAACCAGGTGCGGTTCTTTGCATGATATCCGTCTGTGGTAACCAGTCGACCATCACGACCGATAAACGGTGTACTGACCACGTTCTCAAGCTGCGGCAACCTGGGATGAGGATCGCTGATGAGCGCCGCTGTGATCTCCTTAGGAGGTTTAGCCGGTCTGATCGACTCATCGGTTTCCACCACCCAGTCGGCGTTCTCGAACAGGAGCACGTTCACCGCGTCTTTGTTCATGTGCTCGATATGAAGCGGATTACCCTCGTCTTCACGAATCCTCACCAGCTGTCCCGAACGAAGAAATAACGACGGTTGATTGTTTTCTTTATTGACATCGAAAACCATATTCCATGTATCTGATAAGACATCGCTTAATTGTCGATTAATGGGGATAAACGGGATTTTAGAGTTTTTTTTTCTCTTTACCGAGACCGATCCCTTGGAAATCGTCGGATTATATCCGTCACCTATGTTGTGTCCATCGAGAGAATTTTCGATTGTACCCTGTCCATAAGTCCGACCATCGGAATAGTGTTTCGCGTCCCATTTCTCCGGACGAAACAAACCAGAATGTCTGAAAAGAGCATCTAACCTTGCCGAATCGTAATTCGTCCACCACGCAAGGTGATTGCAAAGCGCCTGATCCGCCTCGGACTGGGAGGGATATCCCGCACCCTCCCAATCACCACGCCACAACGCCTCGAATTTGCTGCTGTTATTGGCATTAAGAGCTTTGGTGATGATATCGTCATCGGAAAGAACCGGTGGATTTCTGCCGTTGGGCGGCGATTTCTTCTTCCGGACCTGAGACTTCTTGAATATGCGGGAGTGCAGCTTGTTCAGCTCCTTCTGAAAATCCCGCAGCTTTCCGGAGCCCTTTATCAAACCGGTAACGGTGAAGAATCGGTTGGAATCGTACATCTCAATACGATCCTTGCGCCGCCCTCGCGGTGGCAGCTGCCCGCGTCCGATTACGTGATAGCCTTTGCCGGATGGCGATAATTCCGTATAGCTGTTCAGCTCGGCGATGATTTCAGAAGCCCAGGTCTCGATCCCACCATCCTCATTCACGCATTTATCCAGATCGATCCCGACATAGGGATCATTCTCGCTGAACACGAAACCGATGCCGCCTAATCCACGATTGAGAGCTCGTTTTACGGCTATTTCAAAACGCCCCCAGGTTTCAGGTTTATTCGATTTGGCATTATACCCGGTATTCGGATTCATCGGAATCTTGTCGAACTTGCCGGTCTTCTCACTCCACCGGAGGCTGTATGGAACCCACTGCGGAAGAGCGATCATCTCAGCGGGGAAGTTAGCCCGAATACGCTCGATATCTTCCTTCGTTATGACATGCGGCTGCGGTGTTCCATGCGGGTTCTTCATTTCAACAGCACTTCACCAGAACTCGGATTCTTTCCCGCCAATGACAGAAATGTGCGTCGCCTGTCGACCAGCTTCTTCTGAGCGCAGTTTCTCAGTCCCCATCGGTCACCGATAACCACCGCGCTCTGCTGGGAACGGGTCACCGCGGTATAAAACAAATTTCTACTGTGCATGAAGGTGTGCGCCTTGTGAATGATCGATACCGTGCAGGGGAACTCGGAGCCCTGGACTTTATGGATCGTGA
>CAYYHI010000292.1:0-2537 GCA_964471745.1 uncultured bacterium | reverse complement strand
GGATTAATAGATAATGATATTAATGCTGTATCCGTTGATAATGACGGAAATATCCTGAGACCGTCCGATTCGGGTCTGCATCGCACAGATGGAGAAGAGCGGAAGAATAACTCAGTCAGAGAAACGGCGGCGGGTGGGGGTATCAGGTATACTCGAGAAATGAAAGATACCCAATGGAACTTGTTCTTTTCAGGATACGTTTCAAGGTTTGATGAACCCTTCGCACCTGAATTGACATCACGCGACAGGTTTCAGTTAACTGGTGACAGGTCGAGTGCGGTCGGAATGGGCGGTGAGGTTTCAGGCGTTGATTACAGTATGGGCGGCGAGGTTGGGGTGGATTATGACCGGGATTGCGCCTGGAAGGTTGTGTTAACTCGACGCAACATTGCTGGGAAACGCTGGGCTTTTTACAGTACCTTGTATCATTATCCTGCGGCTTATATCAATCACAGAGCGGGTTCGCTTGCCAGCGGCAAATCTGCTGAGAACAGAACCGGCGCCGCAATGTTGACCGACGGTCGCTGCGACCTTGGATTGTTGAAGAGATATAAAGCTCACCTGGAGTTGGAGCGTAGACCCTGGCGTAGTTACACCGTTCCAACCCCGCTGTCCAGTGCGCGGGGATCGATCGAGCTCGGTTTTCACTTAAGCCGGAGTGACGAACTAACCGTTCGATATCGACATCGTTCAGGAATTGAAGGACATGGTGAAGAAGCGGCTACAACTAAGTTTGATGAGAACCGGCTGCGCTTAACTTTAATAAAAGGATCGGAAAAGCAATATCTTACATATCGAATCAAGTTCTGGTCTGAGTTTGCCGGTTATTGGGATGATGATACCGGTAGAAATTACGGCTCTGTCGGCGGTTTCAGCATTACCGACGGTCTCGGCTGGCTGGCGCAGGTGATGACTCCGCTGAGGTATTATCTGTCCGCCAACCACTTCTCATCGCCGGATGGGCTGCCGTTTTACATCGGAGAAGCTGACCTGCCGGATCGTCTGGCGTCAGTGAGGGTTTCGGGACGCGGGGTACGTTTGGCAGGGGCTCTCGTATGGCGGCGGGGTCGTATGAACTGGCTGGGATTTCAAATCGCGCGGACAATACGTACCGATGATTACAGTAGAAGCGGTGATATCGAGGCGTATATCTCGTTGTCCTTTTATTTGGATAAGGAGTACAGTAATAGAACAACAGATTAGACATCGATGGAAATGATTTGAGAGGATGGCTCCTATTCAGCCTGCTAATGGCGTTGACCGGATTTTTCCTGCTGTGGAACGGGATAAACGAGCGCTTTGATACTGGCGATGTATCCACGAAGCAATCCGGATCCGGTACAGTGAGGTCCGGAAGATCGCCTGTGGATATGGTGTTCACTGAGGAACCACCCGGCACAGTGTCGGAGTCGGATTCGCTCTCCTTGAAAGAAGCGCTGATCCACGAAAAGCTCATACTTGGATACCGAAGTGTGGATTCTACAGAAATGACCGCCAGATACGGGGAGTTGTTACTGGAAACGCTTGCAGATGCCGGTTGGGAGGATGAGGATGTAGCCCTGGTTAGGATGTATCTTGACGACGACCGCGCCGGATTCCTTCCTTATGTTCTTGAGAAGAATTCAACTCATAGTGAGACAGAGGAACTCTATGCTCATCAACTGACGTCCATATCAGTAAATAAGTGCATGGAGTTCCGACGGGATGCGGGAGCGGATATTGCGGACGTTGCGGGACGTTATGAAGTACCACTGGAAGTTGTTATTTCGATCCTTAAAGTAGAAACTGACTTTGGAATAAATAAGGGCAAAGACCCGATCTTTAATATCTTTGGGAGTCTATCCGTAGCTGACCATCCGGAAGTTCTGAAGGAAGCGCTTGGTGAAGAAGGTGAAGCAAGTGAAGAACAGAAGCGCAGGTTACTGAAGAGGGCGAGATGGGCACGGTCTCAGTTACACGAATTGGTTGGGCTGGTTAGTGATGGTGCGGGGGAGTGGATTTTGTGGGTCAACGGATCGTGGGCGGGTGCGTTTGGTCTGCCGCAGTTTATTCCATCGAGTTACCGACCATACGGTCGCGACGGTGATAACGACGATATAATTAACTTGGATAATATCAAAGATGCCACGGCGTCGATCGCTTACTACCTGAAATCAAACGGCTGGAAGCGAAACATAAGTCGCAGTCGGATGAAGAAGGTGATCCTGCGTTATAACCACTCAACACCGTACGCCGAATGCGTACTGGCTCTGGCGGATTCTATAAAACACCGCGTTGGAAGGATGAAGGATGAGGGATGAGGGATGAAGACGGTCAGACAGGAGTGTCCGACCTCCCCACTTCGGGGAGCATAGACACTCTTGTCTGTGCAAAAACGGTCAGACAGGAGTGTCCAACCTCCCCATTTCGGGGAGCATAGACACTCTTGTCTGTGCAAAAACGGTCAGACAGGAGTGTCCAACCTCCCCATTTCTGGGAGCACAGGGTGGCACGGGTAGCTCCGCTACCCGTGTTTCACCAACCTCCCCATTTCGGGG
>CAYYHI010000291.1:0-2580 GCA_964471745.1 uncultured bacterium | reverse complement strand
GCGTTCTCGGCGGCGGCAACTGGTGTTAAGACGGCTGTTACTTCCATGATCAGCGCATTCACTACGCGGTATGAAATCCGCCTGGTCATTCGCTGCCGGCATGGTCAGGTCGACGGTCTCCTGGACGGTCAAGTTTGCACAAGGTATTGGAATGGTTGTCCGGCAGCTAGGACTCCTTGCATTCAACTTTGTCAAAGCGGCAGTCAAGGTTGCTCTTTTCGGTGTGAGGATGCTGGTAGCGAAGGCTGTTATGATCGCACAATCGGTGGCAACTGGCGTCGTGACAGCAGCGCAGTGGGCGCTCAATGTCGCCATGAACGCCAATCCGATCGGTCTCATCATCACCGCCGTTGGATTATTGATTGCCGGGATCGTCCTGCTCTACAAAAACTGGGATACGGTGTGGGCTGGTATGAAGGCTGTTGTCGATTGGGTTTGGTCCGGCATCAAGGCTGGCTGGGACTGGATAGTGGTGATCTTCCGCAAAGGCTGGAGTGTGTTGCAGGGTGTGTTCGAAGGTGTGGGAGGGGCTATCATGGGATTCTTTTCAACCGTGTGGGGCAGTATAAAATCCGCTCTTATCTCAACAGCTAACTGGATCATTACCAAGCTCAACGGTCTGTTGGGTGGCATAAAGTCGATTGCCGGGCTGGTCGGGATCGAGATTCCGCTGATCCCGACGATCAAGACCGCCGAAGATATAACCGCTCGAATCACTCCACCAAAGTTTGCCGCATCTGTTGTGTCCGAGGAACTGTTCGCACCCCCGGCAGGAGGCAGCATCGTATCCAATGCCATCAGTACCTCCAAGAGCCAAACTGTTAACGTGGATCGAAGCATTAGAGATTTACGGTTCGAGATAAACGCCTCAGGCCAGGATACAAAGTCGATCAAGGAACAGTTGCTGGAAGTGTTCGAGGAACTTGCCGCCCAGGGGGATGGGATAGAAGGTGTAGTCGTCAATGCCTGACGAGGATATTCATGCGCAACAACTCGTAAACGAGGAGCAGATCGAGTGCATGATAGGCAGTGTGACACTGCCCGTGCCGCCGCGAAGCATGCGCATCAAGCAGGCGTTGAAGATAGACGAGATCGAGATCAAGGGGCGGAGCGGCAAAGTCAAGCAGCCGGTCGGATATCAGGATTCAGAAATAATCCTTGAGCTGGAGATATGCGATCGGGAAGAAGGCGGCAAGGTGGTCGAGACGGCACGCGAGCGATTCGAACAGGTGCAGGGGCTTTTTCGACCGTCGCGGGAGGCGCTACCGGAGCCGCAGGAGATCGTATCAACCCTGACTGACGCCTGTGGCATCCGACAAGTACTGATAAAGGAGATCGAGGTCCATGACAACGAGTTGGACTATATCTCCTGCACACTGCAACTGACAGAGTTCGAGTCGGTGGAGAATCAGTTGAAGACTCAGGCACAGGAGCAGGAAGCGGCTGATGAAGCAGAGGCGAAAGGCGAAGAAGCCATCGCCGGGGATGAGAAGCTGAATGAAGCTCTTGGCAATCCAGAAGATGACTACCTGAATCGCCAGTATGAACAGGGGAAGACAGACGCGATGGGTGAAGAGTATCCCGGCGAAACTCCCGGTGATGATACAGGGTGACTAAACACAGAGAACACAGAGGGCACAGAGGTTTTTTTCTCTGTGATCCCTGTGCCCTCTGTGTTTAAACCAGCTTATGCTTCTTTGAAATAACCTATTCTCAGGAGTTCCTGGATGAAGCTCTCAGCTTTCTCTTCGAGGGTTTCACCGGATAGAGTGATGGTCTCGTGAGCAAACATCTTAATGAAATTCACTAATTGATCGAGGTAAAACTCCATCGGTGTTCCACGTTCGAAGTAGGCTTGTTCACGCATCTGAAGGACGATTTCGACGGCTGTGCCGACGAATACGGTGTCCTCGTTGACGATTTCGTGCTTGGTCTGTTCTGCAGTTTTCATTTTACGATTCTCCTATGTCAGGATTGTTTGCTCTTTCAATAACGTAACGGATGTAATCCTCCGGCAGCTCCCATTGGCGGCATCCGGAGAGAATGACGTTCAGGTAGCCTCGATTAGGAGGTGCATACCGGCTGCGGTTGTTCATCAGATAGACGACAGCTTTGACCTGCTGCCCCTCGTCGGTGATCACCTCGAGGAGCTTGCGGGTGTAGAAGAGAGGATAGCTTTCGAATCGGTCGAGGTTGCACAGGTGGTCGAGGGTGATCTCGTATAGCGCGCCATGCACCTGATGACCGGGAGCCGGTTCGACGTCCGCCACCCCCTTGAACATCAGTCGATAGTCCTTGAGGACGGCACGCCCGATGCGTCTGTGACCCGGGCAGCGCAGCTCCATGCCGCGAGCGTCCAGGTTGGCGCCGTATGCGAAGTATAGAATTCTGACTGATTTCATGATGTTGCGTGGCTTGAGGTTGTCGGTCGTCCATATCGCCAGGCGCTGTTGCCGGGGAGGTTTCTGGTCAGGTAGTAGCGCGTGGTCTTGAACTCGTTTCCCTTCATGCCGAGCGTCGCCACCAGCCAGACCCGGAAGTTGAACTTGGGATTGTCGGTCGGGATCTTCTGGTGGCTGG
>CAYYHI010000290.1:0-2591 GCA_964471745.1 uncultured bacterium | reverse complement strand
CAGTAATTTCATATTTCCTCGCTTCACAATAGAGTAAGTCTCGAAACAAATCTACTGCTCGATCTGGTCCGAGTGGAAATAAATGTGTTTTTATGTCTATGCTGAAGCCTATTTTAAGGTCCTCAGTTAGAGTGATGTTTCAAACGTCATGTGGGGACACCTGACGCCACTATAGATCCAACTACTCGTCATAACATACAATAGTATCGCTGGATTGGGGCTCAACATAACTGGTTTTGGACAGCAGTGAGAGAAAACACAGTTTAAGTAGCGACATTTATATCCATGGAGGTCGAAGCTACAGATACTTTGTCTTTGTTCTTCTCAATCTCCTCCAGCAGTCGTGCAAACAATCGATCCTTTGTCATCCGCCTGCTTTTATAATCCACGACATATCTGATGGTGAATGTAACCCAGTTCTCATCGACAGTTAGCGAAATTAACGGATCAACTTTGGCATTTTCGATGAGATATTTTTTTACCAGTTCTTTCCATGATGTTCTCGCCACTTCAGCATACTCACCCACCGTCTCCATGACAACTCCTGTGATCAGTTCACGAGCAAGCTGATAATCACTTCCAAATCTGATCGGGATTGTAATCTCATCCCAGAGAAATGGAAAATCACCCGAGTAATTCAATACCGGTTCCTTAAAAACAAAGTTATTTGCGATTCGGACTACCCTGCCGTTGTATAAATCTCCATTGACCCAGCCACCGACTTCCATTATTGTCGTGCGCAGAACTCCTATATCGATTACATCTCCCTTGATGCCGCCTAATTGAACTCTATCACCAGTTTTAAAGAAATTTGAAAATGAGATCGCAAACCAGCCGGCAATACTTGAGACGACTTCCTGCAGGGCGAAGGCGATTCCAGCGCCAACAATGCCGAGAGCTACCTGAAGACTGCCAAGCTTTTCCGAAAACAGCGAGATGATGATAAATATCACAAGGATGTAGCCCATGAAGGCTGTGAACTTGCGTGCTTTGTACCTGGTATCGGTGTCCTTAATTCGGCGGGCTAAGGAGTTCATCACCACTCGCACAATTACGATCACTATCAGCGCGCTGATTACTGCGAGTGTGATTTTGATAAATAGAGGATTAGATATCCACTTATTAAGTAATTCCCGCATTCTACAGCCCTTTAATTGTTTATCTGGTGCTTGTTGAAAAAGTATCCGGCGTGTCATTCCAGCGAAGGCTGGAAGCCAGTTAGAGACTTTTAAACGATTGAAAATACTGGATTCCAGCCTTCGCTGGAATGACAACCATGAGGTTAGCTATTCGTTTGACTACTCTTTCAACAGGAACTATCTGGTCAAAATACTACCTATATTACCTGATTACCTATTGAAATAACGTAATTCAAACACAAACCTCAGTTCTGTCTATCACCTGTTAACAACTCGTTCGGATCCACAATACCATTCGCAAGTAGTTCGTGAATAACGGTTTCCGTCATGTCACTCATAAACAGAAACTCGTAACGTATATCGAGAACATAAGCCTTCAGCCTGAGTTTGATCATCGAACGACCCTGATGGATCTCGTTTTTGAATATTACGGCAATTGCTTTCTTAAGGTACACATATCGAGATACCGCGGCCGCCTGGAATGCGATCTTCCTGGTTTTCTCGATGTCGATGTTCGCCGGTAAGTATAACTCAGCTACGACCTGGCAGTTCGATTCACCCGAATTAGCGTTCGACACCGATTGATTAACTATCTCACTATTGGGTATCGAAACAAGAGAGTCATCCGGAGTGACGATCCGCACAGTTCTTAAGCCGATGCTGACCACTTCACCGTAGTATTTGCCCACTTCGATTTTATCGCCAATCTGAAAGGGTCGGTCGAACAGTATCATAATGCCGCCGAAGATGTTTTTTAAGATGTCCTGCGATGCAAATCCGATGGCGATTCCGGTGGAAGCAGTTACTGCGATAAGAGTCTCTATCGGTGGGGAAAATATCCAGGCTATTTCCATATAAATCACGAAAAACCAGCCGCAGATGCGAAAGATGGGTATGAACCTCTTAATTCCAAGACGCAGGTTCGCCCATCGTTCCGAGATCGCCTCCAACAACCGGGTCGTATATCTGATAACCAGGAGAGCGAGGATGAAGATAATTACCCCCCATAATATCTTCGCAAAGGAGATCGACCATTTGACAGATGAAGGCATTCCCATCAATCCGGTCCCGGCGCTTGGAGCTCGCTGAGTCACGGCAGTCGTGGTGGTATCAACCGGTGATGATGCCCCTGAGTCTTCGACTGCTTCAGCCATCAACAGGATCGGGAGAACGAGGACGGTCAGAAGTACTCCGATTAATAGTTTCCGCATTATTGTCATTTTAGTCATTCCCTAATGAAGAGTTCTTTAAAAAATCCTGGCATTGTCATTCCAGCGAAGGCTGGAATCCAGATATGCTTGATGAATAGATACATACAGTCCTGGATTCCAGCCTTCGCTGGAATGACAAACACGAATTTCCTAATAAATCAAAGAACTCAATGAAGTATGTTCCTGGACTTCAACGCCCGGACGACGGGACGATACAGCAAAGGATGCACCCTATACCGTC
>CAYYHI010000289.1:1288-2613 GCA_964471745.1 uncultured bacterium | reverse complement strand
AAGACGTATATCTTGTTTAAGTCCTCGCCGTTGTTGCCGCCGGAGACGTAGAACAGCCCGTCGATGACAACGACGCCGTTTATCTGGTCATCCTGGACGGCTTCTTCGACGTTGGTGTTGTAACGGATTTCCCATGGATCGGCGTTGGCTGCACCGAGCAGTCTCCGATCAACCATGTAGGTCAGCGGTCCGTTGCCGTCATTACTGCCAGTGAAGTCGATCTGAATCCGGTCATCAGGTTCAAGGACTTCTTCAAAATTATCCTGGGAAGGCTCAAACTCCGGATGCAGAAGCCGGAAGACAACTTCGAGCGTGTCGTCCTCCTCCACGCTCAGTCCGGCTATTGTAGAGTCGTTGTAGCCGGTTTTCGTCGCTGTCAGGCTGAATTCAAAATCATTTAATACGTTTATCATCCAATAGAATCCGTCCTCATCCGTCATGGCAGCGAAGTTATAATTGGTATAGACAATCGCTCCTTCAAGCGGGGAATCATCTTCAGCGTCGAGGACAAATCCCTCCAGAACGCCGGTTGGTTCGGGACCAAGCCTGACCAGCCACACGTCCAGCCCACCTGCTCCGAACGAAGACGTCCAGCCGGTGAAGACATAACCTCCATCTGCGATCTGCACAATCTTGGTAATGACGTCCGGTTGGTTTCCGCCGTAAGTCTCCATCCAGAGGACTTCGCCTTCGTCGTCCGTCCTGACCAGCAATGCTTCACCGCGCTGATCATCATATGCCCAGGTATGTCCTCCCATCAGATACCCGCCGTCGAAGGTCTGGATTACCTCTCTGCACTGTTCGTCAGTACCCTGGTCATAAGTATGTGACCAGATTTCTTCTCCATCTTCATCGGTTTTAATCAACCAGAAATCGTTGCCGTCCTCGGCGAATGAAGCCGTATATCCCGCCATTATATACCCACCGTCGCTGGTCTGTTTCATACATAGAATGTTATCGTCTTCATCGCCGCCATAGGTATGCGACCAAACCTCCTCACCTTCATTATCGACACGTAACAGCCAGGCGTCAAGTCCTCCCTCTCCCTGTGATGTGGTTCTTCCGGCGAGCACGAATCCACCGTCTTCCATACTGACAGCGCCACAGAGGTAATCTTCACCGTTCCCTCCGTATGGCATAGCCCAGTCCTGTTGACCGTCTTCGTCTGTGACCACCAGCCAGCCATCGCTGCCGCCGGCGCCGAATGTGAGCGTGTTCCCGACCATTGCAAAGCCACCGTCAGTTGTCTGAACAGTCGTACTGCTTCTCTCGTAATCTCTTCCTCCGAAGGCGCGTGACCAGACTTGGTCGCCTTCTTCATCCAT
>CAYYHI010000289.1:0-1278 GCA_964471745.1 uncultured bacterium | reverse complement strand
TCCATCTTGAACAGCCAGTAATCGAACTGCCCAGCTCCGATGGAACCCGTATAGCCGCCTGTGACAAATCCGTCTTCGACCTGAATCAGACTGTAGAAACGGTCGTATCCGGCACCTCCATAGTTGACGGACCAGATTTCGTCGCCTTCCAGATCGACCATTATAACCCAGCCGTCGGTACCGCCTCCGCCAAATGAGGTTTCATTTCCGGAAACGCAGATGTTTCCGTTAGCGGTTTCCATTATTGCCAGCCCCTGATCGGTCCCGCCTCCGCCGAAGGTCGTGGACCAGATAACCTCAGGCTGGGCAAATAATGTGCTTGCGAGCACAAGTATTCCGAATAAAATCAGAAAGTGTTTCATTTTTTTACTCCCTCTATTTGATCAGCATGACTTTTTGAGTCATGGTTTGTTTGTCTGTATTAAATTGAACGAAATACAACCCCGACGGCAGATCAGCAGCGCGCAGGGTCGTGGTGTGGATGCCAGGGTGCCTATAACCTTCGGATAGAGTTGTTATTCGCTGTCCATAAGGATTGTAGACCTGTAAAGATACATTACTTGGATATGGTAGTCCGTAAGTGATTGTGGTAGTTGAGTTGAAGGGGTTGGGGTAGGCGGGAAGGAGCATGAACGCGCCATGAGTCGATTTTAGTGGCTCTAAAATATACAATGCCTCCGAGCAGTCATAGATACTGAGGTTAGTACCATCCGCTACAAAGACCAGGTTTCCTGCCACTGTCAAGTTATAAGCTGTGCCCGGTGTATCGTAGTAACCGACTTCGTGCATATTTTCAGGATCGGAAACGTTTATCACGCGAAGACCGCCATATTCTCTAACCGTCAGATAGCAGTAATCGCCCGACACGAAAAGTTGCTGAGCCGTCCATTCTTCAGTAACGTAGGTTCCCAAAATGGTGATCTCTTGCGGGTCGGTTATATCAATTTTGTCAAGTACAACAATACCTTCAACCCAGCGAAGCGCATAAGCGTAGTTGCCCAAGATAAACAGTTGGTAGGTACTTCCAGGATATGTAACCAAATGCTCTGGATTACCAGGATTTGTGATGTCAAACACAAGAATATCCCCTGCGGTTAAGAACAGATATTGGTCGTCATCGGTAACAGAAGCTCCAGAAGCAACCTGATCTACGTCAAACTCGAAAACCTCGTCGGGATTCTCTGGATTAGAAACATCAATCACCCGAAGACCACTGGTATCGTTGGCAGCATAGATAAAGTCACCGGTGATAGCGAAATCAGATGTGATGGCAGGCAT
>CAYYHI010000288.1:0-2712 GCA_964471745.1 uncultured bacterium | reverse complement strand
TACTGGATTCCATCTTCCGATGGAATGATGAAGAATCCGTGAAAATCTCATTTCTTGGACAGACTGCGGTGCGGGAATGACAAACTGGAGACATTTTAAACAGGCGCTCACAAACGGAAGATATGGAGAAGCTTGGATAAGATAGAAAAAACCGGACACGGTTTCGGTACGGCGCCGGTCTTTCTGGCTGCCATCAGCACCATCCTTGGCGCGATTCTTTTTCTGCGCTTCGGCTATGCAGTCGGACATACCGGATTGCTGGGCGCTATCATGTTGATTTTAATAGGGCACGCCATAACGATTCCGACCGGATTAGCTATTGCGGAAATAGCCACCAACCTCAAGGTTGAAGGTGGAGGCGAATACTTTATAATCAGCCGCTCATTCGGCGCTACGGTCGGTGGCGCGATCGGCATCTCCCTTTACCTATCGCAGGCAATATCCGTGGCGTTTTATCTGATCGCATTCTCGGAGGCGTTCAGACCGCTTTTCCCACTGATTGAGAATCATTTCGGCATTATCCCCGATCCCCGGATGATCTCGATTCCCGCTGCACTACTTCTGTCGGTTCTGATCGTAAAAAAGGGCGCCAACCTGGGAGTATCCGCCCTCTGGGTGGTCGTGGCAATCCTGGGGATTTCCCTCTCCATGTTCTTTTTGGGAAATCCGACTTCTGAAGCACCCAGGCAGGTATTATTAATGGGAACAACCGAAAATCCACACAATTTCTTCATTGTCTTTGCCATTGTCTTTCCCGCTTTCACCGGAATGACTGCCGGCGTCGGTCTTTCCGGTGATTTGAAAAATCCGAGAAAATCCATCCCGTTGGGGACGCTCAGCGCTACCTTGGTAGGGATGGTGGTCTATATCCTGATAGTATTCAAGCTTTCCTACAGCGCTTCACCGTCCGAGTTGGCGTCAGACCAGTTCATCATGAGCCGGATCGCGCTGTGGGGACCGATAATTCCCATCGGATTGGCTGCTGCAACCATTTCATCCGCGATCGGATCGATCCTCGTGGCGCCGCGTACGTTGCAGGCTCTGGCAGGTGATAAAAACCTGCCGCTTCCACATTGGAATCGGATTCTGAGTTCAGGCAAAGGTGAAACCAACGAACCGGTTAATGCCACCATACTGACAGCGGTTATCGTTCTGGCGTTCGTTTCACTGGGTAATGTTAATTTCGTAGCTCAGATCATAAGCATGTTTTTCATGATAACCTATGGTTCTCTGTGTTCCATCAGTTTTCTGGAACATTTCGCCGGTAACCCATCCTATCGTCCTACTTTCAGAACCAAATGGTATCTGTCGCTGATCGGCGCTGTCGCTTCGTTTATCATGATGTTCCAGATGAACGGCTTTTATGCAACCCTTGCCGTTGTGACCATGGGGGCCTTATACTTCCTATTAAGCCGTGTACATAAAGACGAACGGGATCTCACCACGGTCATGAAAGGCGTGCTCTTCCAGATGACCCGGCAGCTCCAGGTATTGATCCAGAAGAAGCAGGTGGAAGCTGATATGAGCAACTGGCGCCCTTCGTTCATCGCCGTTTCGAGAAACTCCTTCACCCGGCTCGGACCATTTGATCTCTTGAGGTGGATATCTCATTATTACGGGTTCGGATCATTTATCCACTTTATCGAAGGACCGCTGACTAAGGAGACCAACGAGGAAGCCAGGCAGATTCTTGCGCGTTTGATAGATCAAGTTCAGGTCAGTCATGCGGGATTGTATGTGGATACCATCGTCTCACCGAGCTTCCGCACCGCAGTGGCGCAGATAGTCCAGATACCCGGCATCGCCGGAATGGAGAATAACAGCATCCTGTTCGAGTTCGATGCGGAAAAACCGGAAGACCTTAACGAGATAATCGACGGCTGCCAATTCGCTGCGGCGGCGGGACTTAATATCTGTATCCTTCGTTCTTCGGAAAGACACTTTGGATATAAGAAGAAGATTGACATCTGGTTGACTCCCGGAGACCTGCGTAATGCCAATCTGATGATTATATTATCGTATATAATGATCGGGCATCCGGAGTGGAAAGGCTGTGAACTAAAACTCTACATGACCTTCATACGCGAGGAGATAAGTCAGGAGAGGGATCGAATTAAAAACCTGATCGCCAAAGGGCGCATAATGATATCACGCAAGAATATCCAGCTCGTGCCTCTCGAATCGGCTTTTGCCTTCGATGATGCGGTCGCACAGCATTCTGAAAGGTCCGATCTGGTGATAACCGGATTTTCTCTCACCAAGATGCAACAGGATGAAGGTGAGTTCATCAAAGGTTTTTCAGCCATCAAGGATATCCTGTTCGTGCGGGCTGGTCAGGATATTCTCATTGCCAAACCCGCGGACGTAAACCAGACCACATAGGCAACCTTAATACAGTGGTGACAATGGGATATTTTACAAAATTGCTGATGCTGATTTTCTTCAATACGATCTGTGCGCAAAATGATTCACTTAATTTGGTGCGGGACGTTGAAGGCAGCATGGCTGGTTTGAAAGGACTGCTCGACAGAATCTGGTCATTTGACCTTTTTTCTGCCAAAGGGGAGGTAGTGGAGGTTAATCAGGTCGTCATCGCCCTTTTACTCCTGACTATCGGAGTGTTTGTCAGCCACTGGTTAACTCACCGTTTGAGACGATATCTGAAGAAACGCTCACAGTTCGATGAAAGTTCGATTGCCTTCCTGCAGCGGA
>CAYYHI010000287.1:0-2763 GCA_964471745.1 uncultured bacterium | reverse complement strand
CCCTCGAGCGCCTCGACAAGCGCTGGATATTCCTGTTGGTAGCGTTGGCGGTGTTGATCCCGTTGCTGCTGCCGCTCAAGGTGCCGATGCCGGTTTCGCAGCCGACCCAGAATTTCCATGACCATATCGAGCGGCTGCCGGAAGGTTCGCTGGTGCTGTTGTCATGCGATTATGACCCGGGCTCCAAAGCCGAGCTCTACCCGATGACCGAAGCCACGCTGCGTCATCTGTTCCGCAAGAACCTGCGTGTCGTGATGCTGTCGCTTTGGCCCGCCGGTCCGCCGATGGTCGAGTTAGCGTTAGAGAACGTTATTACCGAGCGCGGCAATGATAAACAATACGGCGTCGATTTCGTCAACCTCGGCTTCAAGGAGGGTCGCGAAGCGGTAATGGTCGACATGGGTCGTTCGATCCGCGCCGCCTTCCCGGAGGACTATCACGGCACCAACATCGAAGAGCTTCCGTTGATGAACGAGGTGCAGAACTACGCCAGTTTCCGGTTGTTCGTCAATCTATCGGTCGGTTATCCGGGCACGAAGGAGTACGTCCAGTACGCCCAGTCGCGCTTCAACATGACCATGATTGCCGGCGCCGGAGCGGTTTCGGTGCCGGAATATTCGGCGTACCTGCAGTCGGGTCAGATATCCGGGATGCTGATGGGCATCTCGGGTTGCGCGGAATATGAGCAGTTGCTCGAGGAACCGGCACTGGCGTTGACATTCATGAACGCGCAGTCCGTCGGTCACGTGCTGATAATCCTGCTGATAATAGCCGGTAATGTGATTTATATCCTGGTTCGATGGGGGGAGAAGCAGTGATGGACATATTCTGGACATGGGTCGCGGCGCTGCTGACGCTGATGATCTTAAGCTTCCTCTACAAGGACAACCCGCTGTTCAAGATCGCCGAGCACCTGTTCGTCGGGCTTGCCGCGGGGTACGTCTTAGCGATTGAGTTTTTCAACGTATTCAAGCCGAACTTGTGGGACCCGCTAACGTCGGGGCGGGACTGGTGGCTGGTCGTACCGTTCCTGTTGGGATTGATGATGATCACGCGTTTTTCAAAGAAATTCGGCTGGATATCGCGCTGGCCCATCGGTTACATGGTGGGGATTTACAGCGGCATGGCGGTGATCGGCTTCACCGAGGGCGACCTGATGCGGCAGGTTCAGGCGTCGATCGTACCGCCGGTTTCGTCGGCTGCCATAACCGGGTTCGTCCAGCATCCCGGTCTGCTAACGGCGCTCAGCCTGTTTTCCAATCCGATAATTGTCTTCGGGCTGGTCTGCATCCTGATTTACTTCTTCTTTTCATTAGAACATCGCGGTACGGCGGGGTTCTTCGCCCAGATTGGAACCGGACTCTTAATGGTCGGCTTCGGCGCAGGCTACGGCTACACGGTAATGACCCGCATCGCCCTCCTGATCGACCGCTTCTTCTTCCTGATTTCGGATTGGTTGAAGGTTGTGTAGAATAGTCCCTGGGATGCGGTTGCACCTATGCAACATGTCTATACTAATGCTTGAAAATAATTTCGCGTAGGGACTAATTTATCACGCCCTTGTACAATCCCAAGATAAGAGGGCTCAATAAATTGGCCCCTACGCGGAACTACACAAATGTTACAGAATACGAAATTATTCTCAAGCGGAGTTATTAATGCATCAAGGCAAATTATTAACACCCCAAAAAACATCCTCATCACCGGTAAACCCGGCGTCGGTAAGACGACGCTGGTGAGGAAGATCTGTGCATGGCTGGAAGGGTCGGTGGGAGGCTTCTACACCGGTGAGATCCGTGAAGGCGGCAGACGCGTCGGGTTCAAGGTGACGTCCCTCGACGGCGAAGAGAGTGTTCTGTCGCATGTCTCCATCCGCAATCCCTTCAGCGTGGGTAAGTACAAGATCGATGTCGAGGCGTTCGAAAAGATAGGCGTTGCCGCGGTCGAGAGAGCTCTTGTGGAAAAAAGCCTGATCGTCATCGACGAGATCGGCAAGATGGAGCTGTTCTCGTCACGCTTCCGTGAAATGGTCGCTCGAGCCCTCAATTCCGAGAAGACCGTCCTCGCCACGGCGCCTGCTTATCCTGTTCCTTTCGTGGACAAGATTAAACTGCGAGACGACATACGATTGTTCAGCCTCAATGTCAGAAACAGGGACTCGCTTCCAAGTGAGGTATTAAAAATGTTATCGTAACGTAATCGGGTCTGTAAATCACCTATTAAAAGGTGTTAATACCTTGATTTACGTCGAGGTTTTTCGCCCTTTGGTCGAGCTTGATTGACTACGATATTTCTTTCTTTTAAAGTACTTCCGTTAAGCTCTTTGATAGCAGCTTCGGCTTCCGACTGATTTGGCATTTCCACGAAACCAAATCCCTTTGATCTCCCGGAATATCCATCTGTGATTATTTTAACAGTGGATACTTCACCAAATTCAGTGAAAATTCCATTAAGCTCATCTTCTGTTACATTAAAAGAGAGATTACCAATATAGATATTCATCTATCGTTCTCAACTTTCTGTTTGTTGATCAAATATACACCATCAAATACCAATTACACAAATTAAATGATGGTTATCGACCTGCCTGTGCTAATTTCTTACATTAATTGCTGACGTTCCCTTTTCTGTAGCAAAAAGGGGGATGAACTTCTCCCTTACGCCAGTAGGGGGAACTAACACTTTTCAATCCCCCCCTACTATTTGTAGGGGGGGACAAAGGGGGGGTTACCTTAAGGATGAAGGGTGAGGACAGGGTGGCAC
>CAYYHI010000286.1:1081-2778 GCA_964471745.1 uncultured bacterium | reverse complement strand
ATGCGGGCGTCGGGCGTTTTGTGCAGCTCGATGCTGATCTTGCCGTTGATGGTTTCAAAGTCTGCCGATTCGGGAGCTTCACCTTTGCAAACGCAGGAGATGCTGCCGTTTATGGTTTCAGCGTTGAGTTCTCCGCTGACGTTCCTGAACTCGATGCTGCCGTTGATCGTCTCTGCACTTGCACCACCGCTTAGATCGAAACAGTCTATGCTGCCGTTGATGGTTTCGACGTCGACTTCGCCGGTGATACCCTTCAAATCGATGGAGCCGTTCACTGTTTCGGCATCGATTTCCAACTGTCTCGGGACCTGCAATGTATAAGAAACCGTGATCGAATAGCCCCGCTTCGACTTCGCATCATAATCGATATGCAGGACTTCACCATCCTTATCGACCTCTATTTCGATTTTCTCCAACAGCTCCCGGCAGGTCGTCTCCTTTTTCCCTTCGACCTTCAAGGCTGCGTCGAAGATTATCTGGTCGCCATCACAGCCGGTTACTTCAATAGAACCATTAACCGTCTCCAGGGCGACCTCTTCAAGACCGGCGGCTTCTATGACCTGGTGAAAGCTGTCTTCTGCTTTGGCTTTGGCGATGAGCGGCAGTGCGGTAACAGTGAGCAGGAACAGAAGGGATAAAATAACTATGGAAACCGGATTTCTGCCTGTTATATGCTCAGGACGCATCGTAGGTTCCCCCTTCGGTTGTGGTAATTTCGGGAAGTTTCTTTTTCTCCCCATCCTCTTTTCTATACTTTCTGAAGATTAACCGGGCGATGAGCATCGCCGCACCGACGAACAATGGTATGAATCCCCAATACCATTCATCTCCAACTATCCCTAATCCGATGAGAATTGCCAGACCCAATCCGATCCAGATCAGGGGCCACATATACGGATTCTTCTCTCTTACGGGCGGCAGGGGGATATCAACGCCTTTCTCAATCGCTGTCATGCGAAGTTCATGCTCGAGCTGCCTCTTTTTATCGCCCGACTTAAGTGTCCAATAGACAATAAATGCTATAAAGACGAAGGTTCCAACTGTGCCTATGATCGGGATAAACAGTGCAATAACACCTTCCATGATTACACTCCTTTATGTTTTCTTAATTTCTTTGACTGATTAGACCTTAATATAATGTAAAATGTTACATCCGGTTGGGATGAGTTTGTTCTTTTCAACTTTTCCTATAATTACATTGTTTTACACCGCTGCATTGATATGTTTGTTGTATCTTTTCAATCATCAATCTTCGATGTCCACTTATTTAGACCGTTTATTCCGTGCGAATGTTACATAGTTAAGCACGGTGTAACAATTTTATCATTTGCCAAGTCTAAAGGAACAAAACCGATCCGATTCGGATTATCCGGGGTTAATGAGCGACTTCAACGAAAAACAGTTCCTGCGGGAATACAAACGAGTTCCGCATAGAGCGTTCAGGCTGTTGATGGATGAATACCGTGACCGGGTTTATACCTTCTGCTTGCGCGCCTCTTCGAGACGCGAGGACGCCGAAGACCTGACACAGGAAATTTTTATCCGAACCTGGAAAGGGCTGGATCGCTTTCGCGGTGAAAGCGGACTTACTACGTGGATCTATCGCATCGCTTGGAACGTGTGCGCTTCCCACCTTGATAAGAAGGGTCGTGCGCTTCAGATGACCCCTTACCTGGAAAACGCGGATGACAATGAAG
>CAYYHI010000286.1:0-1071 GCA_964471745.1 uncultured bacterium | reverse complement strand
CGCACCATTCATATCCGGCAGGGAATACAAGGGTGGGGAAGATGATGCCGGCTTCAAGAGTTTCGAGGATCGGCAGTACCTGGAAACACTCTTCGACCGTATTCCGGAAGCGCATAAGATGATCCTGACCATGTACTACATGCAGGAGTTGACATACGAGGAGATCAGCGAAGTTACCGGACGTCCAATGGGCAGCGTCAAAGCCACATTGCACCGGGCAAAAGCGGCACTGCGTACCGCAGCGCTTACCGAGATGTGAACCACAAGTTAGGAGTATTTGCAAATGACCGATTTGTTTCGTATTATCTATAGAAGCGAGGGAGATTAATGATTTTAAGAGATATATTTAAAGGATTCAGAAACCTTATGCCGAACAACGCTTCGGATATTGATAACCAGGGTATCGCCGGCGGTGATGAAGCATTGACCTGCCGGACTGCTATGGAGTTAATCGACAGTGCGCAACCGTTATCTGCTGAAGAACGTTCACGGCTTGACGCGCACATCGCCGTATGCTCAAACTGTGCTGCGGCAGCCGGCCTGGAAGATGTACTGCGTGAGACCATTGCGCCTGCGGTACTGCCTTCACCCTCCGCGGGATTTGAAGCGGCATTGATGGCGGATCTGGATCTGATCCCCGAAGCTGAATCCAAACCCGACCCGCTTGCCAGGTTGAGTTTGATTGCGGCGCTAATACCACTGACCTTGCTGGTTATAACATATTTCAAACCGATTAGCAAGATGTTTTACAAGGGAATGTTCTGGCTTATGGACAATCTCATGCACCTGTTCATCAATATCGACAGTACAGTCAGCAGCACGGTAGCCAGTGTTATCGGAAAAGCTGACGGTTTCCTGTACTCGCATTTCGGGGAGCTCATTGCGACAGCCGGATTAAGCGGTACGCTAATACTGAGCCTGATATGCGTTTCTTTTATGGTTATCAGCGGAGCGATTGCGATTGGTTATGCGAATCAGAGGTGGGATTTAAGTTGGAAAGTTTGAAAGTTGAAAAGTAAAAAGAAATGTTGTTTCAATGCTGCCACCTCTCCGTAGGTGGCAACATAAATC
>CAYYHI010000285.1:0-2779 GCA_964471745.1 uncultured bacterium | reverse complement strand
GCATGCTTTGGAGGGCTATTCTGCGGATTTCCCGTCAAAGCTGAAGCCGGGCGATATAATTGTCGCCGGGATGAACTTCGGCAGCGGTTCGAGTCGTGAACAGGCAGCGACATGTCTGAAGTATGCCGGAGTTGCCGCGGTGGTTGCCGGTTCGTTTGCCAGGATATTCTTCCGTAACGCGGTCAATCAGGGATTACCGCTGGTGCAGGTCGAAGTTGCCGATCATTTCAGCGACGGCGACGAGGTCGTGATCGATTTCGAAACCGGACATGTTGAGGACAGCGATGGCAACCGTTATTCCTTTCCACTGCTTGCAGAATCGGTGCAGGCGATACTCGATGAGGGCGGTTTAATCCCGGCAGTTCGGCGCAAGCTTGGACTGACTTAACCGTCCAGAGACTACCGACTAACGACTACCGACTAACGACTACAAAATAGCCAATTCAAACTTAATCACATTTCCATTATGAACACCTCCCCAAGACCAGTTTCATCCAACACTCTTCTGATCGGCTTGACCGGACCCATCGGCGCGGGCAAGTCATTGGTGGCATCGGTATGGGCGGAGTTGGGCGCGGGTGTCGTCGAGGGTGATGAGATGGGTCGGCAGGCGCTGCTGGTCGATGCGGAACTGCGACAGAAGCTTGCCGAACGGTTCGGTCGGGAAATCCTTGACGAGGAAGGTCAGGTCATCCGTCACAGGCTTGCTAAGACAGCGTTCAACTCACCCGACGGTGCGGTAGACCTGACCCGACTGACCTTTCCCACCTTGAACATGCTTGCACGTGAAAATTTCCGCAGGCTTTCTCTGGATCATCGGGTTGTGGTTTACGACGCCGCGCTTATATTTGAGTGGGGGATCGAGGGTGATTTCGACAGGGTTGTTGTGGTGTCAGCGCCACGCGAGCAGCTTATCCGCCGGACGATGACACGGTTGGGCATCAGCCGCCAGCAAGCGGAAAACAGGCTGAAGGGGCAGATCAGCATTGATGAAAAGGTTAAGAAGGCGGATGTTGTGATTGTGAACGACGGGAGTGTTGATGAATTAAAGGCGAAGGCGGCGGATGTGTGGAAGATAATTTAGCGTAGGGGCTGATTTATCAAGCTCTTGCTATTACCCAATTGGGGAGCGCAGATCCCTGCGTCCGCAGGGACATGCTTCAGTCGGCGACCTTAGTTACCGCCAGGTTTCAAACGAAGAGTAACCTGTCGGTTATTGCCTACCGCAGCCTATCCCCACCCCGCAGTATTGGATTATCCTCATTCAGCCTCTATATTCTTCATTAAACGACAATAGTATCGCTGGAATGGGTAGCAGTATTAATATCTGCATCCCGGTGAGAGGAAAAGACAGACCCTGTTGGAATCAATTTTCATTGTTATAAAAGTTCAAGTACTCGTTAACTGGAAGAACCAAAAAAGTGTAGTATCATGAATTTTAACGTAATAAGTCCAGAAACAACGGACGAGCTGCTAAAAATAATTGCCGATAACCAAGACAATAAGTTCAGATTCGGCGCGGGTTACACCGACCTGTTATTGGAAATAAAGAAACAACCTGATGCAAGCTTAACAGTAATTAATTTAGCCGGTTTAAACGATGATCTATTTACTTCAATACAAAAACATGATGACAAGATTAGAGTCGGAGCGCTCGTAACGGCAAATATGATTACTTCGGATAAGGAGATAAGGGAACATTATCCTGTCTTATCTAAAGCGGCAAATCAGCTTGCTTCACGGCAGATTCGGCAGGTGGCAACTGTTGGGGGAAATCTCTGCACCGCTTCACCTGCGGGCGATATTGCCTGTGCATTAGTAGCACTGGAAGCTCAATGTGAAATAATAAATTCAGGTGGAACTGTAAGGATTATTCCGATAAACGATTTTTTAATTAATGTACGAAAAACGGATTTAAAGAGAGATGAAATCCTGCGCAACGTTGTTATTACTTCGAATAATAAAAACGCAAAAATATATTCAGACTTCATCAAGATAGGGACCCGGCGTTCTATGGAATGTTCGGTGGTTTCTTTGGCATATCATATACAGGCTGATGAAGATGGTAAAATAAATAAGGCTGGTGTCGCTATGGGATCTGTAGCGCCGACCATTAAATTTGCAGAATCAGCCTGTGAATATCTGCTCGGCAGGGAATTTTCTTCATTCGGATCATCTGAATCTGAAGAGTTTGCTGCCAAAGTACTGGAATATGCCTCGCCGATTTCGGATATTCGTGCTTCGGCGTGGTATCGCAGCGAAGTGCTTTTTAACATAAGTAAAAGCATATTTGAAAATACAGACTATTATATTTCACCACAGAGATCGCAGTGATCGCAGAGTAATAAAGCTAACCTCTGCGTTCTCAGCGTTCTCAACGGCGAAAAACAAATTATAACACGGCTAATAAGTCTTCTCGTATTCGTGGTAGCGGGACGCCCTCGTCCCGCTGTGAAAAGTCTGTCAACAAAGGCGGGGACGAGGGCGTCCCCGCTCCACAAACCTCTGCGCTCTCAGCGTTCTCCGCGATTAAAAAATTAATTAAACAAAAATGCTTACTAAAATGATCAAATTATCACAAAACGAAAACGCCTTCGGCACACCACCGCTGGCTTTGAAAGCCATCGAAACTCATTCTCACTCCGTGTTTCGCTATCCGGATCCTTTTAATAATGAATTGAAACAGAAGCTGGCGGACAAACATCGCGTCACTCCCGAAAATATCATTATTTCTGCGGGTTCGGTGGCATTAATAGATATGTTGATCAAGAATTTTGTT
>CAYYHI010000284.1:0-2836 GCA_964471745.1 uncultured bacterium | reverse complement strand
AATAGTTGTTTATGCTTTTCTTTTTTGATTTTTCAGAAAGTACTATTTAGTTTCAACATCAAGTCCCGTTTCAAGCAGTCTTCTCATCCATGCCGGATACCTGCCCAGTGAGACGTACTCCGATACACGCGGGTTAAACACCTGGTAGGGAATAGTCTCACCGATCTGTACCAATAGTCTTTCCCTTGCTTCCGAACCTGTCAGACAGGCTGTCATCACCCGCGCCAGGTCGGGCGGCGCCTGAGCTTCCACGGCTCGTTTCAACAGGTTTTCCGCCTGCGTTTGATCCCCGTCTGAAAGCGACAGCCATGCCTGGTAACACCACACCAAAGGATCATCGTCGCGAATGTTCGCCGCCTGGTCAACCTGACGCTTGGCTCCCCGCAGATCACTGTTCAGCAACAGGAGGCAGGCATAATCCAGCCTCAGGTGGATGTTTCCGGAACGACGCGGCACGACCTGGTCGAAATAACCCACTGCCTTTTCAAATTGATCCTTGTCCTCAAGTCCCAAGACGAACTGTCTGTCACGCCATGATACACCAAGCCCCCATAACGCCGACGGGCTGTCACCCTGAAATGAGAAGATACTGTCATAACAGGCAATGGCTTCATCATACCGCCCGGCTTCACGATATAGACCGCCCAAATCGTCAAACAACTGATGACGGGATTTTAACACATCGCCTTCAAGCCCCTGCTTCAACACGGCTATTGAACGTTCCAATCCGGCTGATGAATGACGATATGCGTCAGCCAGTCGTTGGTAACCTCCCGCATCGGAAGGATACAGCTCAACTGCTCGACGGGCGCATTCGACCGCGTCGTCGTCCCTGTCAAGGATTGAATAGACCCGGCTCAGCGCGGTCAGTACAGTCAGGTTTTCCTGGTCGTCTTGCGGGATTTCTTTCAGCTTCTCCAAAGCCTCTTCCGGTTTAGCGCGTTCGAGGAGCTGGTTTGAGGCTCGCACCATACCGACCGCGTAATAAGGCGATATATCCTCAATAGAGATAAAATGTTCAACCAGTTTCACCAGAGCGGTATCCATTTCAAACAGTCGTTCCCGCACAATTTCGCGTGGATCGTTCTCATCGTGCCGGTGACTGAAGTAGGCGTTCACCCCTTCGGCGAAGTATTCCCATTCGTTCGATGCCTGGTAACGCGACATGAAGGTCTCGGTACCTGCTTCCTGCCGGGCTTTGGCGGTGCGGAATGTCTCCTCGATCCTATCCTTTTCAGGTTCGGTCAGGATGCCGTGCACCTGGTGGGTCAGTTCGTGCAGAACGGTGTTGTAGTTGTGGAAGATCATGCGTTCGACGTCCTCGATGCCAGTAACCGTGTTGTATCCGCCGGCGCCGCGCACGTCGTCCCAGAGTCGGGAGTCCAGATTGATCCGCTGATTTGCCATCTCCTCCATAAACGGGCATTCGGAGAGCTTTTCGTGGATCGGCTTGATGTAATGTGTCTGTCTGGTTGCCACCAGTACCGGTAGAAAGTTCTTCCACGGCGCTATTGATATTGCCACCCGTTTGCGGTGCCTTTCCGAAAGTCTGTCCCAGTTCAGGACGTATTCCTCGATCTGCGGAACATCCGGGAAAGAAGCCTCGTCGAATTCAAGGTTATCACTCTGGTAATATATCTTTTCACGCAGCCCGTAACCCTCATAGACCTTTGCCAGCATCGCATGAGCGCGACCGTAATCGGGACACCGGTCGAGCGCTGCGCGACAGAGACTTTCAGCGGTTTCAAGATCAGCAGTAATCCAGCTATCTTCCGCTTTGACGATATACGGTCTGACCCAATCCGGGTTTGGTTGTTCGACGAACTCCGCTGCAGTTGCCGAATCCGGGAAACATTGCGGATATTTCTGGGTCAGTTGAGTGTAATTAAACGGGGCGTAGCCGTTGCCGAGGAAGTAGTGCGCATCCTCGTGAAATGGATTGATCTCGACAGCCAGTTGGAACAGCCGGGTGCTCTCACTGACCTTACCCAGCCGGATGAGTGTTCTGCCGAGGTTATACAGCAGATCGTCGCTGAAGCCACCGTTTCCAAGCCCGAACATAAGTGTATCGAAACATTCCTGAAACTTCAACTGGCGGCTGAGGACGAGTGATGTCAGGCGGATGGCTTCACCGTTAAGGATGAGTGAATCGTCAGCTTCCCGGGCAGCTCGGTAATGGTCGAGTGCGGCATCGTAATCAAACCGACGCATGGCGATCCGTCCGAGGGCAATATGATCGGCGGCGGCGAGTGATCGCTGCTTTTCATCGGATTGTAGCGTTTCGATGAAGGAGAAATCCTCACGCAGGATCTGGTAGTTATAGTAGAGATACCTGGCGGTGGAATTGTTTAGCCTGCCTTCGCGAACGTCTATTGATGGATGTCCTTCCAGCCAGTCGCGAACTTTGTCGAATCGTGACGTTTTAAGCTTTGACCAGTACATCAGCGCGATCGCTTCCGGGGCGTCGGAAACCGGAACGGCACTCTCATCGCGGCACCATTCGCCCAGTTGGAAGGACAGGCGGTCTTTTTCGATGCCGGCAGCGGTCTGGTGGGCTATCTTAAGCGAATCTATAACGACGTTGATTTCATTCAGGATATCGGACTCCATGCGGTCTGCTCCCAGGGTGGGTTGAATTGTAACTATGAAGCACAGTAGAATTATAAGGTTTGAATATTTCCGGGTCAATGTTCCTCTCAATATTATTCGGGGGAGGTCGGACACTCCTGAGATCTTTGGATTATTTGGAAATTCCAAGTTCGTCATTCCAAACCCAAGCTCGTCATTCCAAACTTGATTTGGAATCCAGAGGCGTCTTACTTATAATAACTTTCAA
>CAYYHI010000283.1:0-2856 GCA_964471745.1 uncultured bacterium | reverse complement strand
CAAACCATCCGCCATACACGATTCTGAAATCTTCTGATGCCAATAATACCCTCATCCGACCAGTCGCCGCCTATCTTGAAATCACCCATGAACATAAGATACAACCGGAAGCAATCAGACCCATATTTATCAACGAACTTATCGGGATTCACCACGTTTCCCTTTGATTTGGACATCCGCTGACCTTTATACGTTATGATTCCCTGGTGTACTAACTTCGTAAATGGTTCTGCACACTCAAGTAATCCTAATGAGTTCAAGTATTGGGTTATATAACGGGCGTAAATCAAGTGACCAGTTCTATGTTCAGGTCCACCGATATAAAAATCGATCGGCAACCAACGGTCCACCCTATCGCGATCGAAGGGTCGATCGTGGAACTCCGTCGATGTATACCTTAGTTGATACCAGCTTGAGCAGACAAAAGTATCCATAGTATCAGGATCACGGCGCGCATCGCCACCGCACAGCGGGCAACTGGTCTCGATGAACTCTTTACACGACCCAAGAGGCGACGATCCGTGCGGTGTGAAATCGATGTTCTTTTCAGGAAGCAGTACCGGCAGATCCGCTTCAAGAACCGGAACAAGACCACATTTCGGACAATGGATTATCGGAATCGGAGCACCCCAGTATCGCTGTCGTGAAATAAGCCAGTCTCGCAGCCGGTAGCTTACAGTCGCCTGCCCTATATTCCTAGATGAAAGCCATTCGGTTACGGCTTTCATTCCGGTTTCAGACGTTAAGCCATCAAACTGACCGGAGTCATGCATTACTCCGTAATCTTCATAAGCCTTTCCCCTATCGACGGTTGCGTGCTTATCATTCGGTTCGATTACCCATCTTATAGGCAAATCGTACCTGGTTGAAAACTCAAAATCCCGCTGATCATGTGCCGGCACAGCCATCACTGCACCAGTGCCGTATCCTGCCAGGACATAGTCGGCGATCCAGATCGGTATTATTTCATCATTAGCAGGATTGATAGCGTAAGTTCCTGTAAATACGCCAGTTTTCTCCCTGTCGGTTGCCAGCCTCTCGATTTCGGAAAATTTCCGGGAATGCTTAATATATGCTTCAACATCAGCAGAATGTTTCGTAGTAGTAATCTTCTCTACAAGATCGTGTTCAGGCGCCAGCACAAGGTAAGTAACACCAAACAGCGTATCCGGTCGGGTTGTAAAACAATGAATCTCCTCGTCATGGTCTTTCACTGGGAAGTGGATTTCAGTACCTTCGGAGCGCCCGATCCAATGCCTTTGCATTGACTTGGTGGCTTCGGGCCAATCGATCACGTCCAGCCCATCCAACAACCTGTCAGCGAAGTCGGTGATGCGGAAGAACCACTGCTCAAGTTTGCGGGTTGTAACTTTACTGTCGCAACGTTCGCACGTTCCGTCGCTCGCAACCTGCTCGTTGGCGAGAACCGTCCGGCAATGAGGGCACCAGTTTACCGGTGCGTCCTTGCGATATGCTGCACCGGTCTTGAACAGTTGCAGGAAAAGCCATTGTGTCCATTTATAGTATTCCGGTTGCGACGTGTTGACCTCACGATCCCAGTCATACATCGCTCCGATATTTTTCAACTGCTCTCTTATGTAATTGACGCTATCTTTTGTAGTTACAGCCGGATGAACGTGGTGACTGATGGCATAGTTTTCAGCTGGCAGACCGAACGCATCGAATCCCATCGGTTCGAAAACGTTGTATCCCCGCATACGCTTGAAACGCGCAAACGCATCCACTCCGCCGTAATTCCACCAGTGTCCGATGTGCAGTTTTTTCTCCGACGGATAAGAGAACATCACCAGGACATACTGTTTCTTCTTTTCAGTATCATCCAGATGCGCTCGGTAGATATTGTTTTCCTCCCACCATTTCCGCCATTTGGGCTCTACTTCATTGAAAGGATAACCATCCATTCCTTAACCTCTTAAGCTGAGAAATCGCCGCCCTGAACGGTACGACGACAATATATTTGTCGGGGCGACTGGATTTGAACCAGCGACCTCATGGTCCCGAACCATGCGCGCTACCGGGCTGCGCCACGCCCCGATTTGCCTAAACCTTTAATTTAATAAGATTGCTGAATTAAATCAATATTTGAAGCGGTACAACATGGATAGTATAAGATAAACATTAGGTTGAAAACAGTAGTCAGTCTGATTCAGGGAGATTAATTTGGTAGTGTGAGCGATTAATTTCATATTTAAAGAAATACTCGTTGTTCGTTAAGCGCGTTATCCCCTTCGCCAGGTATTCCCGATCGATCTCTATCATAATAAAATCACGTTCATCTTCCATCGCTGCCACAGCCGTACTCAACACACCGGCATACGGATCTAATACCACCTCCCCCCTATCGGTCGACTTGTTTATAAGCAAACGCAGCAGTTCCACTGGTTTCTGTGTCGGGTGAATCAGACTGCCGGTATGGACTTTGGCGAATTCCAAAATATTATCATCCCGTTTACCTCTCAGCAGTCTTCTCCCCTTATGAGCAAATATAATCCACTCGTCGCGTGAAGCATAATCCCCCTTCAGATCGCCCGATCCGTGATTATTTTTAACCCAGATCAGGGTTCTCTTCATGGAAAAACCAGCGTCTTCGAAGGCGTTATAAAAAAGCGGATAGGTATCATGACGGCAGAAACAATACAGATGCCGGTCATTTCTCAGTAACCGGTATGCTTCCGCAGCGAAAATCTCGATCCAGTCACCGGGAAGGTCATTATCGATATGGTTGAACTTCGGTCGTGCAATACGTCGGTTGGAGCGATAGTTTATGGCATAAGGGGGATCTGTCAACACCAAATCGACAGATTCATCCGGAAGGTCAGGCATAATCTTAAGACA
>CAYYHI010000282.1:0-2892 GCA_964471745.1 uncultured bacterium | reverse complement strand
CTTTCGCCGGAATGACAAGTCACTGAATGCGCATAAACATACAACGCTCTGTATATGTTACAATCATACTTCTTTTTTCCGCAACACAAACGTAACAATCTCAGGAGTAGCACCGACCCTGACCGGTGGTCCCCAGGTTCCCGCTCCGGATGTAAGATAGAAGTACATCCTGCCGATGTGCGAAAGACCGGTTTTCACGCCATAGACAGCTTCAGCAATGTATTTCACGGGCCAGAGTTGACCTCCATGAACGTGCCCGCAGAGCATCAGATCCACGCCGGCGTTTCGAGCCTCATTCAAGCGCGTCGGTGTGTGTTGCATCAATACTACAGGCAGGTTGTGATCGACATCATTCAGTAATTCCGCGATGGGAACCTGCTCTAGGTTAAACTGCCTGTAACCGGTCGGATCATCCAATCCCACGAGTGTGATGACGCCTTTTATCTCCACACTCTGGTTTCTTAGCGTTATAATGCCCGCATTGCGGGTTAGTTCATTGAATCCTTTCAGACCGTTGTAAAACTCGTGATTGCCGGTAACCGCGTATACGCCGTCGCTCGCCTCGATTTTGGAAAGCGGATCGACAGCCCATGATAGCTTTTCAGTGGACTCATCTATTAGATCACCGACTATCGCTACGAGGTCCGGAAACTGACCCTCCACCTGCCCAAGCATCCGATTGAGCCTCTTTTCACCGACGAGTATGCCCAGGTGCAGGTCTGCGAGCATCACAATACGGTATTCCTCAATATCAGTGGGGAATTTCTCGAGTTCGATTGTATATTCGGGTGTCTTGGGATACAGTGAACGGATATGCCCTCCGACAATCAGCATCACGATCAGCACTAATGAACCAGCGAATATCATCCTGCTCGTTTTCAGTCTGTCAGCCAGCGCCCAGTCAGGCAGCCATCCGGTCAGCAGGTCGATAAGCCTTATGATATCTACGAGCAGCGCAATCAGCACACCGTACGTCAATACCGCCAACCAGAATGAACCGATCCACACCAAAGTCGTTCCGAGCGGTTTTTCAGCACCTATAATGCGACCGAGAGGAAATGCCAGGAAACCGATCAGTATAATAATCCGCAACACACATGCCCAAGCGACGACCGGAGATGCAGCCTGCATGGTTCGGCGGTAGAGATACAAATTTAAACTGGCGTAGACCAGCAGCGCAATGATGATGAAAACTACAACGGATCTGGTATTGTGCATGGTTAAGTTGAAAAGTTGTAAAGTTATGTGTCGCGTGTTTCCTGGTTGAAATTACTAAATTATCAATCTAATGGAATCAGCATCAATGTTCAGGGAATCCCAGATCTCCTCCGGGCTCTTGAGATGCTGACGCAGAGAGATAAGTGAACCATCGAACTGTTTATCAGGTACAGGATTGCCACTCGCGCCGATCTTCTTACTGTGGCAGAAATAATTGGCGAGATGTATTATATGCACGCCATAATCATCCACCCTGGCAAGCGACGGATTATGGTGAAGTTCAATTCCTCTGACCAATCGCGGCGGAAGCTTCCACGATTCCGCAATAATGCCTCCAATCTCGGCATGATCGATTCCAAGCAGTTCGTAAGATACCTTGTGAAGTGATTCATCTCTCTCTTCAGCAGATTCTAACAGATGATTGAATACATCATTAAAATACTGATCCAGAACAACCTTGCCAATATCGTGCAGGAGTCCCATGGTAAACGCATCTCTTCCGCTTACACTCTTGGTAAAGCTGCTCAAGGCACGAGCTATATAGGCAGTACCGAGCGTGTGCAGCCAGAATTTCTCACGGCTGAACAACCGGCTTTCGCCGCCATTCGGAAAAACCTGCATAAGACAGGCAGCTATGGTAATATTGGTGATTTCATTAAATCCTAATATAACAATGGCACGATCGATGTTGCCTATCTTGCGATGAAATCCATAGTAGGCACTATTTACGATCTTGAGGATTCTTGCGGTAAGTGACTGGTCCTGCTTGATCAATTCCGCCAGCTTTTTGGGTGAGTAGGTCGGTTCATGTGTGATTTCCATTATCTTCTGTGCCAGTTCCGGGAGTGGAGCCAGTGCGCTGATATGGCTTATCTTCTGGCGATCCAGTTTCGTCTGATAATCAGCTTCTTCGGCTGTAACATCCGAATCCACAGTAAGTTGTGATTCGGGAATGGAAAATAACAGACCAAGACTCCAGCTCAGGATATACTTGTTCACCGGCTTGATAAGGAAATCGTATACACCAAGTTGATTAGCCTTATATCTTATATCCTCAGAGCGCGTTGATGTGCATATAATTACCGGTATATCACACCAAGCCGACCGTTTTCTGATTATCTGCAGCAGTTCTCCGGCATCGTTATCCGCGAGCTCCCATTCGGTGATTATCAGGTCCGGAATAATCCGTTCTATTTCCTGAACGGCACCCTGAACACTGTGGGTACTACGGACGTTACATACCACGACTTTCTCGACCAGTTCCTCTAATCTATGCAGATCATCGGGATTCTTATCAACTAAGATTATGTCCTGACGAGACTTTGAGTCCTGTTGCATTCAGTTACTCCAGTGATAACGATTAACCGGTATACTTATTTAATAAAATAAACTCCGAAACAGAAAAAACAATAGAGTAATATAGAAAACGAAACCGAAAACAATTATCATTAGGGATTAATGAAGGTTTCCCTTTTATGAGATTGCTTCGCCCGTCCAATCGTAATTGTGAACCGACCGCTTGTGTAATTACTTCGCTTCGTCCGCAATGACGTTAACGGTCGGTGTGGCAATCTGGGACGGGCTCGCAATGACAAGTATAAACTGCACTTCTTAATATGACGAATAGTTGGATTTATCGTGGCGTCAGGTGTCCCCGCCTGACGCTTGAAACAT
>CAYYHI010000281.1:0-2987 GCA_964471745.1 uncultured bacterium | reverse complement strand
TGTGGTATTTCGTCTATCAGGTAATCAATATCCGCCTCCCCTATCGCCTCCTTGAGTTCGGCTACCTTATCCGGGCTGAGCGTTCCACCTTGATAAGCATCGACCAATTCTCCACATTTTGCCAATATTTCTACAATATCTTCAAAGGAATCCTGGAGAAAACGGTTATTATTACCTACAAACTGCGTGGGTGTATTTATTTCGTGGGCAATGCCGGCAGCCAGTGTGCCTATGGATTCCATTTTCTGCGCCTGTCGAAGTTGAACCTCCAACTGCTTTCTCGCGGAAGTATCCCGGATTATACCCGCTGCGTGCCACTGACCTCCGAGCTGGAATGCCGACAATGATAGCTCTAACGGGAACTCTTTTTCGTCCTTCCGTATACCCTCCAGCTCGATTGTCTGACCGACCACGGCTCCCTTACCTGATTTCCTGAATTCTGAAAACGCCTTAAAATGTGCCTCACGATACCGGAGGGGGGCAAGCAAAAGATGAATGTTCTTGCTAATGGCTTCGTCGCGGCTGTATCCGAACATATATTCAGCCGATTGATTGAAGTCGGATATGTTTCCTTCGTTGTCCATGAGGATGATCGCGTCCTTGGAGCTTTGGGTGATAGTCCGAAATTTCTCCTCGTTCTCCCGCAATGCCTCTTCAGCGCGCTTGTGCTCTATCGTCTTGGCGATTTGCGTTGAAACATACTCTATTATGTGCTGCTCACGCTCTCCATAGGCTGCGATATCAGCATAGTTCTGAACAGTTATCACACCGATGGTTTTATCCCCGACTTTAAGAGGCACACCAAGCCAGATTGATGAAAGTGAACCTAAAAGTTCAATTTCACCGCGGTGTGCAAGCTCTTTCTGAGCATCTGCATTGCACAAGAGAGATTGTCCAGTTCGCAGTACATATTCGGTTAATCCTTTACCTGGCTTTTTCGGATGAGGAGGAACATCTACCTCATCAACAAAGTATGGAAAGCTTATAAGGTCCTCCTTGTCATCATAAAGCGCGATATACAGATTTCTCGTCGGCACTACATCCTGGATTATATCATGTATCGAGCAGTAAAGGTCATCGAGTTTGTCAGCGCTGTCCACAGCCTGTGAAATGCGATAAACTGTATCCTGGAGCCTTTCCGCTTGCTTACGCTCGGTAATATCACGTATAAAAACAACCAATTGCCCGCCAGCTTCGTCAGAGTAGGTTGCGCTTATATCAATTTCAATAATCTTACCATCCTTTCGTCTATGGTGAGTTTCGAAACGGTCGTATCCATGCTCGAGTATGTTTTTAATGTGTTTATCTGTTTCTTCGTGGTTTTCTACTGCTTCCACATCATGTATGGACATCTTAAGCAGTTCTTCACGAGGATAACCTATCATATGACAATATGAATCGTTGATATCGATAATTCTACCTTCCATGTTGTTAATCCAGAAACCATCAAGTGCAGTTTGAATAATAGTCCGATGTTGCTTCTCGCTCTCAGCCAGCGCTTCCTGAGCCCGACGGTGTTCCCGACGCACCTCGACATCCTTCAACTCCCGCTCGATCGCGGGAAGCAGTCGAGTAAGATTATCCTTGCCGATGAAATCATGTGCTCCAGCTTTCAAGATGGTCACTACCGTCTCCTCGCCAATAGCTCCTGAAATGATAATGAACGGCAGATCGAACCCGCTCTGGTTGAATATTTCCAAGGCATCAAGACCAGTGAAATTAGGCATTGAGTAATCCGAGAGCACAATATCCCACTTATTCTGTTCGAGCGCTTCCCGCATAGCTTCAGGGGTATCCACTCGCTTATACTCAAGATCGTAGTCGCCGCGCAGGAGCTCGGTAGTCAGACGAAGAGAATCCTCAATAGAATCCTCGATATTCAACACTCGTAGTGGCTTACTCACCTCACTACTCCTTAAAATTGCATGTAGCCCGGATCCCTTGTGGTCCGGGATTCCTAGGATAATTACGAAAATAAAATGGTAAGATACAATTATATCCCGGACCACAAGGGTTCCGGGCTACTACCTTTATTTCATATGTAACCAGATGCTTCACACAGGTAACATTCCTAACCATCCAGCACCTCCCTCACTTTCGAAGCCAGGTCGACCGGACGGAAGGGTTTCTGCAGGTACGGCGTACCTGGATCAAGTACGCCGCTATGAACGATGGCATTGGACGTATATCCTGACATGAACAACACCTTGAAATCAGTCCATATTTCACGCAATTTCTTAATAAATTCAGCGCCGCTCATTACCGGCATTATCACATCCGTAACCACCAGATCAACCGGCTTCTCCATTTTCTCGCACATCAAATATGCTTCCCCGCCGTTCTGCGCCTCCAATACATTGTATCCCTGCATCTTCAGAATCCTGCAGGCTAAATACCGTACACTTTCCTCGTCCTCAACCACCAGCACTGTTTCTGTTCCGCTCGGTGCTTCACCAATCTCAGCTTTACGTGTGAGAATATCTGCCTCCTCCTCAACCATAGGAAAGTAAACTTTGAATGTTGTTCCCTTGCCCGGTTCACTGTAAACCCAGATATGACCGCCACTCTGCTTGACGATTCCATATACGGTCGATAATCCCAGCCCCGTCCCCTTTCCTTCCTCCTTCGTGCTGAAAAACGGATCAAAAATCTGCGCTCTTATTTCATCCGTCATTCCGCAACCGCTATCGCTGACCGCCAGCATCACGTAGGAGCCCGGATTTACACCAACATGACTGTCGGTGTACTCCTCGCCTAATTCCACATTCTGGGTTTCGATGACAAGCTTTCCGCCGTCAGGCATGGCATCGCGGGCGTTGACCATCAGATTGATGATGACCTGTTCGATCTGCCCGGGATCCGCCTCTACTCGCCATAATTCCTCTCTGGTAATTGTTTCAAGAATAATATCTTCACTTATCAACCGCCGTAACATCTTGTCCAGATTAGTAATAACATTGTTCAGATCCAGAACCTTCGGCTGCAAC
>CAYYHI010000280.1:0-2992 GCA_964471745.1 uncultured bacterium | reverse complement strand
TCTGGAGAAAGGCTACAAACTGCCGGCTGCAATGATGCTGCATAACGTCTCAGCCTTTTTTGCACCAGATTGGGATGAGAACGTTGATCCGGAGAATATCCCGACCATTCTCGATGCTGCCCGCCGTCAGGTTCCAATCAGGCGGGAAATTCCTCAACCGGGACCTCTGACTTGGGCACTCTGGGATCTTGGTATGGCGGAGTTGATTGCCGGAAATGCTGTAGAAGCAATCAAGGCGTTCGAGGAAGGTGAAAAGTTGGCTCTGGAACAGGATGACAGGGACAGCGCGGCGTGGTGCCGGATTTTTATCGGGAAAGCCAAGGTTAAGCACATATCCGATCTGAAAGCTGAAGGTGAACGTGAGATGCTGGATGCTGCCGGGGTCATCACTGAAATCGGCGAAGACTGGGAGAAAGAAGCCATAGATGGGATATTGAAATCAGTTGATCTTACTCGTTAGCCTGGTTTCAATGTTTTGTTTATTAACGTTGATGTTAATATTTAAAGGAAGCGTTTATGAAACCTGTGTTAACCGTGAAAACCGATCCGCTGAAAAATCGGATGTCTATGAAGATGTCGGGATCGGTTACTGTTGTGGAAGCCAGGCAGTTCAGAAAGAAACTTGTGGCTCAATTAGCCCGATTGAAAGCCGGTTTTACACTGTTGAACGACACGAGAGATTTTAAGCCAACAACGAGCGATGTATTACAAGTAGTTGAAGGCATCATGGAATCCGTAATAAGCGCAAAACCATCAAAAGTTGCCCGTATTGTGAGTTCCGGTTTCGAGATGACGTTGAAAAAAATTTCATCCAGACCCGGATATAAAACCGCTGCTTTCCTCACACCTGAAGAGGCAGTAGACTTTCTTGACAGTTAAGTGAGTATGGACCGAATCGGCGGTCTGTTAATACGACCTTTACCACTGCTTCCATAATTGAATTGGGAGGTAGAATGCCACTTGTGGAAGTGAAAGCCGATGTTGAGAAGAACCGCCTTTATATGAAGCTTATAGGTCTTCCCACACCGGCAAAAGCACATGGACTACTTTATAGACTTAAAGTCGAACTAAGTAAGTTAAAGCCAGGTTTCACATTGTTGAATGATTCGAGGATGTTGATGCTGAAAGAAGGCGATGTTCCGGAGATCATTGCTGAAATCATGCAGGAGATCGCTGCAAGAAAGCCGTCCAAGGTTGTCCGAGTGGTAAACGAAGTTGCTGGAGTACCACTTGCGAAAATATCATCAGAAGTTGGCTATCAGGCTGCTGTGTTTAACACAGTTAAGAAGGCTGAGGAGTTTTTAGACAATTAGTGATGTGATTTGAAGATATGACTAAATCAGTTTGTGTAAGAATGAACTTATTGGTAGAGTCAGCTGCTGTCACCTCTCCGCAGGTGACAGCCTAATTATAACCCTATCATAGTGTTGCTGTCACCTGCGGAGAGGTGACAGCAGCTTTGGATCATTTTCGGATACACTGGAAAGCGGAAATGACAACCATCAAGGGACACAACTAACTTATTAATTTAGAGTTTCAAATAAATGGAGTTATCATGCGGCTAATTGCTGCGATTCCTGTAGCGTTATCAATCCCGATTTGTAAGACTGTGAATTACAATGCAAGCTGGCGGTTAAACAATGAACGCAAGTATATACAGGAAACATAATGAAACTTAAACTACACTGGCAAATACTAATCGCAATGGGTGTCGGCGTCGTGTTTGGGCTCATCTTCCAGAGCGTATATCACGGTGAACCGACTGGTTGGTTTTATGGGTTGATAACATCATTGGGTACGATCTTTATTCGGTTGTTAAAGATGGTGATCGTCCCGCTTATATTCTCATCTATCGTAACAGGTGTTTCAGGCATCAGCGACGGCAAGAGTCTTGGAAGGTTGGGTGGAAAGACCTTCCTGTATTATATTACGACAAGTTTATGTGCCATTCTCATCGGGCTGACGCTTACCAATATTATTCGTCCGGGTGATGGCGTATCACTCGCAACTGCTGCCACTTTCGATCCTTCAAGCATTGAAAAGCCCGGTTCACCTGCAGGAATTCTGATTCGGATGATTCCACTCAATCCAGTACATGCCGCATCCTCCGGCGATATGCTTGGTATAATCTTTTTCGCAATCTTTTTGGGTGTTATTATAACGAAAATCAAGCCTCAGTATCGTGATACTTTAAGGAATTTTTTCGAGGCGATTTTCGAGGCGATTATGAAGCTTACTGAAGCCATAATAAAACTGGCGCCGTTGGGAGTATTGGGTCTGATTACAAAGGCGGTTGCAACCTCGGGATTTGATCTCTTCGCGGCAGTTGGGATATATATGGCAACGATTGTCATCGGGCTTTCGATCCACTTTCTGATTGTCTTACCATCATTATTTTTCTTACTTACGCGGATCAATCCTGTTCATCACTATCGAGCGATGGCGTCGGCTATGGCTACGGCATTCTCAACCAGTTCTTCCAACGCAACACTGCCGGTTACCATGCGAAGTATTGAAGAAAACGCCGGTGTTTCCAATCGTATCTCCAGCTTTGTACTACCAATGGGTGCGACGATTAATATGGATGGTACCGCTCTATATGAATGTGCCGGAGTACTTTTCATCGCTCAGGTTCTGGGTATAGATTTATCATTCTCTCAGCAATTTATCGTTGTTCTGACGGCTTTACTGGCGTCTATAGGCGCTGCTGGAATTCCAAGCGCTGGATTGGTTATGATCTTCATTGTGACTCAAGCCGTCGGTTTCAAAGACACTGATGTAGCTGTAATCATCGGCACAATGCTGGCAGTTGATCGTCCACTGGATATGTTCCGGACGATGGTGAACGTCACCAGTGACAGTGTTGGAACAGCGATCATCGCAAAGAGTGAAGGCGAAACCAACCTGTATCAGAATATGAGAATGTGATAAATAATGGAGAGCATTAACAAAATACTGATTCCAATACGTTGTCATTCTGAACGAAGTGAAG
>CAYYHI010000279.1:0-3040 GCA_964471745.1 uncultured bacterium | reverse complement strand
CCTCCTGAATAAATATCTCGGACATATGTCAACTACAAACTGCACCCCTTAATATGTCAGCCTACTTAGTTGACAGCCATGAAAAGGGGGAAATACGATTTAAATATTACTCGCTATCAAGCTGTATCCTATGTCCGACATCACAAGGACAGAATACCAATTAAATTTGTTGAAGATCACTTAAATATAATCTTCACGCCGCCGGTTTCCCATCTCTCCCGGACCTTGATCGTATCCGACATAACTGTGAACCGTTCGGCGAAACTGAACGGCTTCAACCGACCGTAATCAAAGGTGCCATTCCTATTATTGTCGTCGAAAGCCCAAATCCGGAAATCACCGGCACTTAACCGGTCTATCTTGAACGTGCCATCGCTTTGGGTGGATCCGTAAGTATCAACTGCCCCCCGACCTTTCAATGACCTCGCCGCGACAATCGGTCGAGCTGCGCCTCCGGAGACATCCCCCGATATCGAACCGATTTCAGCGGGATCGATCACCGCGAAAGATACAGACCAGGTCGTGTCCGACGACAGGTTGCCAATCCGATCCCTGACAACTGTCATATCAAACTGCAACGTCAACTCCGTCCCGAACGGGATACTCTCCATCGCTTCCCACCTCACCAGGTTATTTTCAGCCCGCCAGTGAAGCTTATATTTCAGGCTGTCCGGAGTCTCGAGACTGTCTGATGTTTCCAGAGCGCCCGAATCATAAAGGGTTAAAGCCTTGTCGAAATCCGCTGCGAACAGGGCGTCGTTGAAGCCAATCCATCCTGCAGGGATTTCGGAGATATCACGTTCCCGTCCGACGGGGTACGAGGCTGTAACGCGGGGACCGATCGTGTCGGGCGACGCCGATCCTGTGAAACTGTACTGAGTCGTATCCCCGGCAAGCGCCAGTATGTATTCACCTTCCGTAGCCTGCGTTTCCGTGAAAAGAACAATACGTGAGGAGTCAGCAGCATCCAGCCAGGCGCCTTGTAAACCGAGAACGCCGGAGGAGTCAAAAACCGAAAGCTCCGGCAATATCTCCGCTGTCTCCCGCTTCAATATACTGCTGAAGCGCAGCACAACATGACGCTCATCGGATGCTGAAACCACAAACAGCTTCGGTTCGGATGTATCTTGTTTTACAGGATAAAGCTCGATCCAGTTTTCAGAATCCTCATCCAGACTGACATCACGCCAGGGCAGTCCGATCCGATCTGTACCCGGATCATAGCGACGGTCGCGATCCCGGTCGTCCCAGCAGGCAACGCGATAATCACCGGCGGGCAGGTAATCCAGCACAAATCCGCCGTCTTCACCTGTCTGAGTTAGAAATTCAGGCGGTGTTTCGGCAGGATTCATGTCCAGCGAATCGTCTACGATCCAGGCTCCGACCAAGATCCCCTGAAGCGATTCACCGGTAAAGACCAGCCCCGATATCCTGCCGCGATCGATCCTGTCACCGGCTGTCAGCGCTACAGCATAGCTCTGAGCAAGCTTGTTCCGCCGCAAGTCCATCACACCGCTTCCCAGAGACACGACAAGCGTGCGATCCGAGGAAATCGGCTCAGGCAGAATTATCCGCGCCTTGCACCCCCGCACCTTCACCCTGGGTTTCCTGACCGGCGGCGGGGTTATGAACAGCGCCTCGATCAGCGACTCCCTGTCAACAGGCTCACTGAACGTGAACACGATGGTTGTCTTCGGATCAACTCCGGTTGAACCGGAAAGCGGAATGACCTTTACAATCTGAGGCGGTTCCGAGTCCTCAGGACCACCGCCAGGCGGTCCCATCGAAGCACAGCCTGTCAGCAACACACTGACAAGAACCGAACAGAAAACCGGATTTTTACTAATCTTCAAATCTACTAAGGAATAGAACCGTTGTCAATAATTAAGTAATTATATAAGGTAAAATGCAAAGCGTCGGTCATCAAGTTGTTATGCTTGTAAAAGAACACACCGGACATTATATTGTTAGTTAAATAGGATTCTTATTACAAACGGCTTAACATCATCACTTAATCCGACGGATTTTATATAGTCCATTCCGGACAGTGTATTTAAGCCGTTGTTTTTCTTTTATTAAATATTACAACATGGAGAAAAAATGGCTCAGGAGTTCTTAAATCACATCGACGGCAAATGGTGTGCCGCCGATTCCGGCGAGTGGTTCGAAAACCGCAATCCGGCTGATTGGGATGAAGTTGTCGGTGTCTTCCCCAAATCAGGGAGGACCGAAGTCGACAGGGCGGTCAAGGCAGCTCGCCAGGCATACCGGGAATGGCGCCTGGTTCCGGCTCCAGAACGCGGCGCGATTCTCAAACGTGCCGGTGATATAATGGTCGAGCGCAAGGAGGAGCTTGCCCGAAACATGACCCGTGAAATGGGCAAGGTGTTGACCGAAACCCTGGGTGATGTTCAAGAGGGCATCGACACGTTCTACTACGCTGCGGTTGAAGGTCGCAGGTTGTTCAGCCATACCGCGCCCTCCGAACTGCGCAACAAGATGAACCTGTCGTTCCGCATGCCGATCGGTGTGGCGGGACTGATAACCCCCTGGAACTTCCCGATGGCGATTCCCTGCTGGAAGTCTCTGCCGGCGCTGGTCTGCGGCAACAGTGTCGTCTTCAAACCGGCGTCGGACACGCCACTGACTGCTACGGCGCTGGTTGAAATACTGCTCGAAGCCGGCATTCCACCCGGTGTGATAAACATCGTCCACGGCGGCGGTGGAGCGGTCGGTACGGCAATCGTGGAACATCCGGATATCGACCTAATCAGCTTCACCGGTTCATCGCTCGTCGGCAAGGAAATCAATTCAAAAGCCGGTGCGCAGCTCAAGCGGGTATCGCTCGAACTCGGCGGCAAGAACGCGCAGATAGTGATGGAGGACGCCGACCTCGACCTGGCGCTGGAAGGCGTCCTCTGGGGCGCATTCGGTACCACGGGTCAGCGCTGTACTGCGACCAGCCGGTTGATTCTACACGAAGCTGTCCATGATCGGTTTATCGACATGCTGCTCAAAGCAATCGAGGGGCTCAAGGTCG
>CAYYHI010000278.1:0-3055 GCA_964471745.1 uncultured bacterium | reverse complement strand
TCCCCGCCTTTGATGACAAACTTTTCACAGCGGGACGAGGGCGTCCCGCTACCACTAATGTATTTCAGCGTACCGTCACATGTCCTCATGTGACGGATAAACAAGAACATAACTGTCACGTGGGGACACGTGACAGCACTTCCAGCACTATTTTCGGACAGACTGTTTCGTGGGAATGACAATAGACCGCTGATATCACCTAATTATCTATTAATTTAAGATTTCTGTATGTATTCATCTAAATTTTTTCATATAATAACATTAGCTTCTATATTAATTACAGCATGGAGTGATGTTTCCCTTGCCAGACTCTATGATCGTTCCCTATATAAATACTATTACTACGGGAGGGATGAGGAATTAGTTGACGAGCTCGATCATAAGTTGCGGCAGAAGGTTAACTATATTGAAGCTCATTTACAGGAAAAGCTGAATAAGAGCGTTAACATCTACCTTACGCTGACACTTGATGATTTTAACAACTTAACGCGCGGACAAGTACCGGGCTGGGCTGGTGGTGTGGCTATTCCAAGGCGTAATACGGTAGTTCTAAAGACGCCGCTCTTTTTCGGGCAGGGAGTTCCGCTTGAGGTATTGGCTGCGCATGAATTAACCCATATATTAATACATCAGATTGTTGGTGACAACTATCTGCCTCGCTGGTTTGAGGAAGGATTGTGCCAGGTTCTTTCCGGCGAATCGCGGCACGGATCGTTGGGAAGACTGGGTCGCGCCGCTGCTGCTAAGCGGTTGATGGGATTGCCGCGGGTTGATGACGTTCTCAATTTTGCTTATGGTGACGCCGACTTGGCTTATGCTGAATCTCGGTCGGCGGCAGCCAAACTTATCGATCAATTCGGCTGGGACGCAGTAGCACAATTGCTGAGGCGTGTCGGTAAGGACGAGGAATTCGAGAACGCCTTTCCCGTCGTGATGGGTGTCGAATATGAATACTGGCAGGTGGAATGGATTGAATATGCACACAAGAAATACAGTTTCGCAGTTCTGCTCGATATTGATTACCTGATATGGGTGTTCATTGTGTTGCTCGGAACAGTGGCTTTAACGGTTGTTTTCATTCGCCGTCGGATACAATTCAGGAGATGGCTTGAAGAAGAGGAGGAAGAGGGTGAAGATGATGATTACAGTAAACCGATCATTCCTTAGTAATATGAAGTACTTATTTTTAATTGTGCTGATGCTGTCAGCATTCATGCAACAGTCCTTTGCTGCCGGTCGAACCTGTTTTCCGGTATTGATGGAGCTTACCGATCCGCGAGCTCTCGCTTTGGGCGGCGCTCTGATCGCCGAAAATGGTTGGTCTGAGGGCGCATTGCTCAATCCCGCCAGCGCCGCGGGTAGTGAACGAATGATCGGCATCTCGTACGCTTCACACATGGTGGATATGTGGAGTGGGAGGTTGACGTTGTCTGAATTGATAAAGGGTAAGTACACCGTGGGGGGTTACATTACCACCTTTGACTATGGAGATTTTGAAGCATCGGAGACGGGCGTCGGCGCTACCGGCGAGACCTTTCGCGCCGGTGAATATGTTTTTGTCGGTTATGGTGCCGGTAGATTTAACAAAAACTTCGCCTGGGGTGGCGCTGTCAAATTTATCTGGGGCACAATCGATCCATACGATGCTTCCGGAATGGCTATTGATATAGGAATGACATACGACCCCAATTGGCAGGATTTTAAATTAGGCGCCGTCCTGAGAAACTGGGGCAAACAGTTCAGCAGCTACGGTAAAGGGACCGATCCGCTTCCAACTGAATTGGCACTTGGTGTTTCTTCCAAGCTGAAGCATCTCCCTCTGACACTGAGCACCGCGCTGATGTTCGCACGTGAGGGTGAAGGCTTCAGGGATGTGGAGTTCCTGCCGGGTAATCCGGGATTATCGTTTGGTATCGGTGGTGAGTTTGAGGTTTACTCAGAGCTGCTGGATGATTCTATCCAACTTCGCATCGGTTACAGGAGCCGCGGCGAAGGGTTACGGGTCGGTCAACAGAATGACCTGTTGGCAGGCACATCCCTCGGTATAGGGATTCCGATTCGGAAGTATAAATTCGAGTATGCCTACGCTACAATGGGCGCTTTAGGCAGCATTCATCGCTTCGGTATATCAGGAGCACTTTGATAGTACAGTGTCAAGGTGCGATTGATGACTTGCATTTTTGTGTCAATATGTTAAATTGTATTATCTTATATAACTTAACACTTTTGTGGTAAGAAGTGTGATCATATCTGCAGCTTTCAAGTGTCATGCTGAACGAAGTGAAGCATCTCAGTCGTTAATCATTTGATCATAGAGAGATAATTCACTTTATTCAGAATGATATATTGATGCTGTTTTATACACTTAATAGTAAGTGTAATCATGTTGCCAACAGAACGGGAATCCCAATGAAATGCCCACATTGTCATACATTTGTTTCCAAGATACCGATTTCCTGGAAGTGCCCGCGTTGCGGTGAGAAGCTTCCCGAACCGGGCAAATTGTATTACTTCAAAGAACATATCATTGAATACCTGAATGAAAAAGGTGTTGTGTTCTGGAGTATCTGGTTTGCGATCGCCCTTGTGGTGATTGGTGTTCTGGAGATGGTTTTAGGGCAGGGATTTCTGTTGAGATATATGAGCGGCACCATGCTGGTCGCCATTGTATTTATCTTCTTTGGCGGCATGCTGATAGATATGTATATGAAGATAAACCTGCCTCTGAGGTCGATGAGCGGTTCGGATTTTATTGTAAGGGAGCGGGTGGTCATTCGCAACATACGCAAGGCAACCAATCTGGCGGCGCTGATCGGACTGGTTTTCTGTGTCTATTGGTTGAAACCGAGACTTTTTTTTGTATACTTTCCTTCCTACATTGTAGTTATGAGCTGTTTCCTTGCGTTCAGTTGGGCTGTGGTAGGGCTTTTTCTCGTTATCTTGATAATATCTCCAGCTTCCACATTTAACATTTTAATAGCTGGATCATTCTTTAAAATTTTTGGCAATTCTGTTGAAGAAACATGATATTTTTTTAATAGCTCTTTTTTTTCTT
>CAYYHI010000277.1:0-3057 GCA_964471745.1 uncultured bacterium | reverse complement strand
TCTCCGTTCCTCGATGATTTTGCGATCCTCTTCTGAAATCGTTGGGGCAAGCTCGATGCGAGCCATTGGATCACCGACCTCAACGACAACTCCCAGGTGTTCACTCAGAAATTCAGGCAACCGCTTCATTAATGCTCCGCCACCGATCAGGATCAGTTTCTGAAGCGCACCGGCACCCTTTTCACGGCTGTAAAAATCGAGCGACCTGGAAATCTCGGCAGAAATTCGTTCGGCAACCGGGCGCATTAGAATCGCAACTCTCATCGTTTCCGGCGTACCTTCAAGCATTAGTCCATGTTCAATCTTGTACTCTTCCGCTTCCGTCTTTGACAGTTCTTCACCGTTCGGTTTAAGTGATAACCCATACAATACTTCAGAGAAATCATCGCTGCCGGTGGCAACAGTCCTGCAAAGAATAACCTTTCTGTTCTCTATAATACTGATTGTCGTCTTCGCCGCACCGATATCGGCAATAGCTATCGCGCCCTTGTTGGTTTCTATTCCTTTATATCCATCGATCAGGAACTTCATAGTAACTGGTGTGGAAGTTAAATGTGTCGGCGCCAAGCCTATTTCATCGAGTATATCGATCCTTCGGTCGAGCTCACGGCGGTCGATCGCCAGCACTTCGATTTCCTGCCTCCCTTTGACCTTGGGATCCAGACCGCTGTAAGACACTTCACAAACCTCGACAGGGAACGGTAAATCCCTGTTAATCTGGAACTTAATAGCATTTAATCGTTCCTTAGGAGCGATTTCCGGCAGGTCTATGCGTCTTACCTGTGTATTTCTATCAGGTAAAAGGACATGGAGACCGACATTCTTTAACTTATCAGCAGACAGCATTTCGCGAATTGTCTTGGTTAGCAGCACATCCAGACCAGCCTGATTTTCGCGCATTCCCTGGGGTATATCATGAATCCCAACACTCAGAACGCTGCAGCCGCTCCCGCTCTTAACCACTTCGACAACCTTTATCGAAGATGTTCCGATGTCCAGACCAAAAACGTGCTTACCCTTGACCCTTGCTTTTAGAGCTGTTGTTTTAACTTTAACCCTTGCAGCTTTCTTTTCAGCTTTAATTTCTGGGACTGGCGTTTTCCTGGCCGGAAATTTAATATCGCTCAATGCACTTTTAAGGCGGTTCGCCACCCGTTTCGATACGGGCATGAAAGCATCTGTCAGCGACTCGTTTGATTCTGGGGCTTCACTTTTTTTAGGGCGCGGTATCTTCTGTTTCAGAGCAGTTGCGGCATCTGGGCGAGAGAGAATCTCCTTCAGCAGTCCCGAATCTTCTTTTTTACGGGTCGGCGCTGGCTTGGGCACCTCAGAAACGGCTTTGGGAGGTGGATGTGCAGATTCATCCGGTTTATCTACAGCACGAGGCACCTGCTCAGGAAGGTCCTCCCGGGTTGGTGCAGCGGGTTTACCGGGCGGTGAAACCGGAGAGGCAGCACCGCGTCGAATGATGTCGAGGAGCCGGCTTGTCGCCAGCTCACGGTGTTTCTCTGCCACCTATCGGCACCTCGGTTGAGATCACGTACTGGACGATATCACTATCCACGATCATCTTATCGTTGCGCAGCATCTCGATAATGCAGTTGTGACACAGATTCGTAACGCGACGAGGATAACCGCGGGTAACGAGATAAATCTCCTGGAAAGCATCCTCTGCAAAAATTTGCCGATTGCCGTCACTCCCCGCCTGTTTGAGACGATACTCGATCATCAACTTGGTGTCGGCTTCATTCAAGGGATTCAGCATGTAACTGGTGTTGATGCGATCCTCAAAGTTCGGGTTGCGGCTGAGGCGAGGGAGAAAGTCCAACTGGGCGAAAATCACCAATTGAAGCAGCTTATACTCGTTCGTCTCGAAATTGAGGAGGTTGCGCAGGGTCTCGAGGTAGGTTGGAGTCAGGTTTTGACCTTCGTCGATTACCAGAATTATGATTTTCCCCTCTTCAACACCTTTTTGAAATAGGAACGACTCGAGAACATTCTTGCACTCAAGCACGGACCTGGCTCTCGTCTTAATATGAAACAGGTCCATCAAGTTACGCAGCAGCACGTATTCAGAGGGGAAGATCGGATCGAGGATCAAGCCGAACACATAGCGATCCTCCTCCTGCTGAAACATCTGCAGGAGTGTTCGGCTGAGAGTTGTCTTACCGGTGCCGATACGTCCAAGGACAACCGACAGCCCTCGCCGCAGACGCAGGGCTATCTCAAGCCTGTTTAAGCACTCACGGTGCTCCTTGGACTTGTACATAAATCGAGGGTTGGGTGAGGTAGTGAACGGCTCCTCCTTCAAACCCAACAGCTCATAGTATTCCATTTTGCTTCCTTGCCAGAATTTCTTTGATTGGAACCTGGCGACGCCTCAGGTCGATTACTCGCTGTAAAGCTTCGATTGTTCCTTCATCAAACAATCTGTATCCGGACCGGTCAGCGCGCATCACTTCACTTATTAAGCCAAGACGGATATAATAATTGAGGGTATGAATCGAAAGCCCGGTACGGGATGCCAAGTCTCCAATCAAGTATACCGGTCGCATTTGACCTCCGGTTATTGTTAAAACGTGACTTAAAGGTTTACTCTATGGTTGTAGAGTTGATCTACGCTAAATAATACGTAATTAAAAGGACATTGTCAAGTGAAAAATGCCTCTTGACCAAAAAATTCCCAATTTTTTTGTATTGGAGAACCAGTAATCAAAGCTTCTCCTTCAGTAATAATTTGTTAGACTGTCTTTAGCCGATAACTCTATGGTTCAAGAGTTACCTGTCAAATAATACGTAAACTTTCAGGCTTTGTCAAGAAAAAAAGATGAATCAGGGAAGTTTTCAGGGGGTAAATTGAGAAGAGGTTATATTCCTACCGTTATCCAGTGATAACATCCAGTTGTCATTCTGAACGAAGTGAAGAATCTACAACAGGATATACATTTTAATTTCAATTTTGAGATTCTTCACTTCGTTCAGAATGACAAAGACAGAGAATCGTAATTAGTCGACACTGAAAAAATCACTTTCAGGCTTTAGATTTTCAACCAGACT
>CAYYHI010000276.1:0-3128 GCA_964471745.1 uncultured bacterium | reverse complement strand
TCCTCCTACAAGGTGAATCTACATTGTGTTCACTATAATCTGCACCCCGTAATAAAAGTCGTTGAAGTCCATCAATTATTATCAACTTTGAAGTATCCGGATCTTTTGATAGGAAAATTCCAGGAACTGGGAGACCTAACAGGAGAGACTCAATGAATTTAGATGGTTGTGTTCCTTTCCAAACATATCTTCTCTGGAAAGGTGGTACTTTTATATCTCCATTTATTATTCTTTTAACAAGACTGTCAACGGGATAATCAGCACCATAACTTGAAATTTCATACCTTACTGAACTTGATATTTCTTCATCTTCTTCAACGGAGGGATCAAATACTTCATCTTCATTATCAAATATTATTTTTGGTTTTTCCATGAAATACTCCTTATTACATTATCTTGAATGATTATCATGTAAATCTTGTTCGTTGTATGATTCTCTTCGATACCACTCCAAAATTTACTTCACTTTTCTCCAGAATGTTGTGATCAACAGCCGCCCATCTTTCGATGCGCGGCTGTGTGTTTTAAAATAATTCTTAAGGTTTGTTTAACGGCGGCGATTACCTCCACCGCCACCTCCGCCTCGGCGTTGGTCGTTTCTACCGCGATCCGACGGGCGGCGTTCCGGTCTCGGTCGAGCCTCGTTCACGGACATGGCTCGTCCCATAACTTCCTTTTCATTCAAGGCGTCGATGGCTGCCTCAGCTTCCTCTTTTTCAGGCATCTCGACGAATCCAAATCCCCTCGATTTACCGGTGAATTTGTCCCTAATGATTGTAGCCGATGCTACATTTCCGAACGCTTCGAATTCCTCGCGCAGTTCGTCATCTGTCATGTCGTTTGACAGATTGCCAGCGAAAATGTTCATTTTACCTTCTTGTTAAACTTTATCCTTTTAACCTATTTATTATTTTTGTTACTGCTTATCGCAATGTACCGTACCGATGCCGATCGGTATCCAATTCTGCTGCTTCTGGATTCTGATCCTCGTCAGAATGGCGTTATTGTAAACATGTCATTTTAGCCAACGGTCTTAATACACCATCTTCACCTTCAACAGCGCCTCATCCACATTTGCCAACATGCTCGTATCCTGCTCGTTCTCCTGCATAAACATCAGGAACCCGCTGAAGTCCGCCAGATATGACATATCGACGACCCAGTCGAGGAGCGTCAGCTTCAGCAGCTTGGCGTCTTCGGATGTGCTCTCAAAGAGTTTCTTCTGCAATATGCCCTTGGCGTACATGGGGAGCAGTTCATTCAAAGCCGAACCCTCGCCGGATGCCTCGACCTCACGCGCCCAACAGCCCAGTGCGTTAATCTGCTCGAAGTGTTCAGGCTTGATCGGCGGTATCTCCCAGAACTTCATCACATCCTGCCACGCCCACTTGACGTCCGTCGCTGAACCGGTCATTCCGATGTTCTGGTTCTGGCTTTTGAATATCTGTTGCAGTTCGCGGTAATCCCTGTTATATTCGCCGCTTAAGAACTCCCAGTTGCTGTCGCTGACATTGTACTTCATTCTCTTGCGCAGCTCTTCCAGCTTGCCCTTTATCTCAATGGCGTACGTGCCTTCCGGATATTTCTCGAGATAGGTAGTGTAATCGCTGAATGTACCCGAATTGAGAGCTTTCTGATAGAGTTGCTGCTCGCTGGCCCCACAGCCGGAAATGATAAGGATGAGTGTAATTGATGTAAGCATTTGAAATTTCATGGTTTGATTTCCTTATTTTAAATAAATAACCTTCCTGACTTCCGTGCCGCTGATATGTTCTAACTGCAGTAAATACATCCCGGTCGGCAGATCACCGGCTCTCCAGACAACTTCATGTCGACCTGATGTGTACCAATCGTCGGTTAAAACCTGAATTTCACGCCCCTGGATGTCGAAGACCGATATGCGTGAAAATCCCGCCACAAACAGTCCCCATCTGACTGATAACCGGTTGTTGAACGGATTCGGATAGATGAGCTCAAAGCCCCATTCCTCGGGCATCGGGTCTTCCAGCATTGTATAGTTCGAATTACGACTGCCCGGTGTGCCGTGTGCAGATGAATCGTTCGAAGCCATCCAGTAATGATGGTTGAAATTCGGTTTCGACGGATTTACCAACTCGAGTGTGGCGCCATTGCCGTCAGCTTCTTCAGGCCATGGTGAACCATCGTCATAACTGACCCAGTCGATAATCAAGCCGGAAGCGTCCAGAAGCCGTACGTCGTCGCCACCGCCGCTAAAACCGAAGTTGAATCCGCCCAGGAGATAGCATACATCAGGGAAATAAGCGCTGAAGACGTCGGGATACTCGGCAATAACCAGATACTGATCAGCGTGAATTATCGTACCTTCCGGGATGATATAACTGTGATCATCACGACTGTCCCGCAGAGACCAGTTGCTGATGTCAAGTTCACCCTCCGGGCAGTACAGTTCAACCCAATCACCGATTTCGAAATCAACTGAGCTGTTGTAGTTAATCTCGTTTATAACCACTTTGCTGATAATTTCACCGGTTTCATCAATATAATCGATCACTTTGGAGGATAACCGCCTCCCACAGTAGGTTCCAAGTATCAGTGTGTCTCCAACCTCCGCTGAGAAGCAGAAGGGACCAGTGATAGTTGAACCGGGAAACAGCGTACCGGTCACTTCTGCCTGGTTGGTTATGATCACTGTATCGCCGGGATCAAGCGGAGCCAGTTCGCGCAGTTGCATCCTTTTGTATGTACTGCCAAGACCGACCATGCAGTCGGACAGATCCACCGGTCGGTTGGATATATTGATGATCCCAAAGTAAATTGTGCCGGTTTCAAAGATTCGAGAGAACGGCGTGAAAGCAAGGTCGCCGGCTTGTGGTGGATCATTATCAATGCGAATTGCCGGCAGGGGAGTGGGATAATAATGATAAATCGCCCATCCGGCGTGCGGCGAGGGTGAGCCTTCCGTACGGTTGGGTCGAACATATATACCATAATGGAAAGGAGCGGGTCTGTCGGGAAGGCATATATCACAGGTGTAAACCAGGTCGTCTGCCGCTTCATCGCCGTTTGTACCATCATCGTGGAGTTGAATTATGTTCTCGGTTCCGCTTGAGTCGAGCAAGTATGTAGAGACTGAGTAGGCGATTTCC
>CAYYHI010000275.1:0-3205 GCA_964471745.1 uncultured bacterium | reverse complement strand
GTCTGCCAGCGGGTTGGTAACGATTTTAATGACTTTTTCAACAGGCACTAAATAGACTGGTCGTACCGAAATTAGCGCTATTCGGAATCGTAAGTTAGAGCAATTCCCTCCTCAATGCCCGGGAGACGGGTGTTCAGCACTTGACGAGCAAGGGTGATATCAAACGAGGTATCGAACGGCATTATCCCTTCAGGATCGTGTTCCGTGCTTTCCAAGCTGACAATGCCTGAAGTGTCATAACCCAGATGCTGCAACAACTTCCTACCGAATGTAACACGGTTGACGCGATTGGCTCCCCCAAGATGCAGGAGCCCTTTGAAAGGATGGTCAATCAGCTCAACTAATGCCTGCGTAAGGGATACGATGTCAATGAGGCTGCGGTACTGGTTGATGTAAAGCGGAACAGGCTCACCCTTCCCCACTCTATCCAGTATCCACTCGGAGAAGGACGACCCTCCGAACGTTGGTCGACCGTATGTATTATTAATACGCACTACTACGGAATTGGAAACGGTGGCGAAAAGGCTGCGTTCGGCAGCTTTTTTAGTGTCGCCGTAGATGTTGATCGGGTTGGGTTTATCACCTTCGCGGTAGCTGCCCTTCAGACCGTCGAAAACCTGATCAGTTGATGCAAGAATAACCCGTGCTTTGATCTTTTCAGCCGCTTTTGCCAAATATCGCACCGCAGTATTATTCACGCGCCAGGCAAGCAGACTCTGCTTCTGACATATAGCCGGACCTCCAAGAGCCGCAAGATGCAGAATGCAGCGAGGACGCAGTTCAATCAAAAAATCGGTAAACGAGTCCGGCTGTAACAGATCGACGTAACGCTGACGATCAGGATTAAGCGGTTGTTTACCTCTGGAGCAGTATGTGCCCCAGATATTACTCTGATCAGCCAGGGCAGACCAGATATGACCGCCGATAAAACCGCTTATACCGGTTATAAGAATAGGCTTATCAAGCATTCATTCACCAGAGAGGTATAACGATTAAAGAACTCAATTATATCTATATCCCAACCTGCAAAATAACATTTGATCTTTATCACTCGAATATTATATTGAAGGTTGACATTCCCAATTGCTCAAAACAGCAGAAAAATATGAAAGGTAATTAAGTGAGAAGCGAGGTCATTACAGGTCCGTTACCAGGTTTGGAATTTGTTCAAATACCCGGCGGTTCTTTCAGAATGGGATCATTACCGGATGAAGAGGGTCATAATGAGAACGAAGGACCTCAACATCGTGTAACAATCAAACCGTTTCATATGATGACAACACCGGTTAGCCAGGCACAATGGCAAAGGGTTATCGGTCTCAATCCTTCGTCGATTCAAAGAGACGAATTACCTGTGGAAAATGTCTCGCTAAAAGATATATTAAGATTTATCAAAGCGTTGAGTGAATTACAGTTCAGCAGGGAATCAAAGGGATGGCACGCCGAGCTGGTTTCCGGTTTCCGTTTGCCGTCAGAAGCGGAATGGGAGTTTGCCTGTCGAGCCGGAACGACGACACGATACTCCGGTGGAGATGATTACAAGGATCTCAATAGCGCGGGTTGGCACAGGATTAATTCCGGAGGTACGACCCATCCTTCATCTGTTAAGAAACCGAATCCCTGGGGTTTGTACGATATGCACGGTAACGTCTGGGAGTTGTGCGAGGATCATTATCATAACGATTACAGAAATGCTCCGGATGACGGCATCGCCTGGCTGTCTATTGACAGTTCCAATCGCGTTGTACGAGGCGGATCATGGTTCAGTTCGCCTGATAACTGCCGTTCAGCAAGCCGCAGGATGGTTAATGTTGATATTCCTCTCGATGACTGCGGTTTTCGTTTAGTTTGCAGTCTTTGACTACGGCTCCCACCCGTTCGTTTGCAGTTAATTCAGCAACCTTTCTTATATTAACTAAATGGAAGCCTCCGTATTTCTTACTGATGTTTGAAAGTAACTTCCCATAGCGGTCGATTTATCATGCTAAATACTACAAAATTGTCCCAAGCCAGTTCTTTATCCTGTGTACACCCTCTTCAATTCGTTCAATCGCGGTAGCGTAAGAAAACCGGATGTAGTTGGAACCGATTTCACCGAAATCCAGTCCCGGCGTAACTGCAACTCCCGCTTCTTCAAGCAGTCTTTCTGCTGCCTGCATACCATCCATACCTGTACTGCTGACATCTGCAAGCAGGTAGAACGCTCCCTGCGGTTCTGAAGCCGGACCCAAGTTCAGCTCCGTCAACGCCTCTATGAGATAACGCCGGCGACGGTCATAAATTCTAATCGTTTCATCCACGAAATCCTGAGGACCGTTAAGCGCTGACACACCGGCTTGCTGCACGAAGGAGTTGGCGGAGAGAAAAAAGTTCATATGGATATTCCGCAATGCTCCTGCGAATCTGTCCGGGCAGATAATCCATCCCAACCGCCATCCGGTCATCCCAAAAACCTTTGAGAAACCATTTAAAACGAAGCAGTTGTCGGTGAATTCCAGTATCGACGCCGCTTTGGTACCGTAGGTTATACGATGATAAATCTCATCTGATATGATGGTTATACCGCTTTCAGCAAGGGTTTTCAAGCTCATACGATCCGCCATCATGCCGGTGGGATTTGATGGGGAATTTATGAGGATGGCTCTGGCTCTACTGCCGGCGGCATCGAGCAATTTCTCTGTTTCAATGGGAAATCCAGCAGCAGCATCCAGTTTAACCGACTTGACTTCCCCGCCCAAATAAGATATACATTGCGGATAGGGTGGATAGTAAGGTTCGTGAATTACAACCTCATCACCCGGGTTCAACAGGGCGCTGAATACCAGAAACAGCGCCGGTGACACGCCCATCGTTACAATGACCCGGTCAGGATTAACGGCTATTCCATACTCACGCAGGTAAAATCCGCAAATGGCTTCCCTGAGTTCATTGATACCCTGAGTCGGGGTGTAAGTGGAATATCCTGCCCGAACGGTTTCGACAGCAGTATCGATTACATGCGACGGCGCGGGACGATCAGGCTCACCGAGTTCCATGTGAACGATATCACGCCCTGAAGCTTCAAGTTTACGCGCCTTTGCCATCAATTCCATTGCTAAAAAAGGACCAATCCTTTTTGCCCGTTCGCTGATCATCACCTAAATTAGTTAGGTAGTCGACACTGAAAAAATCACTTTCAGGCTTTAGATTTTCAACCAGACTTGGA
>CAYYHI010000274.1:0-3241 GCA_964471745.1 uncultured bacterium | reverse complement strand
TCTCCAGATGAGTGCTGCTCTTTGCAACCTGCTTGATGCTTCTTAACACCGGTTCGAGCTCAGCGCCGCAGACCTTATGGTAGAAATCCCGGCTGAACCCTTTCAGGTCTATCTTGATCGCGTCCAGCGTCTCGCACATCTCGGCAAGCGGCGCCTCGTTCACAAACCCGCAGCTTATTATCACACTGCGCTTTCCATATTCTTTACCCAGCCGGGCGATGTCGAGCAGGTATTCAGTAAAGACGGTCGGTTCGTTGTAAGTGTAAGCGATGACTGGCGCGTTGCTGCTTTCAGCCGCATCGACAATCTGTGCAGGCTGGACGAACCTGTCGGGGAAATCTTCGGGTCTTGACTGCGAAATCTCCCAATTCTGGCAGAACTGGCAGCTCAGCGGACATCCCGCAGTTGCCAGTGAAAAAGCTGCGGTACCGGGAAGAAAATGGTAAAGAGGCTTTTTCTCTATCGGATCGACATGAATGGATATGGGATGACCGTAGGATAAAGTGCGCAGCTCGCCGTTTACGTTGATGCGTGTACGGCATTTGCCGCGTTTGCCTTCTTCGATGATGCAGCCCTGCGGACAGAGGAGACATTTGATTAGATCCCGACCGTGTTCGAAATTGTCTCTCCACAATCCCGGACCATGACACTCCGCGCATCTACCTGCGGCGTCGGTTGTTGAAGCCCAGAAGCGCGCCCGCGGCGCGGTACGAATTAGCTCCTCCAGTTGCTTCGAAGCTTCAGCATCACCTGCGCCTTCACCGAACAGCCATTGCAGCCACGCCGGGCTCGATAATACAGCGCCCGCACTGGTAATAAGTAAACCGTATTTTGCGGTAGTACCGAGGAAGTCTCTTCGTGTTAGGTTTGCGCTCATTTCTGTTTAGGGATTTACTTTTCTACAACTACAAAGTTAATGTAAGATGTGAATAAAAACATGCTAAGGCAAGTCTTCGTTGCTGTTCAACCTTCTTCATGTATAATAATAAAGGTGATTGATTGCTGAAATGGTAAGAGAGTATTAACAGAGTATTGATTCCCTATGTTGTCATTCAGAACAAAGTGAGAACTATCAGAATGATGAAATGTTAACTTTTTCAGTAGTGTCCCAACGTTTGATTTGAAAATCGGCTGAAAGTGCCGTTAATATTGGGTTAAGCCTATATAAATCTTGTAATCGACTTGAAATCAATATCCCAGAAGAGCCATCTTATTGCATTCACATTCAGAAAGGATAGCTCATGTATTCCGGGAAAACGATCTATGTTGTAGAGGATTTGAACAACAAAGCCAAACTCATAATAAGACGATTATACGGTTTCAGGACAATCAAAACGTGCCAGTTAGCTCTGATGTATGGGTCTGGTCAACTTGAAATTCCCAATTCTTAACCTATAGATTCTGCAGAGGAACCAACATTGATAAACAGGATATTCATGATTTTGAAATACATCCTGTTAATCCTGTTTATCATTGTTAGTTTTTAATTCTTAATTCTTAATTCTTAATTCATAGAGGGGTTGCTTGATTCGTGGTGATTTTATATCTATTTTCAACTGAAGGGGGGTATTAAGAAAATATTTTACTTCGGTTAATTTACTGTAATACCATCAGGAGGCTTCATCGTGGAAAGAGAAGAAGCTTATAAAGCGCTGCTTGAAACACACAATAATATCGCGCTTTTATCTTCGATAGAGGAAGTATTAGCTTGGGATAACAGAACCTATATGCCCAGGGATGCTTCATCTTACCGGGCTGATCAGACCGCTTTCATCGCTGGTATGGTTCACGAAAAGAAAACGGATCCACGCGTCGGAGATCTGCTCGGCGAATTGAGAGCGGTGCAGGTAGATAAAGAAGATTTCAGCGTTGAGTCGGTTAATCTCCGTGAATGGCAGCGGGATTACGACAGGCTCGTCAAGCTGCCCAGAGATCTTGTCGAGGAAAAATCACGCACCGCAGTCAACGCCCAGAATGCCTGGCTGGAAGCGCGGAAAGATAATAACTTTGCCCTTTTCCAGCCCTGGCTTGAAAAGACTGTCGAATTGAGTCTCAAGGTTGCCGACTGTCTGGGTTACGGGAAAGAGCCCTATGACGCTCTACTGGATGAGTATGAGCCCGGAGCTTCCACCGAATATGTTGCTGTAACTCTAAACCAATTGCGGGATGCGCTTGTCCCGATGATACGAGCAATAGAGAACGCTCCTAACAAACCCGATGTTTCAATTCTGAAGCGTAGGTTTCCAGTCCATATCCAGAGAGATTTTGCCACTGAAGTTGCCAAGGCGATCGGTTATAGTTTCGATAGAGGCAGATTGGACGAGACCGCTCATCCGTTCTGTATCAGTCTTGGTCCCCGCGATACCCGTATTCCAACTCATTACGACGAGAATTTCTTTCCCGGTGCGTTCTTCGGCGTAACGCATGAGGCGGGACACGGCATCTATGACCAGAACCTGCCCGTGGAACACTGGGGAACTCCCATGGGTGATTATGTTTCACTTGGAATCCACGAATCCCAGTCGCGGATGTGGGAAAATATGGTCGCTCGCAGTCATGCTTTCTGGGAATACTGGTATAAGAAAGCCCAGGAGCGTTTCACATCATTGGCTGATGTTCGCCTGGATGATTTCCACTTTGCAGTCAACGAAGTTCGCCCATCGTTAATTCGCATTGAAGCTGATGAGGTCACGTATAATCTTCACATAATGCTGCGTTTCGAACTGGAGCGGGTGTTATTGACAGGGGATCTGAAGGTTGCCGATGTTCCCGAAGCCTGGAACGAGATGTTTAAGGCATACCTGGGGATCGATGTTCCGAACGATTCGCTTGGCTGCCTGCAGGATATACACTGGGCAGGTGGAATGATAGGTTATTTCCCGACCTATGCATTGGGTAACCTGAATGCGGCTCAACTGTTTGAAAGAGCTTCCGAGGATCTGGGCGATCTTGACGCGATGTTCAGAGTCGGTGATTTTACACCGTTACGGGAGTGGTTGACGAAAAACATCCACAACCAGGGGAAACGTTACAGATCAGCAAAACTGATAGAAGTGATAACCGGACGACCGCTTGACGCTTCTTCGCTGAACCGTTATCTGAAGTCGAAATTTAGTAATCTGTATGGTATTTGACATTACGTTCAACTTTGTATTATATTATACCCAAGATTCTGTGTTAACTATTGAAAATCAAGATAAGCCCGCTGGCAGTCGCCCTCGTCTGCCAGTTCTCAACCATT
>CAYYHI010000273.1:0-3298 GCA_964471745.1 uncultured bacterium | reverse complement strand
CAAAAGTTACTATAAGCTTTAGCCTCATACAAGCATGCAAAGTTCAACTAACTGTTTACGACGTTCAGGGCAGATTGGTGGAAACGCTTGAAAACAGACGAATAATCAAGGGGCATCACCGATTGACCTGGACGAATGATACATCGGGAATACATTTCGTGATGCTGGATGCAGGCAATACCAGAAAAGTGAAGAAAATAGTTAACATTCCTTAGATGAAAGTGGTTTATCTACCGGAACCTATTTTATTCAATTTGTTAAATCAGGAAAAATAACTTACTATAAGGTGAATTTGATCAATTAAACATGCATTCATCCTTATCCAAAATATACCAGGCTTTCAAAGCCAACGTCGTCCTCGGCTGGAACATGGACGGCAACTGGGCGCCGCCGCTGGTTTACTTGATGATCGCGCTGCTCGCACCGGCTGCAGGCGTGCTGATCCTGGTGTTCATGTATCTGGTGATATTGGGTGATGCTCACGAAACCAGCTTCATCGCCTTCGTTATGGCGGGATCGGGGGTGTTCATGTTCGTGCGGCTCGCGCTGCAGGGCTGCGGCTGGGCGGTGGTGGAGGACCGTGAGCACTATCATATACTCCGTTACATCTACATTGCGCCGGTGCCGTTTCCGGTGCAGTTGTTCGGCAGGTCGACGAGCAAGATCGGCATCGCCACCGTCGGCGCGTCGCTGACTATCCTCGCCGGTTACCTCTTTCTGGATATTCCATTTCGTTCGGGTGGCATCGACTGGCTGATGCTGTTTGGTAGTTTCGTCGTCGGTCTGGTTGGCTGCCTGGCGCTGGGTTGGATACTTGCCGGTGTGATGTTGCTGATCGACCGTATGGGCTGGGTGATGGTCGAAGGTGTGGCGGGAATGTTGTTCCTGCTGTCGGGTACGGTCATTCCGCTGAGCATTCTGCCCGGGTTTCTTTCCGGCATTGGCAGACTGCTGCCGATAACCTACTGGGCGGAGTTGTGGCGGCATGCCCTGTATGGAACTAAAGCCACTCTTTCACTGCCGGGGATGCCGGTGTCGATGATATGGTTGAGACTGCTGCTGACGACCGTTATTTCAGTGGTGATTGCGATAGTCTGGCACCGGGCGGCAGACCGCATCGCCCGCAGATGTGGAAGGATCGAAGCGGAAACGTTTTATTGATTTTCATAAAATCCCCCCTTACGACGGTAGGGGGGATAAAGGAGGATTTACCTTAAGGATGAAGGATGAGGACAGGGTGGCACGGGTAGCTCTGCTACCCGTGTTTCAATATCAAGTGATCAATCCTAATCCAGCGGTAAGTGTGCGGTCAAACGCCCCCGTCTGACCGATTTCTGGCGGACGAGGGCGTCCGCCAGCACACATCTCAACCCACCCGCAGTTGAATAAACATCTTGCTCACTTGATCACTTGTAAACTTGCTTACTTGATTACTTCACCAACACAACCTTCATCTGCGAAGTATGACCAGCCGCCTCGTAGCGCAGCACATACATACCGCTCGCCAGACCTGAACCGTCGAATACTGCAGTGTGAAAACCCACCTGAACTCTATCGGACACCAGCTCCGCAACCAATCGACCGGACAGATCATACATGCTAAGCGCAACGTCCGAAACCTCCGGCAGGGCATAATCCACACGCAACGTCGCGTTGAACGGATTGGGATACGCCGACACGATTTCAAAATCAGTCGGGATAACTGTATCAGCATTAGGCGCCACCCCCGTCGCATCAATACCCCAACCCTGCACGCGCACCGGATAAAGATCATCCTCCGGATAACGTCTGTCATTGGTAAAAAAATGGATGATCTCTTCGTAGAACACCGGATCATCCTGTGGGTTTTCCGGAAGCGGAGGATTGAATTCAATGGGAACTTCGACAATCTCATAAGGTGGAATCTCATCAGGAAGATCCTCATACTCGATCCAGAAGGCTGACTCATCCTCGAAGATAGCCTCATATATCTCCAGGTCATCCGAACCTGTGTTGGCGATCTGCACGATATATTCTTCAGGATAACCAACGTAAACCTCACCGAAATCAACCGGTGGTTCAAGCTCGTCGTCAACCATCTCAGGACCGCCGGGTGTAACGTCTATGTTGGGTATGGGGATAACTTCAAAGCTTATGTTTACTGCCAGGTAATCCTCGATAATAGGATCGTTGCTAAAAATTCGAAGTTCAGCAATGTAACAGCCTCCCACCGGTTCGGTAAAATCGAGTATAATGATAAATCCATCCTCTACATGCTCAACCGATATCCAGTCATGCCAGGCTCGTTGCTCGCCGAAGCCTATCGCACGACCCTCAGTCAAGTATCCTTCTTCGTTGTTGCTTATCGCCCAGCCATGTTCGCCGTCACCGTAGTTTACACCCACATGCCAGAAGTCCTGTCCGTCCATTCCCTCGCCGTATTGCATTACCGCCAAACCGTTGTCATAGAGTATCAACTGATGTCGGTAGGTTCCATCACCATGCCATTCAATCACAGCTAATCCTGCTTCAACTGTCCAGAAGAAGAGGTCTGTTCCTTCGCGGTTGTCACGGTTGCAGACCTGGATACAGTTGCGTGTTTCACCATCATGTGGAAACTCTCCCCACTCGTCAGCCATGGTATGATCGCCGTCATTGGTGAAAGACAGCCAGCCGTCGCTGTGGCAGTAAACGTGGTCAAACTCCCTGTCCCAGAAGGGAAACGTCCAACCCAGATCGATGCGACCGGTGTTCTCGTTGTCTCCCAGTTCGAATACCCTCACATCGTCCAGTTCTTCAAGGTAGAACCATTCGAATTCAGGTCCTCTCTCTTCGTCATTGTCCCGCCATTCATAATCCATTCCGTTCGGTTGCTGATTAATCACAATCGCACCCCAAAATCGAAGCTCTCCCCCGCCTTGATTTGATATATTTATGGGAATTTCCAATATCTCTCCTGGAAACACCATCTCGTCAATTTCCTGCGGTTCAACCGCCAAGACCGGAGGAAGGGAAGCCACTGCTGCCAGTGGGATTTCAATTTCCAAATCTTCAGGTTCACTGCAAACGAAGACCATCGTGGCTTCGTACTCTTCGGGGTCTATAGCCACAAATGTGATAGTAACCTCGCCCCTCGCATGTGGTTCCAGGGATAACTCTTCTGGATTGGCGGTAAAGCACTCATGCTCGCTGAAGATCCGTTCAATGACCAGATCTGTGCTGTCGTCATTGATGACTTCAACGGTCATATCGTATGGTGTTTCGATAAATAGTACTTTCTGAAAAATCAAAAAAGAAAAGCATAAACAACTATTTACAT
>CAYYHI010000272.1:0-3403 GCA_964471745.1 uncultured bacterium | reverse complement strand
TCCCGCTGTAGAAAGTCTGTCATCAAAGGCGGGGACGAGGGCGTCCCCGCTCCACATTTAATACAAAATCTTTGTAGTTCTCTGCTTACCAGCCTTTCTTCCTGGTCAGACCGGATATCCTCTCTTCCATTCGTTTTTCGGTCAGGATCGCCTTTTTCGACTGCGCTTCCTCGATTTTTTCGACCAATGTTTTGATGTCGGCGGGCTTTTCAAGGAACTCCACTGCGCCCAGTTTAACCGCTTCCACAGCCTTCTCCAGAGTGGCGCGACCGGTAAGCAGGATTACCTGTAGATCAGGATTAACGCCAAGGATATGCTTCAGGGTCTCAATCCCGTCCATCTCCGGCATGGCAAGATCCAGAATAATGGCGTCGAATGACTTCTTCTGAACCCGGTCGATGGCATCAGCGCCACAATCAACAACATCGACCTGCATACCGCGGGTCTCCATGCGTTCGGAAAGGATTTCAGTAAAATCCGCCTCGTCATCCACTAAGAGTACTTTAGCCTTCATCAATTATATCTCCCTTCCAACTTGATTACTTACCCTAATGGTATCGAAAGCTCGAAGATCGTATTGTCACCTTCAGCTTTTAGGTTTACCCCACCGCCTATTCGGTTCATCAACAGCTTCAGATAACTGACGTCATAACCACCCACTTCGGGATCCGCAGGCTGCCTGGCAAGTGTAATATGTACATTGTTATTAATCTTGTCAATCGAAACCGTAATTCGGACGCCCTCCTGTGAATTCTCCAGCGCCTGCTTAAGGCAGAGAAACAGAGCCTGTTGCAGCAGAAACGGATTATTCCGGACGGTAACCGGCTCAGAATAGTAGCTCACATCCAGTTCAACTTTCTTCAGGTTCGCAAAACGCCGGGAAAGTTCAACCAGATTCTCTACCAATTGGTTGACCTCGAACTCACTCTCCGGCTCGTCGACGCTGTGAGCAAATGTGTTCAGCCGCTTGATAATCCCTACACCGCGCTGGGTCTGTGCCTGAATTTTTTCCGTAATCCGCTCCAGTCGTTCATTAGGAATGGGTCGATCAGGGTTCGCGCTGACCAGAAGATCCTCTAAAAGACCGATGGTCTGGTCGATGATTGAATATACGTTGTTAAGCTCATGGGTTACCGAAGCGGTTATCGCGCCGGAGAACGCCAGCCCGTTCTCATTCAGTAACCTTTCGTCGCTATAGTCTTCGCCGGCGTTCATACGCTGCTAACCGCCTCCTGCATCTTTTCAATCAGGTCTTTCAGATCAATTGGTTTTTCAAGGTAATCAAACGCGCCTTCAGGCTTCTCATCCTGCTCCTCGCCAAGAGAACCGTGACCGGTAATCAACAGGACCGGTAGCTGTGGATAATCCCTCTTTATGATCTTCATCACTTCAGACCCCGACATCCCTGGCATTTTTAAATCGAGAACAACAACATCGTAACTGCTTTCGCGCATCTTCTCGATGGCTTCGGGACCACTGAGAGCAAAATCGGCGTCCACACCGCGATACTCAAGCCGCTCAACCAGGGTTGTTACCAACTCCTCCTCATCATCAATAAACAGAACCTTGTATTTATCCATCATATACTCCTAATATTCCATCTTCTTAACCGGAAGGGTTACTATAAAACGGGTTCCCGCACCAACTTCACTTTCGGCTTCGATTTCCCCACCCATTTTATGAACGATATCACTGGTTATGGACAACCCCAGACCGGTTCCGAACTCACCCTTGGTTGAAAAAAATGGCTCAAAGATATGCTCGAGATTCTCATCGGGAATACCGATTCCATTATCCATAATAGAGATACTGATCAGGTTGTGTTCGCGCCGTGCGGCGGAGATATCGATCTTCCCGCCATCCTCAACCGCCTTGAACGCATTATTTAATATGTTGAGAAAGATCTGCTGCAGTTGCCCTCTGTCGCTTTCAATCGACGGGAAATCAGCGGGGAAATTGCACTTGATTTCTATATTCCGATGAATGGCTTCCTTACCCATAAAACCGACGACCTCCATCATGAGATGCTCCAGGTCGATAAGCTCCTTCTGAACATCCATACGCTTGGCGAAGCCTAGCAACCGGTGTGTGACAGCGCTGCATCTATCTACCGATTTATGGATCGAGTCGACCAGCTCAATCGTCTTCCCCTTGTGCGGGAAATCATCGCTGAATTCAGCCATATCCTTCAGAAGTCCCGCCTTCTCATTGATTATGGCAAGGGGATTATTAATCTCGTGAGCCACGCTTGCCGCCATCCGACCGATGGTAGCCATTTTATTGGTATATTCTATGTTATGAAAAGCCTTGGCGTGCGCTTGATCTGCCTCGCGAAAACGTCTCACCATGTAAGTTGCTCTCCAGTATACGAAGAGCAGTATCAGGATCACGCAGGTCAGGAGAAACCAGAGAAAGGCAGATCGACGGGATACCCAGTATCCGAAAGGACTCGTACTCTGTCTCAGGGCGATAAGGATGAAAGGAGTTTTCGCGATATAGGCATAACAGAAAGTAATCCTTTGTCCGTCCTTCCCGAACTCCTCAATCACATCGAGGTTACGAACGGGAAGAGGTACATCGAAGTTTACTTTATCCAGAACATCGCCGTTGAAAACCGAGGAGGTTTGTAGTATCCCATCCTTATTAATAATGAAAACATCCGTTGAGCGACTGAGATACTGTGAAAAGATCTGCGCTCTAAACAGATCCATATCGATAGACGCTCTTAAGACATAATAATCACCGTTTTCCTTCTCATCCTTAACGGCTATCACGAAGTGAGGGAAGTTCCTGTAACCCATGAAAACATCACTAACAAACACACCGCGCAGGCTGACCTCGTGGAACCATGATTGATCCATGTAATTCCTGCCTTTCAGATCGTAGGGACCTGTGTAGAATAACTGCTCGCCATTGGAATCTATGAGACCGAGGTCGATGAATCCGCCGAAAGATTTTTTCAGGTTACGAAGGGTTGATGTTAGACTTGCTTCGCTGTTTAATCCCTCGAAAGACCGTTCATTTACGATCAGAGTGAGCGCGGACATCCGCTCCTCGACCAGCAGCTCAAGCGTATTCTTGGCGCCCGAGATGATCTGAGAGATTTCGCACCAGTTCTCCACGCTGAAAGCCTTCTGGTCAAGATGGTAGGTAACCACGGTCATTATCAACAAAGGAGTTAGCGCCACCAGCGAGGTGATAAACATGGAAAAACGCTTGAAACGCCGGTAGGATCGAACCATCTTGAAAGTCTGCGGTTGCTGGCTGGGCTCGGATTTTTTCCTGCTTAAGGATAGCAGATTGTTACCTCATTAAGTTATAACTGACTTCTCGATTATAGCATGGCCAATAAATAGTACTTTCTGAAAAATCAAAAAAGAAAAGCATAAACAACTATTTACAT
>CAYYHI010000271.1:0-3447 GCA_964471745.1 uncultured bacterium | reverse complement strand
CTTTCGTTGGAATGATGAATCCCGAGACAATTTGGTATTCTCGGACAGACTGGAAAGCGGGAATGACAACCATCAAGGGACACCACCCACAAATCTAACTATCTGGAAAAACAAAAAGAGAGCAAAGGACATGCCTGAAAAACATAGTGAGAATAATTCACAGAAATCAATGCAAACTCGAGCGCGGGAGCAGGAAAAAGAAGATCAACAGGACATAAAAGCACGAATGGACCGTGTAAAACATAAGATTATGGTACTGTCGGGCAAGGGCGGCGTTGGTAAAAGCACCGTTGCGGTCAACCTGGCTGCCTCTTTAGCCATAGCCGGACACAAGGTTGGACTGCTCGATATCGACATTCACGGTCCAAGCGTACCACAGATGCTGAACTTAACAGAAAAGAGGCTGACGACAAGCGGCGACGCTATTATTCCCGTCAATTTCACCGAGAACCTCAAAGTGATATCCATGGGATTCTTATTGGAAGGACGGGATGAAGCGGTTGTCTGGCGGGGGCCTCTGAAGATGAAGATGATCAAGCAGTTTCTCAAGGATGTCGATTGGGGTGAGCTCGACTATATGATCGTTGATTCACCACCCGGTACCGGGGATGAACCATTGTCAATTGCGCAGCTTTTACCCAAAGCCGACGGCGCAATAATCGTGACGACACCGCAGAATGTTTCCGTAGTGGACGTGAGACGGTGTATCAATTTCTGCCATAAATTATCACTAAAGGTGCTTGGAGTAGTTGAGAATATGAGCGGTTTTGTATGTCCGACATGCGGGACAAGAATCGACATCTTTCATTCAGGTGGAGGCGCCCGCATGGCAGCCGATATGAATATACCGTTCCTAGGCAGTATTCCCATCGATAAGGCTATAGTGGATGCTTGCGACGACGGCGAGCCGTATATGCTCAAGTTTGCCAATTCAGAGGCTGGAAAGGCATTTAATCAGGTGGTTGAGAAAATGGTCGGGGTCAACGATATAGATATAAAAACATTATCAATAACAAACACGATCACGAAAAAGGATAATCAGACGGTTCGCATTGCCTTGCCCCTGATTAACGGCAGGCTCTGCGCGCATTTCGGACACAGCGAATCGTTCGCATTATTGGATGTCGACAAGCAGGAAAAAACAATAAAACATTCAACTCAAGTACCTTCTCCAGGTCATCAACCGGGTGTCCTGCCGCAGTGGCTGCACGAACAAGGCGCAAATATTATTATCACCGGTGGAATGGGTTCAAGAGCTAGAGATATGTTTGAAAGCCAGGGCATCAGTGTTATTATCGGCGTACCGGAAGATACGCCGGAGCGGCTTGTGCAATCTTACCTTGAGGGTTCTCTGGTTGCTGGTGATAACATCTGCGATCACTAATGTGATGAGTGTTATATGCCTATTTACGAATATGAATGCCAGCAATGCCACAAACGGTTCGATAGGTTGGAGAACGTATCGCAGGAACCGCTGGAAATATGTCCGTCATGCGGAGGTGAAGTACACAGGCTGGTTAGTGAAACGGGAGGGTTCACCTTCAAGGGAGCTCTGAGATCCGTTGCTCTGTCCGGAAACGATGTTACACGTTGCGGAAGCTTGACACCTTGTTGTGGCAGGGACACGCCCTGTGAGAAACGACCTTGCGATTGAAAGATAAAATGACCGATTGTCAGCCTTAAATAAAGCAGGAGGAAATCATAAAATTATTTCATTATAAGGACAAGGAGTATGAGATAGATTCTGGAGGATTCCTGTTAGACTTCAACCAGTGGGATGAAGATTTTGCTAAAGGAATGGCATCTAACATAAGGATAAATTGCGACTTAACGAAGGCACATTGGGATGTTATCAGTTATATCCGCGACACTTTCAAAGAACTTGGCAGATGTCCATTGGTGTACCAAACATGCAGAAAGAATGAACTGATTCTGAAGGATCTCAGGAAGCTTTTTCCGACAGGATACCTGAGAGGTGCCTGCAAACTTGCCGGCATTACCTATAAGGAGGGTTATTTAAAATATTCCTGGGTGATGAAAAAAGCAGAGGAAGCTTCAATATCTCAAGACAAAACTTATACTGTTGATATACGAGGGTTCTTGGTTAATCCGGATGAATGGGATGAGCAATTCGCCATCTATAAAGCCTTTGAGATGAAGATGCCTGCTGAAATGACAAGTAAGCACTGGCAGATAATTCATTTCCTTCGCGAGAACTACAAAGAGAAAAACAGAGTTCCGACTGTTTATGATACATGCGAAGCCAATAACATTGAAATCGAAGAACTGGAAGAGCTCTTTCCCGATGGTTATCATCGCGGCGTTGTTAAATTAGCAGGACTGCGTGTAAGATAACCACTTCAAGCCAACCCGACTTGGAAGCCGGACACTGAGGGCATCATTCCCCCTGTTGTGGAAGGGAAGCACAATTTGAGGCGTTGTGTGAGTAGGGAGATATAAATGAAAGACAAAGTTAAAATCGGTATCATTATCTGCGACCGGTACCGAAACTGTGCTGGTGGCAAGTGTTTGAGAGCGCTTCATAATAGAGAGGGAGCGTTCAGCATATACAGGGACAGCGAGATCGAATTGGTAGGCTATGCTACCTGCGGTGGTTGCCCGGGCGGTAATATTGAGTATGCACCAATGGAGATGCAAAAGAACGGCGCAGAGGTGATCCACCTCGCCACGGGATTCGTTGTCGGTTATCCTCCATGTCCTTATTTGACTTTCTTCGAGGAATTCATCCCGTTGAAATTTGGAATAAAGACGATTATTGGAACTCATCCTATTCCCCAGAAATACTATATCATGCATCACAAGTTGCAGACCTGGGATTCAACCCATTGGAAGGAGCTTATCCAACCGACCCTAACCGATGAGAAAACGCGTAAAGCTTATGATTAAAGGATCGTTGTTGATATTCCCCACACCAATTCCATCGTCTTGATGAGTTGCCACCGGTTTATCCCCCGCCTTTCTTTCCGATTCAAGACAGGATCGCTAACGATCCAATCAAAACAGCTCCTTAACTTTATTCCCGCATCCTGTCATGTGGCTTTTATTTAAAACCGCTGGTGCGAAAAAGCTTGCGATAGGACGTATGTTCGATCAGGCAGTCGAACTGGCGGAGCAGTTTCAATTTTCTTTCGTCGAAGGGTCGATTCAAGAGTCAGTTGTTGCTGGGGGCGTTTGTGGAGTGAATCGTTCTGGATCCAATGAGGGGAGCTGGACGGGCGATGTTTATTCTTCTGCTTACTGCAATTCGTGGTAATACTACAGGACCCCAACTTTCTTCGACAACTCGTTGACAATGAAATATGCATTGTGGTATCTGAATGTAATTTCATATATTATAGCCTTGACCGGTTCCATTAATGAGGGGATTGATAATATTAATCAGTGCAAATAATAGTGGACATATGTATAAAAATATTGTATATTGTT
>CAYYHI010000270.1:0-3457 GCA_964471745.1 uncultured bacterium | reverse complement strand
TTGAAACACGGGTAGCGGAGCTACCCGTGCCACCCTGTCCTCACCCTTCATCCTTTTCAATACCCCCCTTTGTCCCCCCCTACAATAGCAGGAGGGAGAGGACAGAACGGGGAATCAGTATGCCACCCTATACCCTTTAGTACAGACTTACCTGTCTGTCAATACGAGAGGATTTTACCACCTGCACTTAAAACTTTCCAACTTTCCAACTACCTGTCATTATCACCAAACCATATCGGCAGTTCGGCGAAACGGTGTTTCATAATATCACGGCAGTATTCAGCGACCTCGTCGGCGGTGTCGAACTGAAGGACTTCTTTCGCAAATTCATCTGCCTCTTTAAGACTCATCGAACGCACAAGCTTCTTGACCTCACCCAAAGCTAAAGGGCTGACCGATAGTTCATCCAATCCCAGCCCGACCAGCAGCATCGTTGCTAACGGATTAGCTGCCATTTCGCCGCACATCGCTACGTCGATCCCAGCGGCATGACCCGCGTCGACAGTCATCTTTATCATCCTGATCACCGCGGGATGCAACTCCCGGTAAAGCCGGCGAATCCGCTCATTGCCGCGATCGACCGCCAGAATAAACTGAGTCAGGTCATTAGTGCCGATACTGAAGAAATCGACCTCCTTCGCCATCCGGTCTGCCAAAATCGCCGCCGATGGCAGCTCAATCATCACACCGAATTCAATCTCGGGATTCATCTCAACATTATCGGTATCCAACTCAGACTTGACCTCTTCCAACATACTCTTCAGCAACCTAATCTCCTGCACCCCGGATACAAACGGAAACATGACCCTGGTCGGACCCGCCACAGCAGCACGCAGTATCGCCCGTAGCTGGATTTTCAGCAGTTTAGGTTCGTCATGAAATACCCTGATCGCCCGCCAGCCCATGAACGGATTGGGTTCGGCAGGGAGCGGCAGATCGGTGAATACCTTATCGCCGCCAAGGTCAAACGTTCGAATGGTAACCGGATGAGGCGCAACCGCTTCGATCACGCGCCGATAATCCGTGTACTGAGCCTCCTCATCAGGCAACACGTTTCGAGCCAAATAAAGATATTCCGACCTGAAAAGCCCGATCCCGTCGCCGCCATGATTGAGCACTACATCTGCCTCGCCCGGCAGCTCGATGTTCGCATTCAACAGGATACGGTGACCATCGGTTGTCTCTGCCGGCAGGCGTTCGATGTCAGCTAAACTCCCCCTATATTCCTCGTAGCGTTCCCTTTTTACGGAGTAAGCGGAGATTGTATCCTTGGTCGGGTTCAGGAAAACCTTGCCGGAATTGCCGTTAACGATGATACGATCACCGTTTTGCGCCAACTGAACCAGGCCCTTCAAACCGACCACGGACGGCACTTCGAGCGATCTGGTCAGAATGGCTGTATGGGAAGCCGCTCCACCCAAATCCGCCGCCACTGCCTGAACCTTCTCCCTGAGGAGGTGAATCACATCGGACGGCAGAAGGTCGTCTGTCACCAACACAGCCGGTCGTTCCAACGGACCGATTGTGCTCTCACCCTTTCCGAGTAAACTCTTAACGATCCGATGACCGACGTCGAGCACATCCTGGGCTTTTTCGCGAAATGTATCATCGGTCAAATTGGCGAACATATCGTGGAACTCATGAGCCATGCGGTGTACTGTAGATTCAGCGTTTAATCCATCCTTCAAAATGCTGTCCCGGATGGCGCCGATAAACTCAATGTCTTCAAGAATAGTGGTTTGGGCATCAAAGATACGGGCGATGGCGTCGCCAACAAGCTTCGCCATTCTATTCTGCAGAGCGAAGAGCTGGCGTCTGGTTACAGCTAAAGCCTCATCGAAACGCTCGACCTCGCCCTCTCGTTGATGCTTCGGTATGCGATATTCGCTGAATTCCGGTGAGTCATGCCGATATATATATACTTCGCCTATGGCGATACCCGGCGCAGCCGGGACGCCAGTCAGAATTTTTTCAGACAAAAAGAACTACCTCGTTTTGAATTTTAGTTTCAATAGATCAGACACTCATGTTGGGCATTTATGAAATATATTTTACGGATGGTTTACTTTTCCAACATTGAAACATGGGTAACAAGTTACCCATGCCACACTGTTGGTATTAAACTGTGGGTAACAAGTTATCCATGCCACACTGTTGGTATTAAACTGTGGGTAACAAGTTACCCATGCCACACTATAACAAGCAATTACTTCACCAGCACGACCTTTCTAATCTGTGTTCGATCATCAGTAGCAAGCCTGAGCAGATATACTCCGCTGGGCAAGTCGTCAGCCTGCCATGGGACACGATGAATTCCGGCGCCGAACTGCTGACCGGTGATCAGGCAGTCAATTTCTCTCCCGGATAGATCATAGGCTTTCAGAACCGCCCGTCCTGAATTCTCAAGCGCGAACTCGACCATCATGCGGCTGTTGAACGGATTCGGATATGTTGCATGAATCCCGAATTCAAGGGGCAGCGAGGCTTCACCCACATAAGCAATCCCCCATCCATCCGTTGACCAAACGCCTGCATAACCGTCATCCCAGATAGATTCGAGCTCTGAACCATCAGTGCGCGAGATATAAATGGATTCGTCCTTGATATAACCATCTATTATGTCTGTCGTTGGATCGTCTCCCCACAGCGTTATGCCGCATCTGCCATCCACATCGACCACTCCCCGACCGGCAATGATACCTCCATGTGTTAACGCTTCAAGCCGCGTCCCCGGTTCGAGATCATCCCCCACAATGAGAAGGCTGAAGGAGGGACCGGTCGGCTCCAGCTCGGATATCCAGGCATGATCAACCTCACTGTAATAGGGAACGGAGGCGGCTTCATCATCCCCAAGGCTGTAAACCAGTTCTGCATCACCATCGATCTTTACGAAATACCCCAGCCCTTCAAGCATATTACCCATGCTTGAGAAACCCCACGCCGGAATGCAAAACCTGCCGAAACCGTCCTTGGCGATAATCAGCGCATCGCCGAGTCTGCTGAGCGCTACCCTGGCATCGACTGGCACACGGGGCAAGTAGGAAACCATGTTCCAGCCTTCGGTAAGTTCAATGGGTGTATTCCACACAATACCTTCACCAATCACCGACAATTCCGTTGAACCAGCCACCTTCATCATATACCCCTCCAGACCGTTCCAGCGTTCGATACTGTTGAAGTTCTGCGCTGGAACGTAGAAATTACCAGCATCGTCCTTGGCAATTATCAATAGATTACCCTCAACGATGGGCGCCAGTAGCTCCTCAAAATCATCGATATCCGGGTGGACGTTCAGCGAAACCAGGTTCCAGCCGATCTCCAGATCCAGGCTGCGCATGGTTATCCCTCCAGCCATGACTTCAAGCCTCACCGGCACAACAGTTTCGCCGCCGATACCGTCGTGGCTGAATACAAGTTCAGCTTCCATCACGGTTTCCTCCTGCATACCGGCACTGCT
>CAYYHI010000269.1:0-3537 GCA_964471745.1 uncultured bacterium | reverse complement strand
TATGGAAGGGATCGGTTGGGTTCGGCTGGTTCACCATCTCTCAGCCGCTGGCAGACTGGTTAACCCTCCTGGTGATGACTACAGGACCTCTGCTCTTTCTGATGCGTCTGTTTAACCGCAGATCGCGATCCTTAAGCCGTTTTCAGGATTACGTTTGGCCCCCTCTGCTGACCATTCCGTTCGTTACCGGATATGTATGCGTCAATGCCGATATATCCGCATCGACCTACCAGACAATAATGTTTTTCCATCTCTACACAGCAAACCTTATTATGATTATGATCCCGTTCACCAAGATTGCTCATTGCGTCCTGATGCCGATTTCGCAGTATGTCAGCGGCATTGGCTGGAAGTTAGTGCCTGGAGCGGGTGACAAGGTGATAGCTACATTAGGCTATGCAGACAAACCGACCTGGGTTGAAAAACCGCGTCTGACTGAACAAATTGAAGTCGGTAAATCGAAGGAGGGTCAGGCGAAATGAAAGCCATACTTACCGATACAACCAAATGCATCGGCTGCCGCGAATGCGTCATTGCCTGCAAGGAGATCAACAACCTCGATAAAGAGCTGCCACGGCGCTGGAGCCTCGACGACGGACTGGCGGCACGCAATTGGACGTCGATCATCGAGAAGCCGGGGAACCGATACGTCCGCAAACAATGCCGGCACTGCCTGGAACCGGCATGTGTCTCCGCATGTCCGGTTGGCGCACTACATAAAACCTCCTTAGGTGCAGTTATCTATGACAGCTATAAATGTCTGGGCTGCCGCTACTGCATGCTGGCTTGTCCTTATGGTATTCCCCGCTATGACTGGGATCAACAGGTGCCCTACGTTCGCAAATGTATCATGTGTTACGAAACGCGCCTTAAGAAGGGACAGCAACCTGCCTGTACGGAAGTCTGCCCAACACAGGCAACCATCTTCGGCGATCGAAATGAATTGATTGCCGAGGCGCACCGCCGTATCAAAGCCGAGCCGGATCGATATATAAACAAGGTCTGGGGTGAGCACGAAGCCGGTGGTACGTCGATTATATACATATCCGACATCGACCTGTCATTCCTGACCTATGGAAAGCCACTTGGTGAGAAAGCCCTGCCTGACTATACTAGGACCGCCATGAATGCGGTGCCTTTTGCGTTTATCGGTATGGCAGGCGCGATGGCAGGACTTCGCTGGATCATCGACAGGCGTAACGAGAACCGGCAGCCGCCGGAACTCACAGAACCAACGACCGAAACCGAGGCGCATTCTTCCGAGGAGGATAAGAATGAATAGGGCATACAACTTCAAGCTGATCCTCTGGCTGTTAACCGGTATAGCTGCGGCTGTTGGTGTAGCGAGGTTCATGTTCGGACTGGGTGCTTCGACAAATCTCACGGATGCCACGCCCTGGGGACTGTGGATCGGTTTCGACGTGATGAGCGGCGTTGCGCTGGCGGCGGGTGGCTTCCTGATTACAGCAACGGTCTACATCTTCAAGCTGGAGAAATTCCACAGTATCGTACGACCCGCTGTGTTGACAGCATTCCTCGGCTATATTGCGGTTGCGGTTGGCTTGCTGTTCGACCTCGGACTGCCGTGGAACATCTGGCACATGATTATCTATTGGAATCCACATTCGGCGCTGTTCGAAGTAGGCTGGTGCGTGATGCTTTACCTGGCGGTGCTGACACTCGAATTCTTCCCGGTACCGATGGAGGAATTCCCCCGGTTGGCAAAGATCAGGAACTTCCTGGTTAAATTCCGTCTGCCGCTGGTAATCGCGGGTATTGCGCTTTCTACGCTTCACCAGTCGTCGCTCGGATCGTTGTTCCTGATAACGCCTTACAGGGTTCATCCGTTATGGTGGTCGCCGATCCTGCCGCTGCTTTTCTTCATCTCAGCGATCGGGCTTGGTCTGATGATGGTCACGTTCGAGAGCAATCTCACCTCCTACCTTTACCGCCGCCAGTCGGAAACAGACCTGTTGGGCAAGCTTGGCAAGGCGGCGAGGTGGGTGTTCGTTATCTATCTTGTGCTTCGTTTCGGCGATCTAACTGCACGCGGCAAGTTGGGACATCTTGGCGGTTCTGAATGGCAGGTGAAGATGTTCTGGTTCGAGTTGGCGATTTCAGCGATAATTCCGATGATACTGCTGTTTATCACCAGGATTCGAAACTCAGTCAGCGGACAGTGGATTATCGCGGTTATGGGCGTCAGCGGCATTGTTCTGAATCGGGTTAACGTTGGTGGATTGATTCACCTCGACCGGGGTACGGGGTTCTATCTGCCGGCATGGACTGAGATTGCAATCTCGGCAGGCGTGGTTTCGGTGGCGGCATTGGTATTCATGTTCTTTGTCGAGCATTTCAGGGTTTGGGAGGATCGTCCCGCCGACCCGCAGGCTGATCCGAAGACTTTACCTGAATTCGGTCCGGTTGATACAACCTGGCTCGGCGATCCGGTGCTTGCCAGCCGGACCAGAAATTCGCTGGCGTTCATCCTCGCCGCGGCTTTCTCGTTTGCGCTGATAACGCACGACATGGCAAAGAGCAAGGGGATCGATCCAACACCGGTGCAGCGTTCACGCGGCAGCGACACGCTCTGGATCGACGGCAACACCGACGGCTACGGCGTTGCGTTCAAGCATACTTTCCACACACAGATCCTCGGCAGGAAGATTGTTAATCACGACAGCGGTGAATCCGCTTATACAGTCGATGTCAGTACTTCGTGCGTCAAGTGCCATCACATGAACCTGCCGCGGGACGAGTACAGCGGCTGTTACGCCTGTCATGCGGATATGTACACTCCGACTGACGCTTTCAAGCATGACTGGCATTCATCACCGGAGGGTGGAAACCTTGCCTGCCGCGACTGTCATAATAGGGATGAGGTAAGGTCTTCTGCAACGGCGAAATCATGCGATGCCTGTCACGACGACCTGATACCGGCGGGCGCGAAGATCCTTGTGGATCAATATCAGGCGCCATCCTACGCTGAAGCCATGCACGATCTGTGTATCAATTGTCATAGAGTGATGGCTGCAATGGTTAACAGGCCCGAACTGCCGCGCTGTACGGTCTGCCATGCTGAACAGCGAGCGTTCATCGATGACGAGGAACTATCGAAACGTTACACCAGTCCGAAGGGCAAGCGTGTGGTGCTGCCGGAACGTTAAGGGAGGCTCTTAAAGGACGAGGGATTGAGGGATGAAGGATAAAGAACGGGGAGCACAGGGTGGCACGGGTAGCTCCGCTACCCGTGTTTCACCAACTTCCCACCTTGGGGAACATAGACACTCTTGTCTGTGCAAATACGGTCAGACAGGAGTGTCTAACCTCCCCATTTAAGGCGCACGTGCAAAAAGTAGCCTGTGCCCCCTGACGATTTACACTTGCTCACTTGATCACTTACTCACTTAACCATAATAACTTTTCTTATTAACACAACTCCACCCACTTCCAACCTGACAAAATACAACCCCGCCGCCAATTCACCCCCATCGAACTCGCAGACATGACGTCCCGCTGAAACTTCCCCATCTGCCA
>CAYYHI010000268.1:0-3567 GCA_964471745.1 uncultured bacterium | reverse complement strand
CCTTGGTTTCCAATTCTTTAATTAACTGATCTATTGGTGAATTTTCTGGTAGAAGCAAGTATATTTTGTAGTTATTATTCAATCTTCCATCAGGAAGGATATCTGAACTATCAGAATTTATCCTATTTGTATATCTGTGAATGGATATAAAATAAGCATTATTTCTAATTATAAACTCAATAAAGTCTGGTTGGTAAATTTTGAATGGAATACTTAACTCATTTTTAATTTCTTTGAAGATGTAAGCCTCAACGAGGCTAGTGAATTTCCCCTCAGGTTTCAACTCGACATGAGTTATCGCTCTATAAAAACTTTCTAAATCATTAATATCAAATCTTGTTGTGTCTAAAGATACTTGACTTATTTTAGGGTCCTTATAACATATTTTTTTAAATATTTTTGCTGGTATATCAATATTCAATCCAATCCAATCCCCTAAGGGCCAATTATCTGGCGCTTTATGGGTGTAAGGTTTCCATTGCTCGAGCGTCCACTGAAAGGATTGCTCCGGTCCTTCGCCAAGACTAATAGAAGGCGCCATAAGAAAGCCTATCAGTAGTATTATGATTCCATTTCTAAATGAATCGTTTATTGTTCTCTCCTTAAATATTTTCTGTCGAAAAAGTCGGTTCGTCATCATTCCATCGGAAGATGGAATCCAGTAACTCCGGCAATATCAGAAACATCTCTGGATTCCAACTTTCGTTGGAATGATGAATCCCGAGACAATTTGGTATTTTCGGACAAACTGTTCCGCAGGTATTATACTTGGTAGACTTTTCAACAGGCACTATTTATACAATGGTGACGAATCATATTCGCTTCCGGCGACCTTCGAGCTAACGATTCTGGCGGTGTAATCAACCAGTGCCATCAGTCGGGAGTAGTTCATCCTGGTCGGACCGATGATGCCGAGTGTGCCCAGCTCATCGCCCATGCGGTATGTTGATGTAATTACGCTGAAGTCCTTCAATCGTTCCCCCTGGTGTTCCTCGCCGATAGTGACACTGACACCTTTTGAACGATCCTTCAGCAGGTGAACAATGATATCCTTATCCTCGATAAGCTCGATGATCCCTTTCATCTTGTCGGTTGTTTTGTATTCCGGTTGCTCGAGAAGGGAACGAGGGCTTCCGATGTGCATCTCCTTACCCGGCATAGCGCCGAATATCTTTCCTGGGAAATCGAGAAAGAGTCTAACGATCGCATTTCGTTTTGACCGACCGTTCGAAAGTCTCTCCCCGATTTCGCGGTGTATATCCGACAGCCGCAATCCGGCGAGTCGCTGATTGATAAGTTGGGTGGCGTCGATAATCTCGGGATCGGTTATTTCAGTGTTCAGTTCGAGGAGTATGGTTCTCACCAGTCCCGACTTGATTACAACCACGACCATAATTCTGCCGGATGCTATGCGTATTATTTCCACTCTGTCCAGTTCACCGCTGGAGAGGTCTGGCGCAACGATAACTGCCAGCAAGCGGGAAACCTCGGACAGAAGCTCGCTTACCCGATCGAATACCTCAGTCGTTTCCGGAGAGATCGAAGCTAGGTTGTTATATAATGTACGGCGAACCTCATCGGATATCTCCTCAACCTGCATCAGATCGTCTACATAGATTCGATAGCCCAGATCAGTCGGAATGCGTCCAGCGGAAGTATGGGGATGAGTCAGCAGTCCCATATCCTCGAGATCCGCCATCGTATTCCTGACTGTCGCAGGCGACAAACCGATACTGTAACGTTTGGCAAGCGCTCTCGAACCGACCGGTTCAGCGTTCAGGATATAATTATGAACAATCGAGCGCAGTATCAACCGCTCTCTTTCAGAAAGCCTGAAACCTTTGCTGATTGCCCGTTGTGAAACCTTATTCTGATCCATATCCGAGTATACGATAGGATTTGATTTAACTTTACATTTTACGAAATAATCTAACATTTGTCAAGCTTGGAACCTCCACTTTGATTTTGTTTCGCAAGGGTATACTGTAGATAGTTATAAGCCTGAACAGTTGTGCAAGTGTGGTTTTAGGTTAAGGTATGTATTATATTAGCCGTGAGCTTCAACAATCAAACATTGGCAAACCAATTCAGAATTATTAAGAAAATCGGGAGTAACTATGAAAAGCATTGTTATTCTATTATCTATGGCGCTGATTTTTCTGCTTTCACCACAACCGATCTATGCCGGATACGCGCTGGAGTTTGACGGAGACAACGATTATGTCAGCCTCGATCACCGGGCATTAAATGGACTCTCAGATTGCACCGTTGAATACTGGACATACATTATCCGTGAAGAGACCGCGGCAACGCCGCTTTCAGGTGCGGGGAACGACACGGATAACGAATATCTCCATTTTTTTGATTTTATACAGAATGGTTTCGGTTTCTATCCCTATATTAAAGCACAGCATGCACAAGATGGAGCGGAATTTCCAACCGGGGAGTGGTTTCATTTTGCGATGACTCGTAATGGAGACAACGGTCAATGGATCGCTTATATTAACGGTGAGGAAGTAGACAGGGAAAACCTGCCTGGAGGGGCGCTTTCAATAGCGAACAGAGGACTTATACTGGGACAGGAACAGGATGCAATCGGTGGCAATTTTGATTCGCGCCAGGCTCTTCACGGCGTACTGGATGAAATGCGCATCTGGAATTTCATCCGTTCCGAAGATGAGATTAATGCCACAATGAACTGCATGGTCAACGATGATGAGGAAGGGCTCGTTGCATACTACCGATTTGACGAAGCCGAGGGGCAGGTAGTCGGTGATTTGACCGAAAATGGGTATAACGGTCGGCTGGGAGAGGATGACGACGAGGACAACGCTGATCCGCAGTGGGTCGAATCCGATGCGCCGGTCTATGGCGGTGTGGCGGCTTTCTCGAATGATTTAGTGGCATTTGGACCGGTTGCAGAGGGTCAGTCACACCAGGTCGATCTCATGATCGCCAACATATCCGAAGAGGACGACCAATGGCACGCCCTGGAATTCACGCTCACCGACCTTGACGAAGCCGACTGGTTGAGCTTCGAACCTGCAGAAGAGGTCATCGAGGTCGGCGATACGCTTGCCGTCGCCTTCACAGCCTCAACCGAAGGTCTTGACCTCGGCGAATACGAGACAACCGTACGCTTCGAAGCCAATGCCGCCAACATCCAGCGCCTCGACATGCCGGTCACCCTGACTGTCGTCGAAGGCGCTGGTCGTCTGCACGGCTACGTCACTGACGCATCAAACGACGCACCGGTCGAAGGCGCGCTGGTGCAGGTTGTCGCTGACTTCGACATGACTCAGACGACCGACGAGGACGGTCACTACGACTTCGGCGATACACCTGCCTTCACCTATCACCTGATCTGCACAGCCGACGACTTCCTGCCGATGGAAGCTGAAGAGGTTGTGGTCGAAGCAGATGACGATTTCCGACAGAACTTCGCTCTTCTTCACTCGCAGTTCGCTCCCAGCGATGAGTGGGTCAATGTCTTCCTTGCGCCGGACGAATCGATCGAAGTTCCGCTGACCGTGAGCAACACGGGCAACGGTCCACTGACCTGGTCGG
>CAYYHI010000267.1:0-3634 GCA_964471745.1 uncultured bacterium | reverse complement strand
GTTACAGTCTGAACCGCACAGGGCATACGCGGTTGAGGGTCTTTGACTTCGCCGGACGTGAGGTGGCGGGGTATGATTACGGCGTGAAGCAGTCGGGGTATCACAGCGCGGTGATCGACGCGGGAGCTCTGCCTTCGGGGTTGTACATCGTTCAGTTGACATCCGGCGCCGAAGTTCGGCAGGCAAAGCTGGTGTGTATTAAGTGAGCAAGTGATCAAGTTATCAAGTGTGAAAGTTTGAAAGTGTTTGCGTGCTGGTGGACGCCCCCGTCCGCCAGCACGTTAATCCGGTATTCACACCACGATCCTGACCGTCGACAATCTGTCGTTGGGGTTTATTTTGTGTGATATAGGAAGCCTCGGACAGTAGTCGTCAAGGAAAGTAATACTCATAAGATAAAGTTTAACCTTAGTTAGAGGAGGCTTAAATTGCGAATTGCAATTACGATCATTTTGTTATTAATCCTGTTAGTACCAGTTAGCTTTGCCCAACTTGTCATACCACTAACAGAGGGTGAAAACCTGATATCCATTAATGTAATCCCGCCTCAGGAATTTTTCCGGGAAGGTGAAGATCGTGGTCCCGATGTAGAGCTTATGTTCGAGCAGATTCAAGACCAGATAGTGCTACTGCTAAATCATGATGGTGCGTTTTACGTTCCGGAATGGGGATTTAACAGTATAGAATTCTGGGATTTCACGCAAGCGTATATGATTGAGGTGGAAGAAGAAACAGAATTCAGTATAGACGGCGATCTGATCCCTTTCGATACGGATATACAACTTCGAGAAGGTGAAAACTGGATCGCTTATTTCCCCGATTTCGAACTCGACGCGAGTGCACCTGATTTTTGGGTGTTGTCTCCGATCATCAACGTCGTCGTCAGAGCTGCTGACTGGCAAGGCAATACTATGATCCCTGAGGAGAACTTCTCGAACATGGAGCCCTGGCATGCGGGGATGGGATATATCGTTGTGGTAACCGAGGATGTTGTTCTTAACTACCCCAATATTCCGGAGCTCAGGTGGCTGGCGCTGCCCGACAGCGGCTTCGTCGAGGACGGTTCGCTGCAGTTGAGCCTGGAATACCTTTACGACCATATACGTTCCCTGGACTTTCCCGATGAGGATCTTGTCATATCGGTTGAGGATGGAGAACACCTGTTCGGCGAGGTGAATGACGAGGGATTGACCATCACTGCCGAGGAAGATTGGAACGGGATTGACTCCCTGTTGCTGACTGTGACCAACCCCGACGAAAACAGCGACACCACCTACCAGCGCCTGATAGTGTTTCCGCTCGAATGGTGGCAGCTTCCCGACAGTGGTTTCGTCGAAGACGGCTCGCTGTCGCTCAGCCTGGACTACCTCTATGAGCATATAAATGCCATGGGTATTCCCGATACGGCTCTTGTCATAACGGTTGAGGATGGCGAATTCATACACGGCGAGCTCAGCGATGTACGGCTGGTCGTCAGTGCCGATCCGAACTGGAACGGACTCGACTCCCTGATGGTAACGGTAACCGACCCTAATGAGAACAGCGCCACCACCTACCAGCGCTTGACGGCTCATCCGCTCAACGACCTGCCTTCTACGTTCGGCTTGGTCGAACCGACCGACAACGCGACTGTTGCCGATTATCCAGCGGTGATGTTCGGTTGGGAGGAATCCGTGGACGAAGCTGACGGCGACACGGTGACCTACGCCCTGGTGTTGACTCTCAACGAAGAGGAGCAATGGTATCCCTATATCGAAACCACGACGATAGAAGTCAGTCGCGAAGACCTGTCAATCGATCCGAACATGGAGACCATCCTGCAATGGGTGGTCTGGGCATACGACGGGACAGATTCGCTTCAATGCAACGAGCCGTTCAGCCTAACTGTCACACCGCTCTCAGTGAGCGAAAATGATGATTTGCTACCTATCGAACTGTCTCTGGGACCGATATACCCCAACCCGTTCAACGCCGCGACCACAATCAGATACGGCCTTCCAATACCATCACATGTTTCACTTGAAGTATATAATACACTTGGACAGCGGATTACCACCTTATTTGAAGGCTACCAACACACCGGTTTCCACACCACAACCCTGACCGTCGATAATCTGTCGTCAGGGTTGTATTTTATAAAATTAGAGACTTCGGGACAAGTGGTAAACAGGAAAGTTATGCTGGTAAAGTAAATTGGAGAGAAGAATGAAATTCAACAAACTCATAATTATAGGCGCATTTCTGCTTTCTTTTATGTCCCCTCTAACCGCACAGGAATGGCGCTGGGCAGCGGATCACTCTTTCTTAAATCCCCATGTTGATCCCGGAACTGTTGGCAGGATCCCCGGAAATGGTCCAACTGCGTTTTACGACATCGATAATGATGGTATCGCTGAACTCATTGTACCGACGCGGGAGAGCTTTGAAATTATCGAGCAGACCGGAGAATTCCCTGACATTACCTGGCGAATCAGCGAGGAAAACTGTTTTGAAGATCTGGTCGTAACGGATGATGAGTTTTGGTACGAATCCTTCATTTTACAGGATCTCGATCAAGATCATTTTCCTGAAGTTATAGTTTATAACGTGCCATTACCAATGCGAGATTGGCCACCCGAACTGAGAGTATTTAGTAACCAGGGTGATTATGACAATCCAGATTGGATACGCGATGACGAGTTGTTTAGCGATATCATAGGTGATATCGAGGAGGGAGAATTAATGACTCCTCATTTCTGCGACTGGGACAGCGACGATCGCATCGACCTTATGTTAGTCCATTGGGACGGATGTCATCGCTACGAGCAGGATGACGATGGAAACTGGGAGGATTTAGGTGTCATCCGCGGGCTTCCCGGCGGGGATGTTGATTTTCACCTGGTAGACTTTAACGGCGACTCCGTGTTGGATTTGTTAAGCACCGATTTCTATGTGATGGGTATCCGAAGAAGCGCCGTTTACCTGAACATCGGGTCAGTCAATGAACCCGAGATGAGCGAACCTTACTCCCTTGACCATTTCAGGATGATTCAACCCTTTCCGTATGATATAAACGGAGATGGGAGGATCGATCTTACAAACGGATACCGATACATGCTAAATACCGGTGAGGACGAATTGGAGGATATGTGGAATCGACCGGTCTTCTGGGGAATGGGTTTGAACTCGACATCCGCTTTGTACGACTTTGATGATGATGGAGTATTGGACCTGGTAAAGGGCTTTGATCTGAGCTTTATCGATGGCGGTCATTGGCGGTTTGATCAGTATCAACTTACTGATGCAGGCTGGAGAGATTCGCAATTCTTCGGATATGGTATCGATGAATACACTTACAATGATTGGCCCGAATACCGGGCGCTGAAGGTTGTTGAGATGTTCAACGAGGACAGTCCCTGTCTTTTGAAGGTTGTTTATTCCGAATTCAATGCCCCCAGGCACAGGTTGACCCTTTTAGAGGATGTTGACCATGGTGAAGGCTGGAGATGGCAACCGGTCGATCATTTTTTTGACGATGTTATAGACACTAATCTGGTTTATCAGATGCCGTCCTTCGGCGATCTGGATGGCGACGGCGATCAGGATATGGCTATGTTGGAAGGTGGACATTCCGATTCGCTTAGAATGGTGTTTT
>CAYYHI010000266.1:0-3709 GCA_964471745.1 uncultured bacterium | reverse complement strand
ATGATCCGATTAAACTCAAGTAAGAATGGCGCAAGCGTGAGCTTTGGAGGAGGAGCAGTCGTCAGATTGCTGGATTCTGCCTTCATCCTTCGACCGACCCTGATGTTTCCGCTTATTACAATGGTTCTGGCGGGGCATCAGAATGCTCTCGCGAGGGATTCATTAGGCTGGGAATGTTGGTTCTTCCTGATGTTTGCGCTCTGTTCGTTGTTCGGACTGGGGTATCTTCTTAACCAGATTCGTGATAGTAAGGGTGACAGTGAGAACGGGAAGCTTTTCCTGATTGCAGGCGGAGCGATCAATAGAAACCACAGCATAGCCGAAGCTGTGATATTGGCAGCCATAGTACCGACGATGTTGTTCCTGGCGGGACTTGAACAGCTTATTTTCTGGATTTTGATAATGTTCCTGATTGGGGGGATATTATATAACTTCACTCCATTAGCGCTCCAGAACAGCCCTTTTGGTGGGTTGTTCGCAGGACTGGCTGGCGGGTGGTTGCTGCTTAGGTTTGGTGGAATGGTGGCAGGTAGTCCGGGATATTTATACCGGGATCTGCCTTATATTATCGCTTTCGGTTCGGCGTGTATCCTAACCTGTCTGCTGGATACGAAGGGCGATGTTGAGAACGGTAAACGAACCTTTGTTGTTACCTACGGGTACAGAAGGACTATCTTGATCGGCTTGATTGGTTTCCTGCTGGCGGGGATCGGGGGTGTTTATAACCATGATTTGGTAATAGCTGTTCCTGCTTTTTTATCAGCGCCGATTCTTTTCTGGAGCTGGTTGAAGGAATCAGTTCCACACGCCGTTGTCGCCAACAAGGTTGCCATATTTTCGTTATCAATAGCGGTGGGATTTATTTATCCTGTATATCTTATCGCGATCGGTCTTTATTATCCTTTGGCAAGATGGTATTATTCCCGCAGGCTGGGTATGCGGTATCCATCGTTTAAGGGTTGTTAAAGAGTGACAATAAATGATCAAAACTGAAGGAAAGATCAGGGAAACATCGGACGATCCGATACTGATTTCCGTCGAGAAGTGCGACCTTTGCGGTGGCTGTGTGAGCGTCTGTCCGCCTGACTGTATTGTTTTGACTGAACATAGCCTTATGATTATCGGACCGAAATGCATCAGGTGCGGTTTCTGTCTTTCAGCTTGTCCGGTAGGTGCTTTGGTCTGGAACGATGAAGAGGCTGATGTAAGCTTGCCCAACAAGGCGGGTGATAATGGTAAATGATAAGTATGACGTGGTTATTGTAGGAGGCGGTCCCGCTGGCACTATGGCAGGTGCAGCAGCAGCTTCGAAGGGCGCGAGAACACTTATCCTGGAACGGGACTCCACCTTTGGAATTCCGGTAAGGTGCGGTGAAGCAGTTTCTGTCCATCAGCTCGAAAGATTCTTCGATATAGATGAAAAATATGTTGCAAGTCATGTCAAAGGATTGCATATGCATTCGCCTGATGGTACTGAGGTTCCGGTTATGAGTTCTGAATTGGGACTGGTACTGGAACGAACACGTTTCGATCGTTGGCTGGCAGAATATGCGGCACGCTCAGGCGCTCTGTTGCGGACGCGTTGCGAGGTTGATGGACTCGTAATGGACAACGGATCGGTGAAAGGTGTGTATTTCACACGATTTGGCAGGAGACGGAAAATAACAGCCGAAGTAGTTATTGCAGCGGACGGCGTTGATTCACGCGTGGCGAGATGGGCTGGAATTCCAACACAACTAAAACCTGTAGACCTTGAGAACTCATATCAATTCATGATTGCAGGTATAGACGAAACTCCATTTTATTGTCACTTCTTCTTCGGTAATGATATAGCGCCCGGTGGATATATATGGATTTTTCCGAAAGGTGACGGTGTAGCTAATGTCGGTATTGGCGTTTCCACCAAGCGTTGTGACGGAGGAGTCGCTTATCGGAAATTGCAGGAGTTCATTGCCAAGCGGTACGGTGAACCGTCTGTCATAAGTGAAGCAGCGGGAGGTGTACCGGTGGCAAAACCGATCAAGAAACCCGTCAAGGATGGCTTGATTGTCACTGGCGATGCAGCTCGTCATGCTAATCCGCTTACTGGAGGCGGAATCTATGTGGCTTTGGTCGGCGGGTATCATGCCGGACAGGTCGCAGCTGCTGGCGTCGCGCGAGGGGATGTTTCCGAGGATGGATTGAAAGACTATACGTTCAGGATTGAGAAGGATATTGTAAAGCCGCACTTGAGAGCATACCGGCTTAAGGAAGGAGTTTTCAACTTGAGCGATGAAATATTTAATAAAACCGCACACCAGATATTATCGCTGCCTCCGGAAAAACGTACGTTGCGTAACGTATTCCTGAAAGGATTGGCTTCGCAGCCAAGGTTGGTTGTGGATATTATCAAGGCGTTCGTTTGAATCATAGCCAGTCTAAAATACACGACGTTCCGGGTGAACGAAACTTCAATCGCATGAGCTGGGATGATGTGCTTTCTCAACTAAGATTAGTCCCGAACTTAATATCAATTGCTCGAATCGTCCTTATTTGGCCGATTGCTGTTTTCTTCAGTAATCCAAGTCCCAGTGCATACTGGATAGTGTTGACGCTGATCATTGTATCGTATCTGACGGACTATCTTGACGGCTTCCTGGCAAGGCGTCTGTCGCAGCAGTCCAGGTTGGGTTTAATTCTTGATCCAGTGGCGGATAAGGTCTGGACTATTGCCATGATTTTCCTGTTATACAGTTGTCGCGGTTTGCCACTCTGGATTATGATAATAATAATCGCACGTGATATCGGCATTTTATATATTAACTTACGTCTTTATTTAAGAAGCGGTCAGGTTATGTCATCTGATGAATTGGGCAGGAAATACATGCTTGTCATGGGTTTATTTGTTATTGGATATACTGTAAGAATCCCGTATATAATCTGGCTTGTCTACTTTCTGGTTGTTATTGCAGGTTTTTCTTGGATCTCGTATTATGTCAAATACAGAAAAAGGATGAAGAGTTCTATCGCTTCAGTTTAGCCTCAGTCTTAATTCAGTTCAGGAACGGAGATGTCCCTTTATATTTATGATACACGCCAGCGTCGCAAGGTTCAGTTTGAACCGCGCATACCTGGTAAGGTTGGTATGTATACATGCGGTCCAACAGTATACAGCGATGCGACAATCGGCAACTTCAGGGCGTATATGTTTGAGGATCTGCTGCGTCGTACGTTGAAGTTTCTTGGCTATCAGATAACTCAAGTGATGAATCTGACCGACGTTGACGATAAAACCATACGAGAAGCCAATGCTCGTAATATTCCACTGAAGGAAATTACTTATCCCATTACTGAAAGATTCTTCAAGGATCTGGATATCCTGAACATCGAACGCGCTGAGCATTATCCTGCAGCCACGGAGCACATCCCTGATATGATCGATCTGATAGAACTTCTAATTGCCAATGGCAACGCTTATAAGGTTGAGAAATCGATCTATTACAGGATAAACTCCTTTCCTGATTATGGTAGGTTGTCGGGTATGAACCTCGAGAAGCTGGCGAAGGGGGTTCGGATAGATTCCGATGAATATGAACGGGATGACTTCCGTGATTTCGCGCTGTGGAAGGGTTGGACAGAAGAGGATGGGGACGTATACTGGGAATCACCGTTCGGGCGCGGTCGCCCCGGCTGGCATATCGAATGCTCGGCGATGTCGAGAAAATACCTG
>CAYYHI010000265.1:0-3710 GCA_964471745.1 uncultured bacterium | reverse complement strand
TCAGGAGAACGTACTTTCTGTTTTGTGTGGCACGGGTTGATTGTCTTTACCGCCCCCTTGCTCAACCCGTGTTTCAATGTGTGTACGGAGACCCGTCCTCCTACAAGGTGAATCTACTTTGTGTTCACTATAATCTACACCCATTAGTAGAACATCGTTGATATCCCTTGATGGTTGTCATTCCTCGGGAAATAGCCTTCACAATTCACTCCCCCCCGCTCTGCGGGGGGGAATAAAAGGGGGGGTAGAAGGCGCTGTTTTCATGCTCCGTTGTGCAGCCTGCTGCATGAATATTCCTTCGAAACAGTGTCCGATGATGCAAAATTATCTCGGTATTCATCATTATTGTCTTGATATTCATTATTAATGTCTTGATATTCATCATTCCAACGGAAGTTGGAATCCAGAGAAGTTGCTGATATTACATGCGTTACTGGATTCCATCTTTCGATGGAATGATGATACTCTGTGCGTTTTTCACATTAATGGACAAACTGGAAAGCGGGAATGACAACCATCAAGGGGCACCACCGGAAAGTGAGAATAACAATAAAACGCTGACACTACAAAACTTTCACACTTAATAACAATGCGATTCATCCTCACGATAACTGTTATCCTCCAACTTACGGTCGATGTAACGCTTTCATCCGCTCAACCGCGCTACCATCAGGACGATATGGTTACCTACGCCGACAGTCGTAAAGTCTGGTGCGTTGACATCGGAAGAGAGGATGTTTATGTCGCCACCGATGGAGGTGTCTGGCGGTTCTCACGCTTTACCGGTGAAATGCTGGATCCGTGGTTCGCCGGTGTCGGTCTGCACGAGGCAATACCGCTGACGAACGGTCGGGTTATCCTCTGGCACGAGGATTCCGGAACGCTGTGGCTGGCGACGACGAGTGAACTACTTTACTGGCGCAGTGATTTCCGGACGTGGTACCGCCTCGATGATCACCGGGTTCAAAACCAGAGGATTAAATCACTCGGTGACGCCGGTGAATTTATATTAGTGGAAATCAGTGGTACTGAAGATAGAATCCTGGCGATCGATCCGCACAGCCTCAGGATGGAAACTATGGCGGGTGATCTGCCGGCAAGCATACGCTGGACTGGAAGGAGAGGTTGGACGCCGCATGAGTTTCCGTCGTATTTCACGACCGACTTCAGCATCTTCTTCAACAGCGAGGATGGCAGTATCAAGGATTGGCAGCAGGACGTCTTTATGCCGGTCTTTGAACGGTTTAACGATTACGACCGGAAATCGTATATCTGTTATCCGGGGCTCGGTCTGGCAATAGCTGACAGTAGAAGGATGAACCTGGAACTGTTTCAGCTTGGACTGGCGGGAAACGATGTGAAAGCGATCGCACTCGATGACAATGGTGTGATCTGGGCAGGGGGTAATAATGGAACTGCCAAGTCGGGCTTCAGTCGTTTCGACCGTCGGACAGGAAGATGGACCAGATACGACGAAGCCTTGACCTTCGGATTGAATTCCCACCACGCCTGGGATGCGCTTATTTATAACAACCAGGTGTATTTCGCCACCGATCAGGGATTGGTCTGTTTTGAAAAAGATAATGACGATTGGAAAACGTACGACCGGTTCGACGGTTTAGCTGGTCTTGATCTCAGGGCTCTGGCGCGACTGAGAAGTGTCCTCTTCGTTGGCGGCAATCAAGGTCTGAACCGCTTCAAACTACCTTCAGGACCGATATGGAAAGCCGGTTTTGAAGCCGCTGATGAACTGATAACAAGCGACCTTGCGACTGAAGAGGGCAATATATGGGCTGCGGGATTGCAGGGAGTTATTCGGTTTTCGCGCGATGCAGTCTCGGAAATCGAGACAAAGGGCGAAATCTTCAGTCCCGAACCGTCAAGATCTATCGAAATTACCGGCGGCAGGATCTGGATCGGCACAACTTACGGAATTAAAGTCTTTGATAAAAGTAGTGAAACGTGGACTGATATCCTGGGAAAGGTTCATCTGGATGGCGGTAAACCCCTGGACATGGTGGGAAATGATTCTCTTTTATGGATTGGTACCGATAAGGGCTTGAAGCGCTTCAACTTCCTGAGAGGGAATTGGGTTGAGTACGGCGTTCGGGAGGGCTTGCCCCACCCGCGCGTCCAGAGGTTGGTGTTGGAGAGTGATACTTTGTGGATCGGCACGCCGCGCGGACTGACCCGTTTCCTGTGGAATCGACCCGAACGGGATGTGTTTTAGCAAAGTTAAACAAATCACTTCCGTCAACTTGGATTGTTCGGTGTTGGACAATAAATTGTAATCCTTCCGTTCCAAGATGAATCCCCACTCAGAATATTACAGTATCGAAAAACAAATAATCTCAGGATAAACAATGAAACACATTCTTGACCTGTTTCACAAATCCCCTTTCGAGCCACTCTATGAGCACAGGCTGAAGGTTCGTGACTGTACCGATCTGGTCAAGCCTCTCTTTGAGGCTATTTTCGCGGAAGACACCGAAAAACAACAGGAACTCTCCAAGAGGATATACGAAGCTGAAAAAGAAGCCGACCTGTTGAAGGTCAAAATCAGACGCATTATACCCAAGGGCATCTTCCTGGCTGTGAATAGAGAGGATCTTCTTAGATACCTGAAGATACAGGACGACCTGGCTGATGCAGTTGAGGATATCGCAGTGATAACAAGCTTAAAACCATTGGCTACTCCACCAGCCTTAAGAGATGAGATCCTTTCCTTTGTTGATACTGTATTGAATGTCTGCATGCTTGCAGATGAAGCCACGGATCACCTTAAACCACTGGTGGAAGCGGGTTTTAAGGGAGAAGATACCGCAACATTGCACGAATTAGTTGAAAAAGCGGAAGAAGCAGAACGTGAAGCAGACCTTGCTGGTCTGGAGGTTGCCAAGAAGCTGTTTAAACATGAAGACGAGATGAAAGCAACGGATGTGATGCTTTGGTTCCGCGTTCTTGACCTGGTGGGGGACCTGGCTGATTACGCCGAAAAAACCAGCGAATGGCTGCACAACATGCTTAACAAATAATAAGGATTACATAGCACGTGGACGTGATAGGCTTTCCGTATTACCTCCTGATTTCCGCGGTCGCAATCAGCTTCTATGCTTCTTTTATGGGTGGAGCTAACGATTTCGCCAACGCCTTCGGTACTTCCGTGGGCTCCAGAGCAATTACAATCAAGCAAGCGGTACTGATAGCGATCTTCGCTGAACTGGTCGGAGCTGTACTCGTCGGTGCACACGTAACAGACACCGTTCGCAAAGGAATAATCGAAACCACTCATTTCGAAGCTGATCCTGACTTATTGCTCTATGGCTTGCTTGCCGCTTTGATCGGTTCCGGTCTATTCCTGCAAGTGGCAACGCATTTCGGAGTTCCCGTTTCCACTACTCATGCAATTGTCGGCGCGATGGTAGGCTTCGGACTGGTCAGCTGCGGTTTTAGCGCAATCCGCTGGAGTAATATCGGCAATATAGCAATAAGCTGGGTTTTATCTCCCATCGGTGGCGGGATTGCCGCCTATATCACTTTCAGAATCGTCCAGAACAGTATACTTAAACGGCATAATCCGGTTGAAGCAGCCTCAAGGGTTCTCCCGATCTATGTTGGCATTACATGCGCTATTCTTGCTCTTTCCATGGTTTATAAAGGGCTTAAAAATTTAAGCCTGGATCTGTCCTTAACCCAGTCGATACTCGTGG
>CAYYHI010000264.1:0-3712 GCA_964471745.1 uncultured bacterium | reverse complement strand
GCTGTCATGCCACCGTGCTTGACAGCTTAATTATTGATACTGCGTAAATTGTTGTGTCGACCGCGGTGGGTCGACACCGGTATTTGAACATTCTTAGACAGTCTGTTTCGCTGGTATGTTGAAAAAGAAACACGACGAAAAAAGGAACACATTGCACGGGGAATCAATTAATCCCGATTGTGGTGCCGAACCGGTGGCTGTACTCCTGGATCTGACCGGGCAGGTTGCCGCCTTCTTTACCAAAGTAAGCGTAGTCGAGCTTGAGGATCAACAGCCTGAGACCCACACCAGCGGTCGGGTACCCCTGGTGAATGCCGATGCGGACATCGAGCAGAAGCGGCAGCCTGTATTCGGCGCCCATGTTCAGCTTCTGGAAAAAGCCGACACCCTGCGTGTTGAACCAGTCGTTCATGTCGGCGCAGAGCAGTAATTGTTCGTTGGCTTGATAGGCAATGCCGGTGATCAGGTTCGGTTTGACCCAGCCGTCGTGCGAACCGATCAGGTCCTGAACCGTCACCGCAAGATCGAGCTTGTAGTTGATCGTCCTGATAACGCCCGCGTCGATACCGAAGCCGGACTTCTTATCCTCCAACTCCTCCAATCCTTCACTAAGGATGTCTGTTATGGATCCGATGTCGTTCGCTGAAACCCTGATCGGTGTGAAAGAACTGCGTTGATAGAACCTGAGCCCCAATCCAGCTTCGAAATCCATGAAATTGAAACCCTTGGCGAAAGCTATGCCGAGGTCAGAATAGCCCTTTAATCCCACCGCCGGAAGAATAATACCCTGGTCTATCTTGGCGCCGGTCAGCATATCGTTGTAAATTGCCGCACCGAAGCTTGCAGGGGGTACGGTTAAACCCATGAAGGCATTGGTGTTGACGTGATACCACTTGTCGTCAAACGGTTCAGCGTCGCGCAGCAGCTCTTCCTTTTCATGGGGTTCAAGCGCTTCGTAATTCTCCAAGTCTTCGCTGTGTCTATCGACGAAATCGACGAAGTCGAATATCTCGCTATCCACGCCGATGGGAAACGATAGTATGGTCAGATGAAACTTCGCCCGGTTCAGCAGCGCCGGATTGGTGACGGTCATCGTCGCGTCCCGCGGATATGCCGTGTATGAACCGCCCATGCCCATCGCGGCGACGGACATGTAACCCAGGTGCAACGGCTGGCTGTAAACAGACCCGGCAATCAACAGAACAGCGAGTACGGTGATAATCAGCCTTGTTTTCATTGTCATAACTCCCTTAAGGTCCTCTTAGCCCGTTGCTGTCTTCATCCGTCCAGCCGTCGAGGTCGTCATCGTCGCCGTTAAGATATTCCTCATCGACGCGTCCATCGTCGTCATTATCGCGGTCGTCATCGACATAGTACTTGCCGGTGCCGTTCTTGATGCTCTCGATCACATCTTCGAGATCCACTTCGTCGATACCGCTCTCTTCACCGAAGTCGCGGATGAACTGAAGAATCGCTTCAGCGCCTTCCTGCAGCAGCTCGGTTAGTCTGTCGATGAGGTTGTTGACTGCTTCGGCGCCAGGTGAAGTGTCGATGGTTTCCAGTGTATCATAGCCGAACACAACATCGTAAAGCCCTTGAATGTTAAATTTACCATTCTTGAAGAATACATATAGCGGGATGTCGTTTTCGTCAATTATCAGGTCCTGGTTGGTATCGCGGAAGAGGAGTATCCCATTGACCGCCAGCACTACTCCAAAGTCGATCAGGATGTCATCGGGCTCTATCATGCCGGTAGCGCTGCTATCCATTATCATACGGAGGTCTCCCCCGGCGCTCATGACGCCCTGGTAGAGCGCGTCCACCCGCTCATTGTGCCACCCGTCAGGGTCAAGGAAGGGCAGCATCACCGAATCAGATTGTGTGTCCAGCGTGGAGATTTCGGTGGCGAGCGTTATCGCATTGGTTCCCGCCCTCCGCATCGCCGCCTTGGCGCGCAAATAACGCAGCTCGCTGTTGTACGGATCGTTCTCGAGCGCTTCCGTGAACTTGTTGAAAGCGCCCTCGTAATCCCCGTCCCGTAGCATTTCCCTGCCTTCCTCGATCAGACTCTTCTGGTTATCCGACGGGCTGGCAAATTCAAATATATTGCACCCGGACAACCCAAGCAGCGCAATCAGGAAAGCTAACAGGTAAACTCTTGAAGCTTTCACAGCTCTTCCTCATAATTGCTCGATAATACAAGTGAGAAATATAAGCATCCTTTTACTGTAAGTCAATGATGTAACATTTTCGAGGTTTCACAAGTCTAAATACAGAGCCATAATCTGTGCAATAGGTGACATAATCACTGCCGTCAAAGATATGATTTATTAACAGATGGCAGGCGTCCCGCCTGCGATGATCTATCTGGGACAGGTATGTTATATTATATAACTGACCAGCCTTTAATTCCTATCCGGCTTGATTGTTTAGTCGGTAAATGTTATTTTTTTACCTTCATTGACGTGAAATCTAAATGCTAACATAAAATAAAAAGGAGTAAAGCGTGCATAAGCTTATTCCCTTGTTGTTGATTGGAGTGCTTCTGGCAGGCACATCATCGCTTGCCGAACCTTTCTACCTCCCCTATTACTATCCCCAGTCGGATTTTCTCGTCCGAACGCCCGGTTCAGCAGGTGACGCATCAGGCGCCTTCTTCAACCCGGCTGTGTGGGGTATGATGAAGGGACCGGAGGCTCAATTCTTCTGGAACGACCTTGAAGATGATAGCCTGAACCAGAAAAACTGGGCGCTGATGCTTGGCGAAAAGGGTATCGGTTTCAATGTCCAGCATTGGGATTACGGCAGTGACGATGGCTTTGGAAACATCACGCGTCATGCGCTGAAGGATTATACTATTGCGCTTGGCGGAGGCGATGAGCAGGAGAGTTTCGGTGTCGCTTATTCCTGGTCGCGAGGCACACAAGCCCCCGGGATGGCGCGAAACAATGTTCTCTCGTTCGGATCGCTTCAAAGACCCAACCGCTATGCATCAATCGGTTTCGTCGGCAGCTACGCGCTGAAGGACAAGGATCTGCGCGGCGTTCTGGATCTGGGCGTCCGCCCGCTGGGAACAAACATGCTCACCCTGTACGGCGACGCTGCGATGGGCAGCAATGACCGGTTCGAGGACGTCCTGTGGGCGGCGGGAGCAGCGGTAGAACCGTTGCCTGGGATAGCGATCGTAGGTAAATATTTCCAGGGCGGCAGCTATATGGCAGGTCTGTCCTTAACTGTCAGCGGCTTCACGGGCTCTGCTCTACCGCACTTCGACGAGGAGGGTGATCAAACTTACACAACCTACGGCGTGAGAATCGGTTTCCCCAAGCCGGATCTTATCACCAATCGGTTGATGAAGAACAAGATGTACCTTAATATGAAGTTCGACGACGCCATCAAGTACCAGCGCTATAAACTGTTTGACAATAAAGGACATACGCTGGTCGAACTGCTCGAAACTCTCGACATGGTGAAGAACGACCCGCGTGTCGGAGGTCTGGCGATTAAGATCACCGAAGACATGTACAGTTCACCGGAGTTAATCTGGGAGGTGCGCGAGAAGATCAAGGATATTCAGGCTTCAGGCAGGAAGGTTGTCGTATACATCGAGCGCGGCGGGATGATGCAGTACTATCTGGCTTCGGTTGCCGACAAGGTCATGGTCGATCCGCAGGGTGATCAGGATATAATTGTTGCACAGGAGAAAATGAAA
>CAYYHI010000263.1:0-3752 GCA_964471745.1 uncultured bacterium | reverse complement strand
CCGACCAGGTCAGTGGACCGTTGCCCGTGTTGCTCACGGTCAGCGGAACTTCGATGGATTCGTCCGGCGCAAGGAAGGCGTTGACCTGACCGGGACGGGGCATGAACCGGGAGTGAAGGAGTTCGAAGTCATAACGAACCGCCTCTCGCGGATGCACTGTTACTTCAACAGATTCAAGGATTAAATAATCATCAGCAGAGCATCTGAGGTGATATGTGTATGCTGGAGTAAATGGTCCGAAATCGTAATTACCATCCTCATCAGTAATTCGCTGCATATTGAAGTCGGCAATTGCCTCTACTAAAGCTCCTTCGACCGGCTGGTCGTTGGCGGCATTGGTAACACAACCGCTCAGAGATCCTACGCCATCAACAAATGTAACACTGACCGGAATTTCAGCCATTCTGAGGTTCGCCGCATTGCTGTATAAGAATACAGTTGCTTCATATTCTCCCGCATCCATACCTTCGCTCGAGGCTGTAAACGTAATTTCAACCTCTTCACCGGCATCAATCTCACCTTCCAAAGGTTCGATGGTCAACCATTCCGGTCTATCCCCGTCGTATTCGAAACTGAAGTCAACAACCATATATTCGTCTTCGTCTTCAGAAATATTTGATATTACAAGTATTTCATCGCGACTTTCAATCTCGCCGCCAATCCCGATCGGAATAAAATGCACAGCATCTCGCGAGAGGAGGATTTCACCGCCATATACCGGAGCTTCAGATACAATCCATTCTGGGTCGTGGCGATCTTCATCCTCTTCTGATCCCAAAAAACCGTGATTTTCGTTGGCTGTCATGTCGTGAACAGCCTGTCCTTCGCCTTCATCCATCCGCCAGTATCCCACTAAACCCTCTTCATCACCGGAGAGCATTACGTTCATCGTTTCCTGAATTTCTTCTTCAGAGCGCTCAATGTTCCAAATCCTCATTTCATCGAGATCGCCCGTGTAGTTAATCGTGAATTCGGCGTGCGGTCGAGTTCCGAAGTAGAAGGGATCGTCACAGGGATCTATGTCGCCTTGTTCGTCGTCATGGGTAGACATCAATTCCCCGTTCAAATATATTCGCACTAATCGTCCGTCATAGGTTCCCGCAACATGGGTCCACTCGTTAAGGCGGATTTGGGCGTTATCGCCAAGCCACACCCAATTTCCCTGTGTATGGACAGCGACCTGAAAAATCCCGCCTCGTACCTGAGCTTCATAAGAGTTTTCCTTGTTCCAGATGGTCATTGCCAATGCAGTATCTTGATCGGGTACATAGATCCATGCCTCCATAGTCAGTCCCTGACCGTCGATGTCGAGCGATTCGGAGTCGGGGATTCTGACACGTTCAGCATTGTTCAGGTTAAATCTGAGTGCGTGTCCGGCATGGGAAAGATTGGTTGATGCCAGGATTAATATAAGCGCAAATATTGATAAACCAGTAAGTTTCTTCATGAGTCGACCTCTTTTAATGGTTGTGGCGGATAAGCTGAAGCGGTCTTTCTATCTAACCGGATCAGAAGTAATACTATTGAATATAAGCACTCATGTAGTTTATGTCAAGCTCAAGAGAAGGAGCTTTTACAACAGTTTGAGCGCAATCTCATCCAACAGCAGCCAGCGCTGTTCGGGGATGTGAAGCCTGGCGTTTCGCAATGTCAGGAATTCGTGCGACAGGAGTTCCTCGAGTATTTCAGGCGAGGCAACTTGCCCGGCAACGGCTTCATCAAGTCCGTCGATAGTGCGCAGTCCCAGGTAGACAGTTTCTTCGAGCTCCTCCTCCGGGAGTAGAGTTTCTTCGTCGGTAACCGCTGTTTTCCCCGATTTTATCAGGTCAATATATAGAGCGGTGTCACGGGTATTCCAGCAGCGACTTACGCCGTCGAAGCTGTGCGCGGCGGCGCCGAGCCCCAGATAAGGGATGCGACGCCAGTATGTCCAGTTGTGGTCTGATTGGCGGTTTGGACGAGCGAAGTTGGTCAGTTCGTAGTGGTCGAAACCGGCATCACGCATAACGCAGCACAACTCCGCGTACTGTTCGGCGGCAAGGTCGGGATCGGGCTTTGACAATTTGCCTTCTTCGATCAGTCTTGCGAACTCCGTTCCCTTCTCAATTGACAGCGCGTACGTGGATAAATGGACGATTTCGAGATCCAGGGCATGCCTAACGCTGGTGATGAATGATCCAACGCTCTGACCGGGAATGCCGTATATCAAGTCGAGCGAGAGATTGTCGAAACCGGCGGTACGAGCCTGCTTGACAGCGGTATCAATATCATCCGCTGAATGGATGCGACCGAGGAATTTGAGCTCGTCATCGTGAAAACTCTGCGCGCCGACGGATAACCGATTCACACCGGCATCGCGGAAAGCACGAATGTTGTCTATTTTACAGACACCCGGATTAGTTTCGAGGGTGACTTCGATGTCAGGGGGATAGTCGAATCTGTTTCTTATACCTTCAAGCAGTTCCTTCAGGTATTCGGCAGGCATCAACGCTGGTGTTCCGCCGCCGAAGTAAATACTGCGCAAACGACTTTCGTTCCAAGGCGATTGAGATGTGCGCAGTGTGAGCTCACACGAGAGCGCGGCGCGATAGCGTTCCGCCTGTCGTTCGTCAAGCACGGACGATGCGAAGCCGCAGTACGGACACCGGCTCAGGCAGTACGGATAATGGATGTAAAGTGCAAACTCAGACATACGTTTAATATACTGTTCTGAACGATTCAAATCAAGGCTTTGGATTATAACAGCGTGTTCACCCGGCATCCGTTTGCTTGTAAGTTTGTGAATTTATTAGTATATTAGAATCATTGATTTTTCTTTGAATCATCGGTTATTAAACGTAATAGAGGATACAATGCTCGAGTTACGGTTTCACAGCCGTGGGGGGCAGGGCGGCGTCGTTGCCGGCAAGCTGCTCGCCGTCGCCGTGTTTAAGGAAGGTCGTTATGTTCAGTCTTTCCCGACGTTCGGCGTGGAGAGGCGCGCCGCGCCGGTGATGGCGTTCGTGAGAATAGACGATAGACCGATCCGCATCAGAACCCAGATATACAATCCCGATCACATTATTATACTCGACCAGAGCCTGTTGCAGATGCTCGACGTCACTCAGGGCTTGAAACCGGGCGCTACGATCCTGATTAACACCGAGAAAAAACCGGAGGATTTCGATTTCAAAGGTGATTTCAAGGTCGTGACCATAGATGCGTCGTCGATTGCTGTCAAGCACGGTCTGGGATCGGTCACGCAGCCGATCGTGAACACGTCGATTCTGGGCGCGATTGCGAAGGTGTTGAAGGTGGTGAAGATCGAGTCGGTGGTCGCGGCGATAGAGGAGGATGTCCCCGCCAAGCAGGAAGCCAACGCCGCCGCGGCGAGGGAAGCGTATGAGGTGGCGGATGGGTAGTGAATATGATACCCAAGCAAACTGGGTTCACAGTAGAACCCATGAGGGAATCCTTTCTTGCAGAAAAAACGAAAGCATGGCATAGCAGAATTCATCCCTACTATACTAAACAACCCTCTAATGTTGTATGCGAATATATCAAGCACTTCTGTCCCATTGATGGATTGGTTTTAGACCCATTTTGTGGCACAGGAGTTACTGCTATAGAAGCCTTGTCAAATAAGAGAAGGTCGGTATGTTTTGATCTTGATCCACTGGCAACATTTATAACACGTCAAACCTGCATTGCACCTGTGAATATTGATGCATTCGCTAATGAATATGAAAAGATCAAGAAGTCACTTAAAAACA
>CAYYHI010000262.1:0-3815 GCA_964471745.1 uncultured bacterium | reverse complement strand
TTATTAACACCCGACAGGATTGTCGGGTCTACCCATTCCAGTAGGTGGTGCAATCCTGTGCCGCATTATACATTAACAAAAAAGCTCGTCAATATGCCGGATAACCTCGCCTGCGACAGTTTCAATATCCTGTGAGGCGTCTACTATCCTGAAGCGGTCGGATTCTTTCTCCGCCAGCGTCAGAAAGCCGTTTCGCACGCGCTGAAAAAAATCCAGCCCGCGCTTCTCTATCCGGTCGTCGAAGTTGCCCGGGCGCGATAAGGCTGTTTCAGGATCGACGTCGAACAAAATGGTCAGGTCGGGTTTGATGCCGCCGGTGGCGATCTCGTTGGTCCGTAAGATAAAATCCAGATCGACGTCGTGACCGTATCCCTGGTAAGCAGTCGATGAGTCGCCGAAACGGTCAAGCAGAACCGCGCAGCTTCTTTCCAGCAGTGGATTGATAACGGTGCGGGAAAGCTCAGCCCGAGCCGCGGCGAACAACAGGTATTCAGTGTAGCCGTCCATCGATAACCCCTCCTCAGCCGCCGAGAGGAGTATGCTCCTGATTCGCTCCCCTAATACGGTATCGCCGGGCTCCCTCAATAGTCTGCATTCGATCCCTTTGTTCCTTAGATGGTTGTATGCTCTTTTTGCCTGGGTCGATTTGCCGGAGCCGTCGATGCCTTCGAAACTGATCAGCTTACCCCTTGTCAATCTTGCCTCCCGCGCTTCTGTATCCTTTCAACAGTAAAACAACCGCTGCGATCGTCATCAGCAGCGATACCAGCATACTGAAGGTGAAGTGGAAGGCGCCGGTTTCAAACAGCACCATACTCGGACGGTAGTAACGAATGGTTTCTATTAACATGCGGTATGTACCGTAAAGCAGGAAGAACAGGTAGAACAGCTCGCCGTCGAAACGTTTGTGAGGTGTGCGCAGGAGCAGGATCACGCCGAACAGCGCATTGAATATGATCGCATAAAGCTGCGTCGGATGGATGTGCTGATCAGGGAAGACTGAGCCGGCATAGCAGTTACCCGGGAAGATTACACCCCAGGGTAGATTGGTGGGCAGACCGAAACAGCAGCCGTTCAGGAAGCAGCCAATGCGGGCGATAGCTATCCCGAAAGCCAGCGAAGGCGCCATCACATCCACCATCTTCAGGAAGGGGATGTTATGTCGCTTCATGTACCAGTAAGCCACCGGTATGGCGAGGATCACGCCTCCCAAGACAACCAGACCGGCTATACCGACAGTGCCGTCGCTTTGGAGCGGATTGACAGCGTCGAGCCAGCGCCCCTGGAATTCGTCCAGATGAAACAATACATAAGTCAGACGCGCGCCGACCATGGCGCTGACCAGTATCCACATCGTCAGATCCATGACCCTGCCGGATTCTATACCGACCTTCCTGGCGCGTACCGTACTCAGCCACAACCCGAAAGCGAAGGCGAAAAAGACCATCATACCATAGCTGGCGAGTCTGACCGGACCTAATTGGTATATTGTTGGATGCATTGATTTATCCTGTTAACCGCTATTCTGTCAGCCGCTGCCGCCCCTCCGTGGGTGGCAGGTTATGTTTAACCGTCAACCGCGGTGGGTTGACGGCGGGTTGACGATGGCTTATAATTACTCAGCCCTTTTCTTTATCCGCTTGGTGTAAGCGACGAGTCCTTCGACAACGATCACGATTTCGCCTTTCGGCGGTTTGGTTGAGAAATACTGTTGAAGCTGACACAAAGGGCGTCGGATAACCTCTTCATGAATCTTCGTCAGTTCGCGGGCTACCGCCGCCAGCCTGTCGCCACCGAGATACTCATTAAGGTCGGAAAGCGTCGTGATAAGACGATGAGGAGCCTCATAAAGGATCATTGTCCGAGGCTCCAAAGCCAGCTCACGCAAGCGAGTTCGTCTGCCCTTTTTAACCGGCAGGTATCCCTCGAAGGCAAACCTGTCCACACCCAAACCGGACAGCACCAGAGCCGGCGCAATCGCGGTTGGACCTGGCAGGACTTCGAGAGGCAGATCGGCGACGATGATCGCCTTTGCCGCCCGGTAGCCCGGGTCGGAAATGCCCGGCGTTCCGGCGTCGGAAACGATTGCCACTGTTCTGCCATCCCTGATCCAGTCGACGATCTTTACCGCCATCCGCGCTGCGTTCTGGTCACGGTAGCTGTATGGCTTGCAACGGATGTCATAACGTTCGAACAGAATGCGCGCACGACGTGTGTCTTCAGCGCAGACTATGTCGGCGTTTTTCAGCGTCTCGACTGCTCGCAGAGTGATGTCTGTCAGGTTGCCGATGGGTGTCGGTACGAGGTACAGCCTGCCTGTCGCCTGCGAGGTTTTATCTGAAGCGGACATAATGGTAATTTAAGGCAATTGATGAGTATAATGCAACGAGGTTCAGAGAAAGTTAGGAAGTTGAAAAGTTGAAAAGTTTAAAAGTTGATACTTTCCCACTTTACAACTTTCAAACTTTCCAACTCAATGATAGAAAACCCGTCCCGAAATTTCGGGACGGGTCTCTCAAATGCGATATGTTGCAGAGCGTCGGCATTCCTGAGAGTGATTCCAACTACCTGATTAACATCACCTTCCTCGTAAACATCTGATCGGACGCCACCAGCTTCACCACATACACCCCGCTACTCATCCCATCCGCCGCCCACACTGCTTCATGCTGTCCCGCGGGCATCACCACGCCATCAGCGATCCTTGCCACTTCCCGCCCAGACAGGTTATAAACCGCCAGCGACACCGCTCCCGCCACGGGCAACGAGTAGTCGATAGTGGTGGTGCTGTTGAAGGGGTTGGGGAAGGGGTTGGACAGGGCAAACTCTTTTACGGTACAATGCTCATCTTCAACCGAGGCAGCTATGTCTAAACTAAACTTGCTTGTGCTATTGGTCGTATCTTCGCCAGACACGGCTTGCACCCACCACTCGACCAACGGCAAAAAGTCACCGCCATAGTACCACGTTTCAGGTTTATTTCCATCATCTAGCCTGAAAGTGTTATCAGTATTTGAATCATATCGAGTTGTATCAGGGTAATCCGGATGGTAAATTACTAACACCATCAAATAGTAATGTACTTCGGCATCTTCGTCCGGGTCGGTTGAACTTTCCCAGGTAAAGTCTAAAGTATCATGACCGTGAATGTAGGCGGCATCTTCCGGCGTTAGTAGTTCAAATTCCGATGGCAGGTCGTTGACCGGAGCTACCATAATATGTTGATAAGTGGAGTCGCTGTTCTCGTCAGGATCTGTTACGATGAGCATCAAGGAGTCAATTCCATTCCAGTCCTGATCCGCAGTGATGGTCAAGCCCTCGTCACTCAACTCGCCTAATATGTGCTCTCCATCCTCGACAGAGATGACAAGATCTTCATTGTCAAAGTCCGGTGAGAATATATGGTCGTAAAGGTATTCCGGGCTCAACTGCAGCGAACCGTCCTCGACGAAGCTGGTGTCGGGCAGCGCCAGCCACCTGACCGTGGGATCCAAATCGCTCTCCCACCAGGTAATGTCATCTGCGACACGAGCGGCTCCGAGCACGTCTATATCGCCGTCGCCATCTATATCTGTTGCGTAAACTGACCAGGCACCGTCGAAATAATCATCTGGTATGGTATGCTCAGTGAAGTCCTGCTCCCCATCGTTTTCCCACCAGGTAATGTCACTGGCTTGAGAAGCGGCTCCGAGCACGTCCATATCGCCGTCGTTGTCAACATCTACAGCATAAACACATCGAGCATCGAGGAAATTACTTACTATGGTATGCTCGGTGAAGTCCTGCTCACCGTCGTTTTCCCACCAGGTAATGTC
>CAYYHI010000261.1:0-3824 GCA_964471745.1 uncultured bacterium | reverse complement strand
TTCATCCTTAAGGTAACCCCCTCTTTGCCCCCCCCCTACAAATAGTAGGGGGGGATTTTCTCCCTAAAAAGCGTACAAATCACCTCACCAACAACACCCGCCGTGTCGACCTGAAATCCCCCGCCTCCATTCGGATAAAATAGAGCCCGGTTGCCAAGCCGGAGGCATCTATCACCGTTCTGTGCCAGCCCGCCGGATAGCGTCCTGACTCGAGTGTGGCAACAACTCTGCCGGACAGATCGAACAATGACAGCTCAACAACGGCATTAACCGGCAGACCGTAGGTTATGGTGGTTGATGAATTGAAGGGATTAGGATAAGTTGAGATTATACTGAATTTATCAGGTATGGAGGATGGGTTGTTATCGTCTACTCCATTAGATCCAACGGTGATGTTGATTTCGAAGTCGGGATTTTCAGGATCGTTTGAGTTAATAATGAGTATTGCTTCATGTACGCCAGGATCGAAGTCATCGACGTCGAGCGTTACAAAAATGTCGCTGTCGCTGCCAAAATGGAGTACCCCGTTCTGAGGATCGAAGCTCACCCACTCTGCATCAACCGAATCAACCGACGCTCTCCACCAGAGACGTCCCTCCCCTCCGTTGGAGATATTAATAAAGTGCTCCGATGAACCTTCGGCTCTGATGGATTGCGGTTCAACGATTATGACGGGGTCTGCCTCATCGTGATCGAAAGGCAGTGGTCCCAAGTCCGCCCATGAACCGTCCGGGTTGCGCCGCCATAAAGGATTGCCGGCGTCGATGCAGGGGGAATCTCCTTGAAGATGAAAGTTGAACTCCTCTGGATCGACCAATAGTGGGTCCTCGGTGATGTTGAAATTCTCGTCGCAGGGTGTGCCGTTCAGATTCTCCTGATTCAGCTCTCCGATAAGCGGATCACCGTAAACCTCGCTTTCAAAAACAGAGTTGTGTATGAAATGCCAATGAGGACGATCGTCATTGCGAAGTGTATTATTACGGTAGAAAATGTTGCCTTCAGTTCTCAAATAACTGTAAATTTCCCATTCATCCCAACCTTCTTGTATCCAATAAGTGTAAGCAAGTTCAACTTCATCATTATATGCGAACAGGTTATGATAGGCGTAACCGCCGTCTTCTGGTTCGATGGCGTCTCTACAATTAATAATCACGCTGAATTCAAGTACACCTACTGGGTCGACCGCAACTCCCAGGTCACAATTCTCTACCCAGCAGTGGCTCACCACTCCTTCGTCCTGCTGAAACGGTTGGATCAAGATGCCCCGATCACAATTCCTTATTGTCGAATGTTCAACTCGTCCACCATCCAGCCAAACACCCCATTCGGCAAACTCAATAACGCAGTATTCAATCCTGCCATTGACTATAAGTCTGTCCCAGGAACCTGGTTCGGGGTCCTCAAGAGCAGATGTAAAAAGGATTGAATCCTCATCTGAGCCTGCAGCAATCAAAGTTCTCCGTGTGCTAATCGAGGACAGCCTTGTGTCCGGATCGAAGCGAACCTCCACACCGGGTTCTATGAAGAGCGTGTCATATCGAGATACGAAAATGTTACCTATAACGTGAATCGGCGACATTTCCCTCGTCCAGACACCGGAGACCTCTCTAAAGAAACCGTCCAGCGCTTCGCCACTCAGCATAACGCTCGCTTCATCCCAAGGCTCATAATCCTCGATACTGAAGGTAAGAGTTGCCTCGTGCTCGCCGGCTTCAATCGGGTTGAAGTCTAAAGGAAATTCGACCCACTCATTCGGTGGTAGTTCGATAGGGGCTTCGCGCAAGACCGTGAAATTGTCAGGATTATCGAGTTCTAACCTGTGTAGCATCAGTGCATCTTGATTCATATTGCAGAGGACAAACCTGTCGTGAGCATAGCAGAAGTGACCGATGGTGGGGAATTCGATTGATGTCTCAAATCCGAACAGCAGATCGTTACCGCCGTAAGCGCCGATATCGTTGCGGCTGCCGTCAGCATCATTGTACATAGGGAATCGATCACCTCTGTTTATGCAGGGTGAGTCCTCCCTCAGCCTGAAGTCACCTGCATCAGGATCGACGAATCCGGGATCTTCATCAATAATACCTCTGCCGTCATATCCTCCTTCTACCACGCAGTATTCAACATTGGCTCGCCGTGTGATCTCTTCCCCTCGATTGTTCCAGAAAATACAATTCCGGATTGAAATAGGTCTTTCATGGGGAAATGATATTCCACCGTCTCCATTACCATAGAAAACACAATTGTATATGTGAATACCCTGAACCTCCCCACCTATACGAAGCGCAGCACCTCCTTCACGATCCGGAATGTTGTTAAGAAATATATTCCCAGCGATTATAGCCTCTCCCCCACGATTGATGCGAAGACCTCCATCCTGTTCGCTTCCTGAAATATGGTTATTTCGTATTACAGCTTTATAAGAGCTTGAATTATACGCATCAAACAATATTCCACTGCTGGAATTGCCGGATATGGTGTTATTATCAATAACGGAAAGGTTATTCATCATGACATGGATGCCGACACAATCGTTCCCGATGATATTGTTATCCCTTATAATAGCTCTCTGTGCACGATAAACATAAATACCGTATTCCCCTCCATTCTCCCGTATATTGTTGCCGACAATCAATGGATAATCAACCCCATAACATGAGATTCCACCACTGAGGTTATCTGCTATCACACAATCTTCGATTAATGGTTCGAGCCCTTGATAGATGCAGATCACACCTCTATAGCCCTCACATCCGGTAATCAGACTGCGGCGGACTGTCGGCGCACATCTTTCGATATAAATCGCTCCGCCCGCAGAGTGAGGCCATTGTCCTTCTGTAAAAGATCCTTCGATGTGGACGTAGTCTATGATCGATTCGTCACCGGCGCTTAAAAAACGAATACTGCCCCATCGAATCTCATCTTCCGGTCGGTTTGACATGAAAAAGATCGAATCCTCTTCTGTCCCGACTACAAGCAAAGTTCCATATACAAGGAAAGGAAAATGACCGTCAAACCTGACTTCCACCCCCGGCTCGATGATCAGCCGTTCACCTTCAGGGACGAGAATTGAATCCACCGCGATATAAGGACTGCCATTCACGTCCCAGACGCCGGACACCTCACCAGAAACCTCAGTCTGGGAAAATGCCTGATTTCCGAGGAGCAAGGATAATGCGAGAAATCCGATAGATACAGTTGAACATCTGCGATTCACGGGTTTGGATCTCTGATTAATCATAACCATCTCTCCTATGCTTTACCATTTAAGATCCGTTGTCACTTTAATCTCTATTTAATGCACACCAACTTCTTCATCCTCAAACCTCCATTCACTTCCAAACTTACATAATACAAACCCGATGATAGGTCTGTGGCGTTGATGTTTATGGTGTGAATACCGGGTTGTTTGAAACCTTCGAATAGCTCTGTCACTCTGCGTCCGGATAGATCAAATAACCGTAAAGATATCTGCGATGCAGAGGGAACACTGTAATTTATCCTGGTTGTAGAATTGAACGGATTGGGATAAATGCTGTTTATTGCGAAATCTGAAGGTAGCTCTGACGTTAAAATTGGTTTTACGACACAGTAAGTATCGGTTTTATAAATTAGTTTTCCCGAGAGGATCTCGCAGACCAGAGGGTACCTACCGTTGTCATCAACGAGTTGAAGTTCTAAATCCTGACCTTCCAGAGCACCGTCGATTGCCTCTGTCGAAGGATCGTCCCCCCAGACAGAAATGCCACACACGCCATCCCGTAACACACCCGAACCGACCAACTCATTATCAGCGTAAATTCCCACTTCACCAGTCAGATCCG
>CAYYHI010000260.1:0-3836 GCA_964471745.1 uncultured bacterium | reverse complement strand
TTAGCAATCCCGCCGCTGTCACCTCTCCGCAGGTGACAGGCTAATTATAATCCTATCGTAGTGTTGCTGTCACCTGCGGAGAGGTGACAGTAGCTTACTCTATTATTCTCAGTAAGGCTGTTATGCCCACGGTTATTCTAAAGTCATTCTCTTCGGTGATGCTCAAACAAAGCAAAATATCACTCATTTAAGCGCTCACGAGGCATTGCCTTGTGTTGGCTCATCAAGATCTTTCAAGGCTTATTTGGATTATTCACAGATTCTACGATACTCACTGAAGGCTTTATCAGAAAGAGCCTGAAAGCTTACCCGATGCAGAAACTCAAGTTTTACATACAACCCAATAAATTATGTTGCCTGACGCTTGTTGATTTTGTATCTTGTCTTTGACTGTTGAGTGAATTCTAACTAAGTGAGGTTCCTCATTGTTCTATCTTCGAGGAATTGTGGATACATTCACAGATTTGGAAAAATCCTATCAACATCGATTGGATTAGTAAATTAGTGCTTGACCGAAAAGTACGACATAACCATATAAGTAACCTGTTTGTCATTCCCGCGAAGTGCGCGGGAATAACATATAATAGACTTCTTCAACAGGCACTATTTATAAAGTACTTAAAATGCGAAGAGATTCTTCACTTCGTTCAGAATGACACAATGGCAGGGATTTTCGGTAAAGCGCTACATTAGAATAATTCAAAATCTTTTTACAGAGGCTATTCTGAGAGTCAATACCCGATGAAGAATGCCCTTATCACCGGTATTACAGGTCAGGACGGATCCTATCTTGCGGAGCTGTTGTTGTCCAAGGGATATGATGTCCATGGCATAATCCGTCGTGCGAGCACATTCAACACTTCACGGATCGATCATCTTTATCGTGACCCGCACATCAACGGGATCAGGTTATTCTTGCACTATGGAGATCTGAGCGATTCCACAAGCCTTATAAAGCTGCTCTACCGCCTGCAGCCGGACGAGATATATCATCTTGGAGCGCAGAGTCACGTTAGAGTAAGTTTTGATATTCCTGAATATACAGGAGATATAACAGCTTTGGGAACCATTCGATTACTTGAAGCGATCCGCGAAACGGAAATTGACTGTAAGTTTTATCAGGCATCCAGTTCTGAAATGTTCGGAAAGGTTGTGGAATCGCCTCAGAGTGAAAAGACGCCCTTCTATCCACGTAGTCCTTATGCGGTTTCGAAGGTTTATGCCTTCTGGATGACTGTAAATTATCGCGAAGCCTATGGTTTGTATGCCTGCAACGGGATTCTGTTCAACCATGAGTCGCCGCGGCGTGGTCCAACCTTCGTCACCAGGAAAATCACTCGAGCTATCTCCCGAATTAAAGCCGGCTTACAAAAGAAACTTTATCTGGGAAATCTCGATGCAAAAAGAGACTGGGGATTCGCGCCGGAATACGTGGAGGGGATGTGGCGTATGCTCCAGCAGGACGAACCTGACGACTACGTGCTTGCGACCGGCGAGACACACACCGTCCGCGAGTTTCTCAAAGAAGCGTTCACTCATGCAGGTATGGATTGGCAGGAGTATGTTGAGTTGGATTCACGCTATTTAAGACCGACTGAAGTAGACATGCTGATAGGGGATCCCCAGAAAGCCGAGAAAGTTCTTGGTTGGAAGGCGGAAACCCGGTTTGGAAAACTTGCCCAACTTATGGTCGATGCAGACCAGGAGATATTAGAATTGGAATTGGCAGGTAAAGCTGAAGGTATCTATCAGGGACGTTAAATGAGCTTTTTCGAGGATAAAAGAATTGTCGTAACTGGCGGCGCCGGCTTTTTAGGTAGAGTGATTGTAAATAAACTCAAAGAACGCGGCTGCCGTTATGTTTTTGTTCCTCTTATTGAGGAGTACGATCTGAGAGATCGTGTAACGATAGAAAAACTCTATAAAGAAACCAAACCCGATATTGTCATTCATCTCGCTGCTGTGGTCGGTGGGATCGGAGCAAATAGAGCGAATCCTGGAAGATTCTTCTTTGATAACGCCATTATGGGCATACAGTTAATCGAATATGCCCGGCAATTCAAGGTTGATAAATTCGTCTGTGTTGGAACAATCTGTGCCTATCCGAAGATTACACCGGTACCTTTCAAGGAAGACAATCTTTGGGACGGCTATCCGGAAGAGACCAATGCTCCTTATGGTCTGGCAAAAAAGATGCTGCTGGTGCAGCTTCAGGCGTATAAGCAACAGTATGGTTTCAATGGGATATATCTGCTGCCGGTGAATCTTTTTGGACCCGGTGACAATTTTGATCCTCAACAGTCCCACGTTATACCTGCTCAGATTCGTAAATTTATAGAGGCTGATGCGGGAGGGACTGTTTCCGGTTCATTAGACAATCAGTCATCTGTAGTGACACTTTGGGGGGACGGCAGCCCGACCAGGGAGTTCCTTTACGTTGAAGATGCAGCGGAAGGGATTCTTTTAGCAACAGAGAAGTACAACAAGACAGATCCTGTCAATCTCGGTGCTGGGTTCGAAATCAAGATCAGAGATCTGGCGGAACTTATAGCTGAATTGACAGGTTTCAAGGGCAGGATTGAGTGGGACACATCCCAACCAAACGGTCAACCACGGCGAATGTTGGACACCAGTCGTGCTTACGAAGAGTTTGGTTTTCGATCCGCTATGAATTTTGAAGAAGGCTTGAAGCGAACGATTGACTGGTATCGAAGTACATTGAACGGTTGATCTGAAAGATTGGATCACACGCTTATTCTTTGGGAACTTAAATTATATGACATCTGATATAAAACCCGGCGAACAAACCATAGTTATACAGCCCAGCAAAGGCTGGCAACTCATCAACTGGCGGGAACTGGCTGAATATCGGGACCTCTTCAAATTCCTGGTCATTCGTGACATCAAGATCAAGTACAAGCAGACGGTTTTAGGTTTCGGTTGGGCGATTATACAGCCATTCTTTACGATGATAGTTTTTTCTATCGTATTTGGAAGATTGGCTAAGGTTCCAAGTGACGGGATACCCTATCCCTTATTCTCATATACCGCTCTTGTACCCTGGACATATTTCTCCATGGCGCTGACCGGTTCCACAAGCAGTTTAATTGTTGGTGCGGGTATATTTACCAAGGTTTATTTCCCGCGTATGATTATCCCTTTGACTCCTGTCCTGGCGGGGCTGGTTGATTTCTGTATAGCTTTTGTAATAATAATCGGCTTGATGGTTTGGTATGGTGTTTCTCCGACTGTAAACATAGTTTTCATTCCTTTACTTGTTTTATTGATGGTGCTTACCGCAGCCGGTATGGGTATGTGGTTATCAGCCTTAACGATTCAATATCGCGACATTAAGTATGCGGTGCATTTTCTCGTTCAGATTATGATGTACGCCGCGCCGGTAGTCTGGCCGGTGTCGCTGATTTCGGATCAGTATCGTTTGGTATATGGTCTTTATCCGATGGCGGGGGTGATCGAAGGTTTCCGATCCGCCATGTTGGGTCACAACCCAATGCCGTGGGACCTCATCGCTGCAGGATCAATATCAGCGCTGATCTTATTTCTATCTGGAGCCTTGTACTTCAGGTGGAAGGAGCGTATCTTTGCAGACGTTGCTTAAATAAACACAAAGACACAAAGGTACAAAGATAAAAAATACAATAATTAACATAAGATCAAACCAATTTATTTTTAGTGTCTTTGTGTCTTTATGGTGAGATTCCCCTTATGAGTAACATGGCCATCAAAGTCGAGAACATCTCCAAACGATACCGTATCGGTTTGAAGGAGGAGATGCATGATACTTTCTTCGGTATGCTGTCATCCTGGGCGAAGTC
>CAYYHI010000259.1:0-3840 GCA_964471745.1 uncultured bacterium | reverse complement strand
CGAGGCGGTGGTTCTGAAGTGACAGCATATACGCGTAATTATTCAGTAAAGTTGCATTGTCCGGATCGACCTCAAGTGCACGATCGTAAATATCGGCAGCCTTAAACCATTCCTTAAGTTCTTGGTAAATATATCCCTTAACCATATAAGGCGACAATCTGGTACTATCCAAAGCCAACGACTTGTCGCCTGCATCAAGGGCATCATCATACCGGGAAAGGCGTTCCAAAGCGCTGCAGCGGATGTCATATAATGTTGGTATATCAGGAAATCGTTCGAGCGCCACATCGACAACATCCAACGCCTCTGTAGATTTTTCCTGAGTATTCAGACTCAACAGCAGATTTGTCCAATACCTGATCTCGGTGCTGTCTATCTCAAGCGCCCTTCTGAAGTTCTTTTCAGCCTCCACCCAGTTTCCCCGGCTCACCGCAAAGCCTCCGAGCACAAAGTACACCCTGTCCTGGCTGGGATCAAGCTCAACCAAACGCTGAAAGGTGGTGTCTGCTGCTTCAATGTCCCTCCGGGTAAGATGGATAAGCCCGATCTTGTGGTATACATCGACGTCCTGCCCGAAACGATCCAGATACTCGGTATAGACCTGAAGTGCTTCTTCAGCCCTGCCGGACGCTGTCAGAAGGGCAGCCATCCTTAAAAGCTCAATCCTGTCAAGCTCTCGCAGTGCCGCCAACTCGATGTAACAATCTGCGGCATCGTTATGACGATTAAATCTTATATAACTATCCGCCAGCATCTTCAGCAGCTCTTCATCCCGTGGATTCAACAAACGCCCCTTCTCAAGAACCAGCAGCGCTGCCTGATGGTGATCCAGCCGGTTGTACATCCTGGCAATTGCAACACGGATTGCGGCGGAACTCTCATCAAACAGAAGTGCCAGTTGGTATTCTACCGCTGCCTGTATTATTTCGTCCGCTTCCTCGTGAACGGTTCCCGTTAGATAATGGTTAAGCGCTTCCTCCTGAGCAGACGAGTCACTTATTAACGAACTTTGCCCTGTCGGCTGCGCCTCAGATCTGAAGCCTATAAAAACCATAAAGAATAAGGCAACCGTGAAAATTGTTAATGTTCTGATTGTTCTAACCAATAGTATTTACCTCAAAATTCAGTTCTTGAAAAGTCGAATTATGTCATGATACGAAACCACGGTGATTAACAGAAGCAATGCTGCCAGACCGATCTTCATTAGATTATACTTCAGCTTCTCCGGTATTGAACGTCTGATCGCGGCTTCGATCAGGATAAAGACCAGATGACCTCCGTCCAGCATGGGAATTGGCAGTATGTTTAAAAAGCCAATTGACACGCTGATCAAGGCAATGAAATTCAGGAAGCTTACCAATCCGGACCGAGCCGTATCGCCTGACATTTTCATAATGCCTATCGGTCCTGCAACCTGATCGATCTTGGCTTTCCCAGTTATCAATGCGACAAGCGTTTTCGTGCTTAGCTTCAGCACCCACCACACTTCAATAGCGCCATATTTCATCGCGCCAAGCGGTCCGACCGGCTCTGTCACAAAAGTACCCACAACACCAATCTTTCCGACGGTATCGGCTTCCATAGTGTTCAAATTAATATCAGGTGTAAGCTTGGGAACGATCTCAGCGCTCATTATGCTGTCGTCGCGCTGCCACCTTATCAGCGTTGGTATTCCACCGCGCTTGCGTATTTTCTCCGTCAACGCCATCCAGTTCTCAACAGGTTCACCATCGATCTCAAAGATATTATCACCCGGCTGCAGCCCGGCTTCCGCGGCAGGATAATCTGAACTGACCATGGTTATCGTCGTGCCGGTAATCTCACCCACGCCGCTGTACCAGGTAATGCCGGAGTAAATGACAAAACCCAGCAGAACGTTCATCAATACACCGGCGGTAATGATGAATAATTTTGGCAACAGCGGTTGTGCCATGAATCCCTTGGGGTCATCCCGGTCAAAATCCTTGTCGAACGATTCGTCCAGCATCCCCGACATCTTCACATAACCACCGAGGGGAATCCATGCCAGTTGATATTCGGTCTCACCAACCTTCCTGCTGACCAGCTTTGGGGGGAAACCAAGCGAGAATATCTCCACCCGCACACCGGACAGCTTTGCCGCCAGGAAGTGACCGAACTCGTGGATAAATATTATTATACCTATCGCTATGATAAATGATATGACTGTCGTTATCATTAATCAGCCTTGTTACAAAGTAGTAAAGTTAATAAGAGGTGCGGTTTATACTTGTCATTGCGAGCCCGTCCCAGATTGCCACACCGACCGCCAACGTCATTGCGAGTGAAGCGAAGCAATCCCACAAGCGGTCGGCTCGCAATGACGATTGGGACGGGCGAAGCAATCTCATAAACTTGAACAGAACTAAAGTGAGATCGCTTCCGGTAGCTTCAATCCTGGCAGTAGAATCCCGTAATGTTGTCCTGTAGCTTTCGCGATGACACCAACTTAAATGCCAAGTATTAATTGCACACCTAAATAAAAAGTTTAAAATTAAAGAGTTTAAAGCCGATAAATTACAACTTTTCAACTTTCCAACTCCCTGACATACTCTCTCGCCCAACCATCCGCTTTCAGAACGGTTTCAATATCACGAACAGGTTCAGCTCCATGTGCATCCAACGCCGCCTTGACCATGGAAAAAATGTCTCCGAAGCGGATTTCACCGGCGAGAAACCGCTCGACGGCAGCCTCGTCCGCTCCGTTTAGCACAGCCGCTGCTGTACCGCCGGTCTCCAATGCCCGGTATGCAAGCCGAAGACAGGGAAACTTATCCTCATCAACTTTATCGAATTCAAGCGGAGGCCAGTCAACAGGATCGTCCTGCATCGGCTTGTACGGCCGCCGCATCGGGTAATTCAAGGCGTACTGTATCGGGATACGCATATCCGGCGATCCCGACTGAGCCTTGAACGAGCCGTCAACGAATTCAACCATCGAATGCACTATCGAGACCGGATGAATCCTCACATCGATTTTATCCGGCGCTATCCCGAAAAGATGATGGGCTTCAATCACCTCCAGACCTTTATTCATCAGCGTCGCCGAATCGATGGTTATCTTCGGTCCCATCTTCCAGGTCGGATGAGCAAGGGCTTCGGCAACAGTAGCTGATTTGATGCGCTCTATCGACCACTGGAGGAAAGGACCACCGGAAGCGGTGAGAATCAATCGGTCAACCTCTTCGATCTTCTCACCCTGCAGACACTGGAGTATGGCGCTGTGCTCCGAATCGATCGGCTGAATGCAAGCCCCAGTCTCGGCTGATATACGTCCGAGCAATTCCCCCGCCAGAACCAGCGACTCCTTGTTCGCCAGAGCCAGGTCAATCCCCCGCCGCAGCGAATGATAGCTCGGCAGCAAACCGGCAACTCCAACCAGTCCGTTCAGACATAAGTCATAATCGGCTTCAGCCGCCGCTTCCGCGGCAGCCTCACTGCCGACGTCGATGCGTATGCCGGTACCGGAGAGAGCCTGCCTAAGATGGTCGTAAACGCTCTCATCTGCCAGCGCTACCCGTTCAGGTCGCCATTTAAGCGCCAACTCAGCCAGGTCTTCAGCTTTGGAGCCCGCAGTGAGAACAACAATCCTGTAATTCCCCAGCCTCTCGATGACATCCAGCGCCTGCCTACCTATCGATCCGGTCGCACCGAAAAGCGCCAGCCGCCTGTCAAATGAATCATCCAAATCAAATCCTGTCATTAATCTGCTGGCAGACGTTTTCGTCTGCAAAATTATTACCCTAATCCAACGATAATCTAATAAGCATTTTGAATTCAAATAATTGAGATTCTCTGTCGATGTCATTCTGAACGAAGTGA
>CAYYHI010000258.1:0-3841 GCA_964471745.1 uncultured bacterium | reverse complement strand
TATCTAAGATTGTATAGGAGTCTGGATTCCCACCTGCGTGGGAATGACAAAACGAATTAATGTTTGAATAAATCAAAGAACTCAAGAGTATCTAACCTCCTTGGTCTTTTTAAGGGGGGTTGCGAGCTGCTCAATCCCCATCATCTGCTGTCTACCCGCACTTGGAATATCCGCAGCGTCTGCAAATCAGACATCCCTCCTCGAATATCACCGGCGAATGACACTCGGGGCAAAGTTCCTTGACTTCGACTCCGTTCGCAAAAACGATACTCGGTTCGTCCGGTGCATCATCGGCAGGTCTTATAGCCAACTCCTTCATGGTTTCCACACCTTCGAGCGGAAGCACCGTCTGGCGATGCTGCTTGCGGTCAAGGTACTGTTCAAGGGAATGACCGATGGCATCAGGTGTCGAACGGATTAAATTACCCTCGTACCAGATCGGATTAGCCCCGGAAATTCCCTTAAGCTGCTTGATGATCACTCGCGGATCGATGCCGGATCTGATCGCCAGCGAGATCAACCGACCGATAGCCTCGGACTGCGCCTGGGCATTGCCGCCGGATTTCCCGATGGAAGCAAAGACTTCACACAGCCCGTTCTCGTCTTCGTTGATCGTAACGTACAACGTTCCGTCGCCGGTCTTGATCTGCTCGGTATAACCGAATGTTAGCTTGGGGCGTTCCCGCGGCTTCAGGTATGGTGCTTTCGGACGACGTCCGGGAGGAGCGGTTTTTATGCTCTCAGCTCCAATCTTCTCATCCGAAGGAACATTTGAAGTGGCTTTTCTAACCGCAACTTCCGCGTCAGCCTCAGTTTCCGCCCTTCTCTTATCTGCCAGGGCGTCGCCGACGTTCATCACCTGCGTGTCACGGCTTCCATCGCGATAGATGGTGATCCCTTTGCACTTCAGTCGCCATGCCAGCAGATATGAATTCTTCACATCCTCAACTGTGGCGCTGTTCTGGAAGTTGATAGTCTTGGAAACCGCATTGTCGCAATGTTCCTGGAACGCCGCCTGCATACGGATATGCCACTCCGGTGATATGTCGTGGGCAGTTACGAATACTTTTCTCACATCAGGCGGTACTTTATCGAGCTCCTTAAGCTGCTTGCGGGAAGCGATCTTTTCCATCAGCTCCCGGTTGTAAAACCCACCCATGCGAGCGGCATCCTCGAAGCGGCTGTTGACATAGAGCAACCGGTCGTCATCCATGACACGCTTAACGTACACCAGCGCGAAATTGGGTTCAACGCCGCCGCTGGTGTCGGCAATCATCGAGATGGTTCCTGTCGGGGCGATAGTTGTTACAGTGGCGTTGCGTGTGGGTCGCTCAAAGACGGAACCTTCCCAATTTGGAAAAGGACCACGTTCTTCCGCCAGTTCGTCCGACATACCGCGAGCCTCTATCTGAATAAACTCCATAACCTTGCGTGCAATCTCAAGACCTTCGCCCGAATTGTAAGGGATCCCGAGGGCGTAGAGCATATCTGCAAAGCCCATTACACCCAGACCGATCTTGCGGTTTGCCTGTGTCATCTCCCGAATCTCGTCGATGGGGTACTTGTTCATCTCAATCACATCATCGAGGAAACGGGTGGACAACCTGACTGTTTTGCGCAGGTGATCCCAGTTGATTTTACCGTCGGAAACCATGTTGTTCAAGTTGATTGAACCCAGGTTGCAGGATTCATAGGGCAGCAACGGCTGTTCGCCACAGGGATTGGTTGCTTCTATTTTACCGACGTGCGGGATGGTTGAACCTCGGTTAACCTCATCTATGAAAACGATCCCCGGATCGCCGTTAAGCCAAGTGTTCTCGGTTATAAGATCGAAAATCTCGCCTGCGTCTTCTCGCTGCACAACCTTCCCGTTACTCGGATCGACAAGATTATATTTCTCACCCTTCTCCAGCGCTTCCATAAAGCTGTCGGTAACGCCGACCGAGATGTTAAAGTTGGTGATTGAAACCATATCATTCTTGCAGGTGATGAAATCGCGTATATCGGGGTGATCGACGCGCAGTATTCCCATGTTAGCGCCGCGGCGAGTGCCACCCTGCTTGATGGTCTCGGTTGCCGCGTTGAAAACCGTCATGAACGAGACCGGACCGGAGGCAGTCCCGGCAGTTGAGCAGACCATAGATCCCCTGGGGCGCAGACGGGAGAAACTGAAGCCGGTACCACCGCCGCTCTTGTGAACCAGTGCGGCGTTCTTGACCGCTTCAAAGATCGCATCCATACTATCATTAACCGGTAATACAAAGCATGCAGCAAGCTGTCCCAATTCCCTGCCGGCGTTCATAAGAGTCGGACTGTTGGGCACAAAGTCAAGCGCTGCCATCATCCTGTAGAACTCGACCGCGATCTCTTTAACATCAAGTCCGCTGCCTGATCTTGTTTCACCTTCAGCGATCGCAGAGGCGACGCGCCAGAACATCTCCTTGGGCGTTTCGACCACCAGACCTTCATCATCCTTTTTCAGGTAACGGCGCCGCAGAACAGTCAGGGCGTTTTCTGATAGAGCAGGATCCGGCAGCCAAGATAATATGTCCTTCCTGCCCACTTTTTTCATCGATATTGATTTCGGTTTTCCCAAGCCGGTGCGTAAACCTTTTCCGTTATCGGACTGGTCTTCGAATAATTCTTCGGTGTTTTTTCGGGCTTGGATGCGGGGATTGCCTGGCATTACTCTCCTCTTTTCATGAGCGGGTTATTAGATAATTGCAGCGTTGCATAATCTAACTCAGCCATTGTTGTCAGTCAAGGTAATTCTTTGAAGAATCTATGAAAGCACAAAATATTGCGTGAACATATGTACAGTATACAACAAATTGCGCATTATTGCAAGTTTACGAATAAGAAATTAAATTGATATTACCGGGAAATCCTTTCTGTCTGAATTGTTCACTAGGCTTGAATGCAGTCGAAAATCAAAGGGGCGACCCTCTCGAGCCGCCCCTTGTGAAGAGGAGGAGTCTTGGAACTTATATGTTCCATTAGGTTATACGTCAGAAATTATGGTAAAATGAAGTTAATGATCAGATGTGGGTATAAAATATGTAAACAATCGGATCCGGTTGCCGAAAAACGGCAATTACTGACATAATCAGCATAAGAAATATTTAAGCATCACTTTAACTATATATCCACTCACAATTAAACCATAGCCCTAAGATCAGGCAACTCAAAAAGGATAAACCTGTCCAGCAAGCTGGACAGGCCAACCATTGGTGTAGTGTTGCCCTCACCTCAAAAACCAAAAAAACCCTCTTAAATTCACAATCCTTAAGAAATATAATCATATTACGAAATATCAAAGAATTTTCATAGAATATACCTTATATTTATAGATGGTTAAAGATATTCACTCATTATTATAAACCAACTAAAAACACAACAACTCAAAGGAGGAGGACCCCAATGAATCGTAGGGTTTCTTTTTACCCGCTCGCATTCCTGTTGATAATCAGCGCTTTGTTAATTTCAGGAATAAGCCTTGCACAAACCGAAACCAAGATCACCCCTGACGACGGTGCTGCAATTGACCATTTCGGTTTTTCCGCTTCCATAGATGGTGATTACGCTGTCGTAGGCGCCCAATACGATGATGACAATGGTAATTCTTCCGGTTCAGTCTATATCTTCTATCGTGAAGGTTCAAACTGGACGCAGCAAACCAAACTGACGGCTGATAATGGTGCGGCTTATGATTGTTTCGGTTGTTCTGTCTCCATCAGCGGCGATTACGCCGTCATCGGCGCCTATGGTGATGATGACAACGGTAGTGGTTCCGGTTCCGCCTACATCTTTCATCGTGAAGGCAATAGCTGGACACAGCAAG
>CAYYHI010000257.1:0-3859 GCA_964471745.1 uncultured bacterium | reverse complement strand
ATTATTTTAAATAAGAAATGAAAATACTGAGCGAACTCATATTCTACTGCTTCGTCGTTTTAACGATCGGCTCAGCCGTTGTGGTCGTATTTCACCGACGGATTATATACAGCGCATTTGCCCTGCTGTTTACGTTTTTCGGTGTGGGAGTACTCTATCTGTACCTGGCGGCTGATTTCCTCGCGGCGTCGCAGCTTCTGATATACGTCGGCGGCATCCTGCTCCTGATTATCTTCGGAGTCTTCCTTACCAGCAGTATAATGTCGCTCGACATTCAGCAGGGAACTCATCAGCGTTTTCTGGCGTTGATACCGTTTGTACTTGGCGGTATCGTGCTTCTTTGGGTTATCATTTCGACGCCCTGGACGACCGTGACGACGGAAGTCATTCCGACAACGAAACCACTCGGTCGACTGCTGCTGACCCGTTACCTGGTGCCGTTCGAGCTGGCGAGTGTGCTTCTACTGGCGGCGCTGGTTGGGGCGATGCGGCTGGCGAGGTACTTTCGGACGGAGGAATAGCATGCAATCGTTGACGGTTTACCTTCTTGTTTCCGCGGTGCTGTTCCTGCTCGGACTGATGGCGATTATGACCCGCAAGAACGCCGTGTCGGTGCTGATGGGTATCGAATTGGTTCTGAATTCGGCGGGGCTCAATTTCGTCGCTTTCAGTCGTTTCTCGTCGGGCAATCTGAACGGTCAGGCTGCGGCGCTGTTTATCGTGATAATCGCCGCGGCTGAGGCGGCTGTGGCGCTGGCGATTTTCCTTAATCTGTACCGCCTGAAAGCCACCAGTAATGTGGATAAGGCTGATCTATTACAGGGGTAAAATAGTGTAAAAGTGAGAAAGAAACCATTCTGAGAGTATTAATGAATTACTGATTCCAATATGTTGTCATTCTGAACGAAGTGAAGAATCTCATCGTTAATCCCCTACCGTCGGAGATTCTTCACTTCGTTCAGAATGACGAGATAAGAACTTCTATATGATTTCAGTAGTTTGTTAAGACTCTCAAGATTCTGTTATTGAACTTTTACACTTTCACACTTTCAAACTTAAAAAAATGTTCGGACTGGTTACATATATCTTACTCGCCCAACTGGCTGCGTTTGCGATAATAATATTCCTCGGCAAACGACTGCCGCGCGGTGGTGACTGGGTAAGCCTGTTGTGTATCTGGAGTAGTCTCGCCGCTTCAGTGTATCTGTTCATCACGCAGATGCTGGCGAATTACGACCCGCTTTACTTCGAGGGCTTCACCTTCGACTGGCTGACCTGGGGTGATTATACCCTCAGGATCGGTTACGCCATCGACAACATGGCGATCACAATGCTGGTCGTGGTAACCCTTATTTCGGCGCTGGTCTTTCAGTACAGTGTCGGGTATATGAAGGGCGACCCGAAGTACTCGCGCTTCTTTGCATTCCTGAGTCTGTTTGCCTTCAGTATGTTGGGTGTGGTTCTGGCTGACAACCTGCTGGTTATCTTTGTCTTCTGGGAACTGGTTGGGCTCACCAGTTACCTGCTCATCGGTTTCTGGCACGAGAAGGATTCGGCTGCCGACGCCGGAAAGAAAGCCTTCATCGTCAACCGGATCGGCGACGCCGGTATGCTGGTCGGTATTCTGATTGTTTTTACTGTCCTGGGGACACTTAACCTGCATGAAGTTGCAGCCGGTGTTTCGGCAGGTAAGTTAACCGGCACTCTATTAACAATAACCGGCATCTGTCTCTTCTGCGGAGCGGTCGGGAAATCGGCTCAATTCCCGTTGCACGTCTGGCTTCCCGACGCAATGGAAGGTCCCACACCGGTGTCAGCCTTGATCCACGCTGCGACTATGGTTGCAGCCGGTGTTTACCTCACCGCCCGGTTGTTTGTGATTCTGACGCTGGATGCTTCTCTGGTGATCGCTTATGTAGGCGGTTTCACAGCGTTGTTCGCAGCCACTATCGCCGTAGCGCAGTATGATATAAAGCGGGTGCTGGCTTATTCGACGCTCTCACAGCTCGGTTACATGGTCATGGCGCTGGGATCTGGAGCATATATGGCGGGCTTCTTCCACCTGGTTACGCACGCTATGTTCAAAGCCTGCCTGTTCCTCGGCTCCGGTTCAGTCATTTATGCCATGCACCACGCGCTGCATCACATCCACAGCGATGCCGATCCACAGGACATGCGCAACATGGGCGGTCTGAAGAAATATCAACCGCTGACGTTCTGGACTTTCCTGATCGCAACTGTAGCGCTGTGTGGAGTACCGTTGACATCGGGTTTTCTCTCCAAAGATGCCATACTCGGTGGGACGCTTGCGTTTGCCATGCAGCATCCGAAGCACTGGTTGCTGCCGGTTTTCGGCTTCTCTGCAGCGGCGTTGACGGCGTTCTACATGTTCAGACTGATATATCTAACCTTCACCGGAACGTTCCGTCCAGGTAAAGAAGCGGAAGGAGCGTTGCGCGAATCCCCGTGGGTTATGACATTCCCGTTGGTGACGCTGGCGGTTTTAAGTACATTCATCTTTTACTCGATACCGGCTTTCAATCCTGCTTCACCTCAGGGCGGCTGGTTCGCGACGTTGTTCCCGAATCCTCCACGAGCCTATGAAACAACGGTTATGCATGAAGCCCATTCTGAACAGGCAGGTGCGGAGGACGGAACCGCATACGCCCTGGATGAACCGGCGCCGCCTGATGTGTACCGCGTGACCGTCAAGCCACCACCGGTTGTTCATGAAACGCACGCGGTTGAATATCACGATGCTCATCAAGAGATACATCATCGGGCGCATAATATTGCGATGATTATCTCCATTTTCGTGGCGGGTCTTGGTATACTGATTGCGACGATGGGATACCGATGGACAATACTTAATCCGGCAGTTTGGCAGAAACGATTGGGTATACTATATCGGGGGATGTTCCGTAAATGGTGGGTTGATGAAATCTATAACGCAACCGCCGTGAAAGGTCTGCTGTTACTCACAAATATCCTGGGCTGGTTCGACCTGTACATCATCGACGGGATTGTCAACGGCGTTGCCTGGCTCAGCAGGGTCTTTGCGTATATCGAAGGCTGGTTCGACCTGTACATTATAGACGGTTTGGTAAATCTGACAGCCTGGTTCATCGGCATCTGGGGACGTATTGTTAGATTGTTCCAGGGTGGGCAACTTCAGAGGTATGTTCTCTATACGCTGGTGGTGATCGGGTTGTTTATTGTGCTGAAGGCAATTTGAGGTGGATACTTCTCTTTACTAAGAATAGCAAAATACAACTGTTTATCGCAGTTTTAATAAGAAGATAGATATGTTTTCACCGATGTTTTCCATACTTTTAATTCCGTTGCTGGTAGCCATGTTTTTGGCTATAAATATGGGCGGAAGCGGAACGTCACCATCTTTTTCTGCTGCCTATGGTTCAAATATAATAGGCAAACATCTAATACCTGCATTATTTGGGATATTCGTTTTACTTGGCGCTATTGTAGCTGGTAAAAAGGTAGTATTGACAATCGGCAGAGGTATCCTGCCGTCTGAGGTTATGGATCTAACATTGACAACAATAATTTTGCTGTCGGTGGCAATTTCCCTCCTGATGGCAAATTTATTAAGAATTCCTCAGTCGACAAGTCAGGCTACTGTTTTTTCCCTTATCGGTCCGGCGATTTATTTTGACGTTCTGAAAACACATAAACTGTTTTTTGAAATAATACCTGCCTGGTTTATACTACCGCTTATATCCTTTGTAATCACATTATTAATTGGAAAATACATTTATAGTCCGATAAAAAAAAGTGGAATAATTAAGTTTGAGGAAATATCTAATCATCCTTTATTAAAGGTTATTGTAATTACAGCATC
>CAYYHI010000256.1:0-3920 GCA_964471745.1 uncultured bacterium | reverse complement strand
TTAAATAATAAATAGTTACTGCTCATTTGGGCAGTTTTTCAGCTGACCCTATTTAGCTGGCATCACAAGCTCGAAATTATAAGAATCAGATCGAGTTTGATATTAGGAAGATTAACCTTTCAGGTACGGTTGAAAAACTAAAATGATCGCAAGATGAGATCAGGAAACTTCCGACTTCTTTGTCATATGTAGAACGTGGAATTAAACCTAAAGATCTGATTCTCAAAATTAAAAGTCATTTTGATATGGTCTTAGGGACATTAGATGTTCATGGACCAGACGTAGATATTAGTTTAGTAGCCCGGATTTCTTGTAGTCCGGAATGACAAATAAGGTTATCCCTCGCACAAGACCCCGACAGACAGTTGTCGGGGTCTCATGCTTTGAAGTCTCAGGCAGTCTTTCCAAGTCGGGCGTTCAACTTTAAACAGCCGTGGCTTTCACCCGCTCTTCCTGCGACATCCCGGCGAGGCGCTTGACCTCATCCAAAGTCAGTTCCAAGCCGGCAGCAATACGTCCGCCGTAGTCAGAATCAACTTTATAAAACAAAGCTGTCTGACGAAGCTGAATCCGCTTTTGAGCCCCACTTAGATGAGCCACAATGTTGCCGATTAGATGTGTCCGGTCGTTATCTGTCATCACCTTGCGATATAGCTCACCTGCCTGCACGAAGTCAATATCGCCAAGCTTGTACTCGTGACGGGCGGCAATGCCGGCGATGTCCACCTGTGGTAATGCCAGGCTGGTGTCCGGCGCAGGACCACCGAAACTGTTGGGCCAATAATTGGGAGCGCCGCCACTATTTGCATCTGACCGCATGGCGCCGTCCCGCTCATTGCTGCGTACCGGTGACTTGCTGGCGTTAATGGGCAGCAGGTGATAGTTCGCACCGAGCCGGTGAAGGTGTGTGTCGTGGTAGCTGAACAGTCTGCCTTGTAACATCTTGTCCGGTGAGGGTCCAATCCCGGGGACGAAATTGCCCGGTGAGAAGGCAGCTTGCTCCGTCTCAGCAAAGTAATTCACCGGGTTGCGGGTCAACACCATTTTCCCGAATGGCTGGAGTGGATAGTCACCGTGAGGCCAAACCTTGGTAATATCGAATGGATCGAAGCGATACTTGTCCGCATCCTCAGGCGGCATGATCTGGACATAGACTGTCCAGGACGGGTGATCTCCGGCTTTGATGCTGGAGTATAGATCGTGGGTTGCATGATCCGGATCGCTCCCAACCAGCTTTGCCGCTTCCTCGCGGGTCAGATTTTTTATCTTCTGGTCGGTTTTGAAGTGGATCTTAATCCACCAGTATTCCCCCTTCTCATTATACCACATATAGCTGTGACCGCTGTACCCGTTTATGTGGCGGTAATTGAAGGGGGTCCCGCGGTCTGAGAATAGGACGGTAACCTGATGGATCGATTCCGGCGTCAGTGACAGGAAATCCCAGAACATGTCCCGGTCCTTCAGGTTTGTTGCCGGATTTCTCTTCTGAGTGTGGATAAAATCGGGGAACTTCATTGCGTCGCGAATGAAGAAAACCGGTGTGTTGTTGCCAACGAAATCGTAGATCCCCTCTTCCGTATAGAACTTAACGGCGAATCCGCGCGGATCACGCTCGGAGTCGGCGGATCCTTTCTCACCGCCGACAGTTGAGAAGCGGGCGAAGACATCCGTCCGCTTGCCGATCTTCGAGAGGAACTTTGCGCGAGTGTACATAGTGATGTCGTGGGTTGCTTCGAAGTAACCATGTGCCCCGGCGCCCTTAGCGTGAACGACGCGTTCCGGAATTCGCTCCCGGTCGAAGTGAGCCAGTTTATCAACCAAATGAATGTCCTGAAGAAGTGTAGGTCCGTGCGGTCCCGCAGTAATGGAGCTTAGGTCGCTGTCAACCGGTGTTCCCTGTGTTGTCGTGAGTCTCTCTTTGTTCATTCTGATTGCCTCCAAAATGTTATATTTGTTTCCCGGTCAGGCTTTCCCACTTCTCTGCCGCCTGCCGGAATATTTACACTCGAAACAAACGCCCTTGAATTGAGCCGAGCCTGTTCCATCATTCCTAAACCTGTCATCTCTTCCGGGGTTTTCATATTGTCGAAGTCATCACTATTGAAGTCCTGTGCTTATTACGAGGTGCAGATTATAGTGAACACAATGTAGATTCACCTTGTAGGAGGACGGGTCTCCGTACACACATTGAAACACGGGTTGAGCAGGTGGGCGGTAAAGACAATCAACCCGTGCCACACAAAACAGAAAGTACGTCCTCCTGAATAAATATCTCGGACATAAGTCAACTACAAACTGCACCCCTTAATAGTAGTGGAATTCAGTGTATTAGCCGTATGCTTGTCAAGTTATCATGTCAGCGGAAGATAGCATTCAGAAAATCAATACAATATTGGATTCCGGATCAAGTCCGGAATGACGATAGGAGCGTTGGGATACCATCCTATTCACGCGTTGATTTAGGCAATTTAGAATTAACGTTCTAAAGGATGTCCTTAAATCGTTCTAATAATAGCTTATGCGTCTTGGTATCAACCGCCATCTGAGATGATCCTAAATTGGGATTATCACTGTTTAATAATTTAATCTGACTACACTTGACGTCAAGTAAAAAAAGCGATTCTCGGAAATAATTCAACAAAAAACCTCATTTAAGAATCAAATGAAGCTTTTTCGCTTCCTGAATGTCATTAAAATATGCAATCGAATAGTGATACGGTATAGAGTGAATGATTGACTAACTATTGAAAACAAGTAGATTACAAAGTCTTGATTCCACTGGTACAACTGGAGCTCCAGCAACAGGCAGCAATGATTGCCCTTGCAGTCGTGGCAAAGAGAAGCTGTTGCCGTTGAATAAATATAAACTTAAGATATGAAAAAAGTTCTAATACGGTTATTATTACTCTCAACTATTGCTTATTGACAGAGATAATTGTATAATGTTGCCGAAAAATTGTAATTAACGTAGTGATTTGTAGCTAAGTGTAGTGAACGACTGATCATCCGCTTACTGAAATATATCAGTTATTTTTTTGTTTCACATTGTGATTATTAGCACAAACTTTGCCAATATAATTCACATATTCATAGAAGGGAAAACAGACCATGGCTGACAAGATGTTGATTTTCTGTGGATCGGATGAACCACAGAAGGCATTACCACCATTCATGCTGGGTGTAGGGGGCGTGACGTTGGATATGGAGGTAACGATGTTCTTCACGATGAGTGGACTGAATATCGTCCGCAAAGGCGGCGCAGAGAAGATAGTGTTACCCGGCGCACCAAATACGCTTTCCGAGTTCATTGAGATCGCCCAAGCCAGTGACGTCAGGATGATCGCCTGTTCAGCGGCATTACCAATTGTAGGAATGCGGGAGGACGAGCTGATCGAAGGCGTCGAGTTCGGTGGCGTGGCAACATTCGTGATGGAAGCCCAGGAAGCGGATGTTGTATTAACGTTCTAAAAAATTCTTACCACAAAGTCACCAAGACACAAAGATTAAAAGAGTGCTTTGTGATTAACATCTTACAGGAGAAATTACTATGGATGCAGGTGAACTCAACAGCCTGAACGTTGACAAATTGGTGGATGCCAGAGGCACGGCTTGCCCCGGTCCGCTGCTTGAAGCAAAACGTTCCATCGTGCAAGTGCCTAAAGATGGAATTATGGAGGTGCTTTCGTCGGACCAGAGCACTAACAATGACATCCCGCTCTGGGCGAAAAAGGTCGGTCACGAATACCTGGGAACCATAGATGAAGCCGGGTTCTGGCGGATCTTTCTGAAAAGAGGAAAGTAGTAGATTCCAAGGAATTGACGGTTAACGCCGGCTTATTATGGATAAATCGTTCATTTCCTAATATACTAATGGGTGCAGATTATAGTGAACACAATGTAGATTCACCTTGTAGGAGGAC
>CAYYHI010000255.1:0-3922 GCA_964471745.1 uncultured bacterium | reverse complement strand
CCAAGTCTGGTTGAAAATCTAAAGCCTGAAAGTGATTTTTTCAGTGTCGACTAAGTACGGAATTGCTCCCGCATTCTCAACATGTGCAAGATGCATTAGATGAATCAACGCTTCCTCAAAGCAACCATATTTATCGGTTGGCTTCCGATGCTTCAGCTTTCTTATGCCAGAGTTCAAATCCTCTGCATTAATCCAATGGATATGATAGATAAAATGCGGTTTATCAGTCAGTGTATTCTCAGAATGTCCATGCCGAGAATTACAACGCAATAAATATACTTCTTCCGGATAATCTATTGGGCGATAGTTTAATCCTACAGAAAAATCCTCCTTAAAGCTATCACTCTGCCTCATGAAGATATAAAACTCATAATTATCATCTACTGATTTGAGTTTCATACCATTTCGTAAGTATCTGTTTACCAGCACCATCTTTTCTTTTGGTGGTTCCGTGATTCTTTTAAGACATGAAATAAGGTCCTCAAGTTCTTCCTGTGAATATTCTCTCATGATTCGTCCTCGCGAATTGTCAGAAAATCTGTTATTTTTGCTTGCTAAGAATTATGAGAATTCAAACGGTATTAATCACTGCGTTTGTCATTTACTCTTTCCTTCTTCATCCTTTTCATCTTAGCCCGCTCGTATTTCTTCATATCTTTACTCAGTCTGTTCAACAATTTCTTCACACTGCGGGTTACACATTTCCGCTGCTTCGCACTCTTGACCGACCATTTCTGGTTTTCGACATTTCCCATCCATAAAACCTGCCCGGTGTCGATGCGGATCAGTTCGAGCTTCACGCCAGCTACTATCCTGCTGAGCTGTGTCCGGGTCGAGACCTCGCCTGCCACTAAACCGTCAAGCCCCAACTCATCGGTCAGGAAGGCGCGATTCTCGCGTTTGATAATGTCGCACGGCAGTATCTTGTGCTGGCAGAGTGCTTCTTCAACCACTTTATAATCAAGCACATCGAAACCATAAATATAGAGCTGATCCTCGATAAGATCACCCGCCAGCCCGGTCATCTTAACGTCGCCCTCCATCGGCATCACCGTGATCCTGGTCGGAAGCTCAGCAGGGATCGATCCCCGGCTTCCCGGTTCGTTCAGTAAGCCGGTGGAGCGCACTCCGCCACAGCCTGCAGTCAATACGATAACACAGGCTAAACTCAAAAACGTTAAACAGATTCGATTCGTCATGGGTTATAACGCCTTTAAACTATCTACAAGCCCGCCATATTCACCGGCAAGCTCAGGATCTATTATCTCTAAATGCGAGATGGCTTCAAGCTCCGACCATGCCTGCTTGATCTTGTTCTGACCTATATAGAGCCTTGCCAGAAAAATCCTTGCCGGAATATGATCCGGTTCGATGGCAAGGCACTTCTGAACCGCGGCAATAGCCTCATCAGGACGCCCCAATGATGATAATGAACGCCCCTGGTTGTAGAACAGGTCAGGATCATCAACGCCGGCAGCTTCAGCTTCGGTAAGCAGTCTCAAGGCTAACTCCTGATTGCCGATTTCCAACTGCACCTGACCGACTCTCACCTTATCCTCAGGGTGCATAGCAAAGCCGAGTTTCCCGTATTCGCTGTATGCCTCCAGCGTCCTGTTCCATTGCTTAAGCGAGATGAGGGAGTCCATTTCCGCTCGCACGACGTTAAGCTTATCCCGCATTCCTGCAGCATCGGGCGTGATCCTCATCATCAACCGCTCCGCCTCCTCCCACCTGCCTGAAGCATTCAATATGCGCACCAGGAGATAAGCCGTTGGAACGTTCATCGAGTCAATTTCGAGCACTTCAGTCGCATAATGTTCCGCTGAATCGAGAACTCCCATCCGCAGAAACAACGCGGCAATATTGTGCAGGAGAACCGGATCTACAGTGCCGCTCAAATCATCGCTCGCGTTCACTTGTTTGAACAATTTCATTGCCCGTTCGGGGTGACCATCCACGATCGCTGCCTGAGCGTCGTTAAGCTGATGCACACGCGTCGTTTCAGCAGCAGCTTCGGTGTTATCCAATCCGGCGAAGGCAAACTCGTCCATTGCATCATTGAATTTCCCCTCGCCAAGCAACGCGTATGCCTCCTGCAAAGCCTGAGCCTGAATTATTTCGATTATCGACTCAGGATTCTCCAATCCGACGCGTCTGCCGATCTCGACTGCCTGGTCATGCATACCGGCGCGGCTGTAAGCCTCAGCCAGGCGCATCGTCCCTTCGGCGAAATAGGGATCGATCTCCAGGGAGCGCTGAAATCTTGAGATGGCATCAAGGTTCTTGCCCTGTTTGAGTAAGGTGTTGCCGAAGTTGAAGTAATCCATGCGCGGGTTCTCACCGCTATGAATGAAGTCCGTACGAAGATTGCTTAGCGGCATAAACAGCAGACCAAGCGCCAGCAACCGCATCGCTGGTTCCACGCGGTGAGCTTTCACGTAGTTATAAATCTCAACTACCAGGTAAGCCACACCGACAATAAGCGCCGGCACCGCTGCCAGACGATATTCGGAAGCCACAAAAAAGAGCACACATCCGGCAAAGCACGCAAACACCCACAAAACCGGAATGCGCGCTCGTTTCCAGCCCAGTCGCCACCATAACAGGATCAATCCCGCCAGTCCAAGCGGACCGATCAGCCAGAAACCGAAGGGATTGTAAGCTATTATCGGTGATACTTCCTTACCGTAGTAAATGCTGATGTTATTGGCGAATTCGGCGCGGTTCCAGAAATAGAATTTCTTTCGACCCAAGAGCTTCAAGTAGCCGAGAGGTTTATGTATTATCCAGTCCAGCGAGCGGTTAAGCCAGTATTGACCGGCTTCCCGGGTGCTGAGTTCCCGCTCTACAGCTTCGGATGCGACACGGCGGTAGTCTTCATCTTCATATTGCGGTTCTATCGACGTGAGAAACGGGGCTTCCCAGTAAAGACCGGTGGCTTCCGGATTGTTTCCAACGTAAAAATTCATACCGGCTGATGAAGTGGTTAGAGCAAAATCACCACCGACGGCAAGGTTTCGGATTCCAACAGGTATCAACAGGATCAGCACACCGACCGTCAGCCATATCGAGCGCTTGATCCATGTATCCCTGTTATCCAGAATTAAAACCAGAAATAGAAGCGGCACAAAGATCAGAACCAGCGGTCTTGCCAGCGCAGACAACCCTATTACGCCGCCTAACAGCAGTAAATTCAACGTGCTTGTCTTTCGCAGAACCGCTTCGGTCAGGTTAAGTATTACTACTCCAAGCAGCAGTATCAATGTCGCGGTCAGCAGTGTGGTTTCATAAAATATAAACGGCGCATAAACCGCGGTTAGTGCTGCGGCGACAAGTCCTACTTTTCGTCCTGCCAGTAATGAACCCCATCTGAAAACGAGCAGTACTGTCCCCACGCCCATCAATCCCTGCAACGCCATAAGCCGCACCGGTGCAGCGCCGATTATCGCATAAACCAAACCAGCCAGGTATGAGTAAAGCGGACTCATGAAAAACGTGTGATTACCGATGATCTCACCCTTGCTGATAGCCACCGCCCACGAATGGTAAAATGCCGCATCGATAATCGGGATCTGAACCAGATCCGTATCCTTTACAATAAATAGGTGTACCCAGCGGATTAACAGTGCAAAGAACGCAATCATCCAGAGGGCGAGCCCGCCGCTTCGGAATATCGATCCTTTCAAACGTTCTGAACCTGATGTCATGTCAACTTCTCCAGCTCATTTGTTTCCAAGTGTTTATGAATTGTTCTTATCTTCTAAATTTGCCTTATTTGCATTCTCTCGATAGATGATTATTACGGTTGCGTACACTGATGGTTGTCTTCCCGCGAGACAGTGTGTCCGAAAATACTAAATTGTCTCGGGATTCATCATTCCAACGAAAGTTGGAATCCAGAGAACTTGCTGATATTGCTGGA
>CAYYHI010000254.1:0-3925 GCA_964471745.1 uncultured bacterium | reverse complement strand
CCCCTGAATAAATATCTCGGACATATTCAACTATAAAGTGCACCCCTTAGTAATACAGAACTTTCACATCAGGAGAGTAACTTGAATAAACAGATATTCCGGGAATACGACATCCGTGGTGTTGTTGGTGTGGACCTGACTCCGGAAGTGGTCGAACTGTTAGGCCGCGGGATCGGTACATATATGGTCAGACACGACGCCATGAGAATTACCGTCGGTCGGGACGGCAGAGACAGCTCACCTGAAATCCTCGAGCAGTTACTGAAGGGGCTCCTGTCCACCGGGTTAGACGTCACCGACTTGGGCGTAATCCCGACGCCGTTGTCGTATTACTCAACTCATAAACTTGCGGTCGACGGTGCGGTAATGATCACAGGAAGCCATAATCCATCTGAATACAACGGTTTCAAGGTTACACTGGGAACCGCTTCCATCTACGGACGAGAGATCCGACGTATTGGGGAAATAATCCAAACCGGTGACTTCGTCAGGGGAAGCGGGTCAGCCGACAGCTACGACATCAAACCGGAATATATAACAGACCTTTCGGGGCGGATTTCGATAGCCAGACCGGTATCTATGGCGGTTGATTGCGGCAATGGAGTGGGAGGTCTGACTACAGCGCCGCTGTTAGAGAAGTTGGGCTGTCAACCCAGGATTCTGTTCGCTGAAGTTGACGGACAGTTCCCGAACCACCATCCCGATCCGACGGTCGAAGCTAACCTGACGCAACTTAAAGATGTCGTCAAGCGTGAGGGTTTGGAGATCGGCATCGCATACGATGGTGACGCGGACAGGATCGGCGTGGTCGATGAGAACGGCAGCGTGCTGTGGGGTGACCAGATCCTGGCGATCCTGTCAAGGGCTCTGCTTGAAGATGTGCCGGGCGCCACGATAATCGGAGAGGTCAAATGCTCACAGCTCCTGTTCGACGATATTGAGAAACACGGCGGCAAAGCTCTGATGTGGAAAGTCGGACATTCACTGATAAAGGATAAGATGCTCGAAACCGGCGCCCAGCTTGCCGGTGAGATGAGCGGTCATATCTTCTATAATCACCGCTTCTACGGGTTTGATGATGCGGTTTATGTAACGTGCAGACTGTTGGAAATCATCGCGCGCTCGGACAAACCGATCGGCAGAATGCTCGAAGATTGGCCCAAACTTTACAATACACCCGAAATACGACAGGAATGTGCGGATGAGATAAAATTCAAGGTCGTAGAGAAGGTTCGCGACCGTTTCAGGGACAGGTACAGGGTTGTCGACGTCGATGGCATGAGGGTCATTATGCCCGGCGGATGGGGTTTATTAAGAGCATCCAACACGCAGCCGGTCGTCGTCATGCGCTTTGAAGCTGAATCGGAAGATCGACTGGTCGAGATAAGATCGGAAGTTGAAAAAATCCTCCGGGAAGTATTAGATTCGTTTTAGCGTGGGCACAATTTTTGCTAAGTAAAAGAGTGGAGAGGAGCATTATGCAACACGCACTTGGTGCATTCTGGAGGAAAAACAAATGGTATGCATTTACTGCCGGCGCGAGATCAAAGACGACGAGCGCCAATATTACAGCCGCCAGGCAGGAATGAAGGGGCTTTACCATTGGGCTTGTTTCATTGAAGCTTGCAGGTTGGCTAACAGAGCGGGAGCTAATGAGATAGAGAACATCTCAGTTTCTGACGATGTGTATGAATATAATCCCTCATACAGTTTAGCATATGATTAATATATAGATACTTATGACTGACAATGCCCGTGTGAAAGAGGATACCGCAGACGAAGCAGCATCAACAGGGGAAAGGAAATCAAGAGAGCTTGCCCGCGGGCATTACGAAAACTTTAACATCGCAGCCTTTATCCTGCCTAAGAGGCTGCGTCAGGACGTTTACAATATCTACGCCTTTCTGAGATTGGCGGACGATTTAGCCGATGAATGTCCGGATGACCATAAGGCTGAGGAAGCTCTTTTAAACTGGGGAGATAATCTCCAAACTCCGGCTGTTGAAGAGATCAAGGAACCGGTTATCAAGGCTTTACGTGGCACAATAAAACGCCATGGACTATCGCTCGAGCCGTTTCAAAAACTGCTTTCCGCTTTCCGGATGGATCTTGCCACCAAGCGTTGGGAAACCTGGGATGATTTAAGGAACTACACTCGTCATTCTGCGGATCCGGTCGGACATATTATACTTGAGCTCTTCAACTATAGCAACCCTGACTTTTTTGCGCTGTCTGACAAAATTTGCACGGCTTTGCAATTGGCAAATCACTGGCAGGATGTGCTCGAAGACTGGGATCGCGGCAGAGTTTACATTCCCCAGGAAGATTTACGAAGATATTTTGTTAGTGAAGATGAAATTGCACTTGGATCGGCAACCGATCGCTTTCGAGAACTGATGACCTTCGAGGTGGAGCGTGCAAGAAGTCTTCTCCTCGAAGGTCTTCCTCTCTTATGGAAGGTCGATTATCGACTAAGGCTTCAACTGGCGCTCTATTGGTGTGGTGGAATGGGCGCACTTCAAGCGATTGAGCGGGTCGATTATGACGTCTTGAACCGTAGCGCCAGGCTGACCACCAGTGATAGAATTCTGGTTGTTATTAACGCTGTAAAGCGATGGATGATACCGTTCAAGTGAAGAGTGAAAAGTTATCTGTCACGGTTCGATCGCTGGAAGATGCTTCCCGGAGCGACTTGGGGCGCGCCTGGCGGCGCTGTTCCAGAATGGCGAAGCAGCAGGCAGGTAACTTTTACTATGCCTTCATTTTTCTGCCGGCAGAACAGCGACGCGGGATCGAAGCGCTTTACGCTTTCTGCCGTGCTGGAGATGATGCCGTGGATAACGAACAGGATGACAGCACAAGCCTCCTGCAGCGGCTGCGACATAAGCTTGATATTTGTTACCGTGGCTGTTACATAGATGACCTGACACTGGCGCTCGCGCACGCAGCAAGGGAATTTAATTTCGAGAAACAGCACTTTGACAACCTGCTGCTCGGCATAGAATCCGACCTGACCGTCAGGCGTTACACAATATTCGAAGATCTACGACTCTATTGTTACCGGGTTGCTTCGACCGTCGGTCTCCTCTGCCTGCAGATATTCGGCTGCGATAATCCCCAGAGCCGCCTGTATGCCGAAAACCTGGGAATGGGAATGCAACTTACGAATATACTGCGGGACATCAGGGAGGATTTCGAGCGGGACAGGATTTATCTTCCCCTCGAGGATTTGGAGAGATTCAGCATCCTTGACAAGGAGCTGTTTTTACCATCCAACGCTCATCGCCTTAAAGAATTGGTCAGGCTGGAAGCGGAACGAGCGGAGTCATTCTTCACCGAAGCCGAAGGTTATCTGGAGCCGTGGATGCGGCGGAAGTTATTCGCGGCAGCTATTATGGGTGCCATCTACCGCCGAATCCTGTCGGAAATCATCAAACTGGATCAATTCGATCATCGCGCTGAGCTTTCGGGAGCGGATAAACTGTCCATCGCACGCAGGATCTTCAACGAAGCATTTATGTAGGTTACATTATTAATTATATCGTTAATTTGTTGCATTTGGCATCTGGAATATATAGATTGGAACTGTTAAGGTATGCTGGGTTGCGAAAACATTCCGGCGTTAAGCAATTATTTGAATCTGTGGAGGAAAACATGGTTAGGATTACATTCAAAATGATGTTCGTGTTGTTTATCGCGGCAACCGTCATCGCCTTCATTCCAAGCGCATCACAGGCTGAGTTCCACATTATCCTCGACGAGCATTTCAATCGGGATCCTGAACAGGAAAGATGGCCCTGGCGTACGCCGGGTGGTTTTAGCTGGTACCACAACGTACGAAACTGGCCGCCTTACTACATAGATCGCACTACCGACTGTGGCTGGGGCTGGCAGGATGAAATCTACAGTTCACATGTGCTGCGTA
>CAYYHI010000253.1:0-4034 GCA_964471745.1 uncultured bacterium | reverse complement strand
ATCAACCCGTGCCACACAAAACAGAAAGTACGTTCCCCTGAATAAATATCTCGGATATATTCAACTATAAGGTGCACTCCGTAATATGATAATATACACATTAAAATCGTCCTCTGCACCAATAGTGGATATATTTCAGTTATATAATAATTCACCATAAAAAAACCGGCTCGGGCAACTTCCGGGCCGGTCTTTCACAAGCTTGGTTATGTTCACATCAGCCTGAGCTTGATCCATTCAGCCAGCGGACCCCAGTAAACGCCCAACACCAGCGTCGGTACGATAGTGACCAATAACAGCACTGAAGTCAACGTACCGAGCTTGAAACCGCCTCCATCCAGCTCTACAAGGGCGACATCCGGATCGTACAGGAACATATCACGGATGATCCGCACATAGTAAAACAACGAAACGACCGCGTTGGCGATGCCGATTATCGCCAGCGCCCACATCTGAGCCTTAACCAGTGCAGCAAAGAGATAGAACTTACCGATAAATCCCGCCAGCGGCGGTAAACCGACCAGGCTGAACAGGAAAACCGCCAGCGCAAGCGCCGGCAACGGATTGCTCTTGCCGAGCCCCTTGAAATAACCGATAGAATCACCACCCAACCGCCGCTCAACCAAATCGACCACCATGAATGCACCCAAGTTCATGAACAGGTAGACCACAAGGTAGAACAGTACCGCCGTATAGGCAAGACTGTGAAGCTCACCCTCAGGTACCGTGGCAATAACAGCAAATCCCATCAGGATGTATCCAGCGTGGGCGATGGATGAATACGCAAGCAGTCGTTTGAGGCTGTTCTGCCAGATTGCACCCAAGTTGCCGAAAGTCATGGTTAGAGCGGAGACAAAAGTAATTAGACCGACCGCCGAGATGCCATAAACAGGCTGCAGAGAAGTGATTATGGGAATAATCCTGAACAGAGCCGCAAAACCTGCCGCCTTCGGTACTACGGAAAAGAAAGCCGTGATCGAAGTCGGCGATCCCTCGTAAACATCGGGACACCAGAAGTGCATCGGCACCATTGCTATCTTATATCCGATCCCCGCCAGGATCAGTATAATCCCGACCAGGTGCGCCGGACTGCCGGACGCGCCTTCATTTAGTCCAGCGGCAAGCTCAGGCAGTCCCGTCTCACCTGTCAAGCCATACAACAGCGAAAAACCATAGAGCATCAATCCCGAAGAGAACGCGCCATACAGAACGTATTTCAACGCAGCCTCAGCGGATCTGGGATCCTTGCGCCGGTAACCTGCCAGAACATAAGACGGAACGGAAACCATTTCGAGCGCCACGAACAACGTGACCAGGTCGTTGGAACCGGCAAGCAGGAACATACCGATCACACTCGAAAGCACAAGTATGAACGGCTCGCCCTCGCCCTTGAAGGTCGAAGCCATAATCCCGATGGAAACCAATGTGGCAAAGGCAAATAAGACACGGAAGAACAGCGTCATGCCATCCTGAACCACCGCGCCGAACAGGTATTCACCGACCTTCTCATTGCCTGCAAGTGATATAAACACCAACGCTGCTAATAGAATACACCCGAGAGCAGCTACCAAACTTCCCCTGTTTCTACGAGCTATCAGGTCAATTATCAGCAGCGCGAGCAGACCACCCGTCAGTACAAGCTCAGGGATAAAAGGCGTGAGGTTTATACCTGAAACAGGACTCATAACGGCACTGCGCTCTGGATAAGGTTGCCCAGGTATGTCAGTGATGTGTTCATAAGACTCAAGATCGGGTGTGGCCAGATACCCAAGAATACAATTACAATAGCTAAAGGTACCAATGTAAACAGCTCACGACCGTTGATCTCAGTAATGTTCTCATACTTGGGATTGGTTGCGCCAAAGAACATTCGCTGCAATGTCCACAGCATGTAAGCAGCGGTGATAATGATGCCAAAGATCGATATTATGGTAAATGTCCGCCAGACCGGGAAGGCACCGATAAAGACCATCGCTTCGGAAATAAACCCGCTTAATCCCGGCAAACCCATGGCGGCAAAGAAGGCAACCGATGTTACACCAAGATAGCGCGGCATGACGTTGGCAAGACCACCGAAACCGGCGATCTGACGGTGATGAGCCCGATCGTAGATTACGCCGACCAGGAGGAATAGCATTGCGGTGATAGTGCCGTGGTTGAACATCTGGAATACCGCGCCGTTCATACCGGCACTGGTCAGCGCAGCCATACCGAGCATCACGTAACCCATGTGTGAGATCGAACTATATGCGACCAGCTTCTTCAAATCCTTCTGTGCCATGGCACAGAAAGCGCCATAGATGATGTTGATCATACCCATCATGGCGATGAACCAGAGGAATGTCCTGGTTGCATCGGGAAGCATCGGGTAGCTGATACGCAGGAAACCGTAAGTGCCCATTTTCAGCAGCACACCGGCAAGGATGACCGATACGGCTGTCGGCGCTTCAACGTGGGCATCCGGAAGCCATGTGTGGAACGGGAAAACCGGTACCTTGATCGCAAAACCGATGTATAGACCAAACCAAAGCAGCGCTCGGACACTGTTAATGTTCAATATACCGCCGTGGTTGGTCTGATTCATGATGTGAAGCATATTAAACGTGTGCTTGCCTGTAACAGGATCAGCAACGTTGAAATAGAACGCTAATATGACGATCAACATCAGGACCGAGCCGATCAGGGTGTATATAAAGAACTTGATAGCGGCGTAGATTCTCCGTGGTCCGCCCCAGATACCGATCAGGAAGTACATCGGCAGCAGCATGATCTCCCAGAAGACATAGAACAGGAAGAAATCCAGGGCTACAAAGGTTCCCATCATGCCGGTTTCCAGCAGCAGGAACATCGAATGGTAACCTTTGACTCCCTTGGTTATACCCCAAGAGGCAGGGATGCAGAGAAAGCACAGCAGCGCGGTCAGCAGTATCATCGGGAATGACAATCCATCGATACCAACAAAGTAGTTGATATTGAACGCCGGTATCCAGGACGCTTTCTCCACAAATTGGAAGCTGTTGATATCGTTGATACCCACCATATTCTTATTAAACTGGGGGTACAACGAAACGGCAATAGCCAGTACAATGCCGGTTACAACCAGCGCCGTCCAGCGGACCAGCTTATCGTTATTGCGCGGCAGGAAAGCGATTACAACCGCTCCGACCACCGGTAAAAACGTTATCAGTGTCAGTGGACACATAGATGTGCTGTCCCTTTATGTTTCAACGAATGATGCTACTCTTCAACTGTGATTTTTTTACTCAATATTTGCAGGATCAGACAGAAGTAAAAGTTCGTACGAATGTCGAAAGTCCAAATAAGATATTGCTGCTACAGGAAGTTACGAGTCTTTTTCTTACCCTAATCCAGCGACAATTTAATAAGCATTTAGAATTCAAATAATTGTGGTACTCTGTCGATGTCATTCTGAACGAAGTGAAGAATCTCAAAATTGAACTCAAAATGTATATCCAGTTGTAGATTCTTCACTTCGTTCAGAATGACTACTGGAAGTTATCGCTGAATAAGGATTCTTACCTTTCCTACAGCAGCGACACACTATCCGCCACTGCCGTAAGCATAAATGATAAACATAAAGCTACTACAGGCGCAATAATCCATACCGTTACTAACCTCTTTATAGAAGTGCGATTAAGAATTTCTTTCCATCCTATTTTGGAAATACCCAAACCTATTATTGCTGCAGTATTCATCTGGACCAATGAAGTTGGAACACCTCTTGCGGTTGATGCAAAAAGTAATAAAGACGCTGTAATAACAGAGATTAAAGTTGCCCCTAATGGTCCAAACTCAATTATCTCTTTTCCCGTTGTATGTACAATTCTGTGACCGAAAACTGAGCTGCCAATAGCAAAGCACGGCGCAACAATTAATGTAGCAAGAATCATCACATGTAGGAATTCACCTTCCCCCACGCCGAAATTTAATTCATTTGAAATCATCGATATTATAGGTCCACTTGCATTGGCTACATTATTGGAACCAATTGCAAAGGCAACATAGCACGATGC
>CAYYHI010000252.1:0-4070 GCA_964471745.1 uncultured bacterium | reverse complement strand
AGGCAGAGACATTGCGGGAAGCCGCTCCATCCGGTAGGTATAAACATCGAGGTCGAGTTCCCCGTCGTTTTCAACAATAGCCCCCGGTACTTCCTTAGATGCGAAAACATGAGGCTTCCGACCTGACGGCAGACCGAGGCTGAACTGCGATATTACTACCGGGTCTTCCTTTGCGAAGAGCCAGAGTCCTTCTGCCCCCCCCCTTGATTCCCCCCCCGCAAAGCGGGGGGGGGAGTCTTTCTCAATCATCCCCTGCTGATTGGATGAAGGCGCCTTATCTTCAATACAGTATGCCACTTCCAGAATACAGGGCAGTTCAACGCCGTCGTGCAGCAGCATCATTTCGCGCCTGGTGCTGTAATCGTAAGCCTTCTGAACCGCGAAGGGCAGCGTTTCCACAATACCGATAGTGTCGCTGTCCCACCATTGCCCGTCACGCCAAGTACGCAGGGCTTCAACCGTGAGAGTCTGGCGATAGTCGTCGTAAGGAATTCGGTGATCGGCATAATGTCCCTTCACAGCCGGACCACCCAGCCAGATGATGCGATGTACCGAGGTTTTGAGGCGACGATCCGGCAACCAGGATACCTGGTGGTTGTCGAACAGGATAACAGCATCTTCCTTCTCCAAGTCAAAAGTAGCTTTGGCGGTCGCCAGTAGCTCTGATATATCGTGTTCACCGGATATGGAGGTTTGCGCTTCCGCAAGTGGAATGACCACGCAAAACTGGATGATTATGAAAAGAATTAAAATACCCCGGTTTGTGTGATCCGGCACGCTTGAATGACGGGTTTCTCCTTTAATGAACGTGCGGAAAGGTGTAGTCATCTGCCATCTCCTCATTTGAGAATCGAAGGAAAGGTAATTTGCGATAGCCACCATAGTAAAACTAAATGAAAAATCTGCCGAGAAGTATGACGATTATCATCAAAATTGTCCCTCCGATGTTCACCAAAATATGTAAAACGATTGCCGGGATTAGACTTTGAGATTGTGCGCGATAATGACCGGCTAAAAGTCCGACAACAAAGGCCCAGGAAACTGTGAAAGCTACCATTTTCAGGTTATAAACAGTCATTAAAGTGATATGAAGTGCACCGAAAATTAATGCGCTTACAAGCGTGGGGACGTTCACCCTTAAAAACTTGACAATAATATTTTCTAAAGGCGCCAGGTAGCTCTGTATCAACCCACGTATGAAAATCTCTTCACAGACAGGACCCCATAACCAAGCGATAAGGATAATCTGAAGAAAAGACCATTTCTCTAACAGATGACCGAACCCTTTATCACCTGACCATTGACCCATTAACGATGCGAAAACCCCCAACACTAATCCGAAAAATATGATCCGGCTCCACTTCACGTTCCTGGCTTTGCGAAACCCGTATCCGCGAAGATCCCCTTTCCCCAGGATAAAGATTGCGATCATTGGAAGGATTAGAAAGAAGAAATGAAAGGTGCCTTGTTTCAGCCACGGATAATTATCAAAGGTCTTTTCCAGTCCCAGTAAGTTCAACAGGGCTAAAAGCGCTATAGATATTAAGAATATAATCGCACTTAGTAGAACTGCCTTTGTAATCCTGGTGGTGCTTTGAGAAAACATTAATTGTCCTCAACTCATGGATTGGAATGTCTTGCCAGATGTTTTCAATTACTCTGGAAGAAAACTTCCATTTCTCATTTACCGCTTCCTCTTTCGATACGGAAGACGGTTTCTGCATAATCCGTGGCCCCGTTGATCGCATCCCGAAACCCTGGGTAGCCGTCAGGAGGAATCTGTCGCCGCCGGATTTCAATCTCCTGGCTGATCTTCAGCTCACGTCCCTTCATCTCACTGCCGCCGTTGAAATAGGCGTAGGTTTCGTCAACCTCATCAACTTTGGGCGGATCGACAAACGCATATCCCCGTGGCAGCGTAATCTTTTCCTCACCGCTGAGCAGTTGCGTGTAGTACAAAAACAGATCATCATGTCTCTCTTCTTGCCAATCGTAGTCGCCGGGTCGAAGCAGATACCGGTTGTGCATGGTTAGTAGCATCATCGGGCTACGGAATTCCAGACCGTCATCCACGGGCAGCGCGTATTCGGGAATTCGGTAATTTATCGTTATCCACATCCATTGTTTGAAGTCGAGCAGTTCGCCGTATCTGCAGGTTACCCCCTCGACCCGCTCGCTGATCGGCTTCAAGACGCTGGCAATGTAAGCCTCAAGTTCGGACTGTCCCTGCCCGGTTATCATCCGGCGCAGGCGAGAATCGATGGCGCCTTCACCTCGCAGTTCGATTGTGCCCTCGAGGTTGCCTGCCTCGTCGATCTGCGCCATGCTGGTTACGTACAGCGGCGATTCTTCCGGCGGGCTGTAGGGTATCTGGTTTAAGTCCTCGCCCTCCGGTGTTCCAATAACGTAATGTTGTTCGGTTTCGAGTTTCGACCAGATATCTCTGTAGAAGGGCACCCAGGTTGGGTCATACATCACGAACCGACCCTCATCTTTCCTGAGTGCCACAACGCAGTGATTGAACTGGTCGGCGGGCAGGTCTTCGATGCGGCTGCCAGCCATGGTCATTGCGGCATACGAGTCCATCTTTGCTGCGCGCATCATGGTTACCAGCATACCGGCGATGTCTTTGCACACGCCGCTGCGCTGCCTGAGGATCATCCAGCCGGGGTGCAGCGTATATCCTTCGCCTTTGCCCATCGTTTGACCGCTGTAACGGATGTTCTGTGCGACCCAGTGGAGCAGCACCTCCGCCTTCTCGTCCTCGCTGCCCCTTGACACACCGGCATCCTTCAGGATCTGGTCGACCTTTTCCTGGATCGCTAGCGTGACTTCAAACTGGCTTTCGTTGATTTCGAAGAACCAGCGACTTTTGGCTTCCCAGCTTTCGGCGCTGCTCATTACCACCTTGGTTACCAGATCAGTTGAACTGGGGCGGTAGCGTTCCGGTTTCCATTTCGGAACGTCCAGCGTCCACCAGGCATATATTGTGCTGTCGGTTGTGTAGCTTGTACTGCTGTAAAGCGTACCGTTGTATACCTGTGATTGCAGCCGCTTGGATTTCGGGAACATCAACACATACTTCTTCTCAACTATCGGTGCAGTGGCTTCGAAGCGGACGATGTCGAAGTATTCACCCGGCATCGGCGGAATGTAATTCTCATCACCGGGTGGTTCCTGGTTTAACAACGCATAGGTAAACCCTTTGCGAAACGTCCTGATCTCGATACCATCACCGATTTTCAGCTTGGGAAGCTGCAGCATCTTGAGCCGATTTCCCCAGTAGATACCGCTTTGCGGCGCGGGTATGTCGATTATCCCGACCAGTTCAACGGCGATTCTTTCATCATCCCGGATAACGTTTACCTCGTCCACTCGCACGTAGCTGCTCAGAGGATCATAGCCCCAGGTGAGAACGCCGAAATTCCTGCAGCCATCATCGTTGAGTACTTTGTAGAGCATATAACCGTCTATTTCGGTCACGCCGCTTTCTTTGACTCGGTTAATGGTAAGCTCATAGACGATAACGTGATCAGCATCGTCGTAATCCTCGGTATCGCCTGCTTCAGCAATGCGGTCGAAGACAGTTGGCGGCGGTTTATCACCGGGCGGTAGAACGGATTCTACATCACCTTGTGCCGTTAGGTTGGCGGTGATCGTGAAAAAAAGAAGTAGAAAAAGAAGGAAGCAAGGGAGCAGGGGAGCAAGAGAGCAAGTGTTATACTCGCTTCCTTGATAACCTGCTCCTTTGTAAAGCAAATAGTTGTTTGGTTCGGTCATTCCGCTCTCCTTGACGCGGTTGATGGGGATAATCACTGATTGGTCGGTTTTATAAACCTAAATATAAGGTCTATTTCCTGAGATTCCACAACTGAACCTATCATTGGTCAATTTTAGTCAGAAAAGGAATTGATGAATAACGGTAATGTAGAATGATTTTCTCGCAGTCTATAATTTTCTGTGATGTCATTGATGATTGTCATTCCCTCGAAATAGTCTATCTGAGAATAAGAGAGTCCGCTGCTGTCACCTCTCCGCAGGTGACAGCAACACTATGATAGGGTTATAAT
>CAYYHI010000251.1:0-4107 GCA_964471745.1 uncultured bacterium | reverse complement strand
GCTACCCGTGCCACCCTGTCCACATCCTTCATCCTTAAGGTAACCCCCCCTTTGTCCCCCTCCCCGCTTTCGCAGGGACAGGCTCTACTGGCGTATGGGGAATTTCCTTTCTCCTTTTCATAAGGCGACTGTCTTGAAAGTCAAGATCGAACAGAGGAAAATCGGGTTTCAAATAAGTTTTAGTACTTCGACAGGTTCACCTGTATATAACTGCGGAGAGGGTGGGATTCGAACCCACGGAGCAGTTGCCCACTCACACGCTTTCCAAGCGTGCTCCTTCGGCCTCTCGGACACCTCTCCAGATTCATTGTTTGGTAGAATTTAGTTAAATATAATTACCTGAAGAGATGTTTGCAAGCAAGTCGACGTCCTTTGTCTGCTGGACTTTAATTGTATTTGAGTACTTAGAAAAAGCCTCTCGCTGGATATAACGAGAGGCTTTTATTTCACCATGCAACCTCTAATACATCCTAACGAACTAATACCACTTTATTGGTTTGTGTATGATTATTTGCTGTTAAACGCAAAACGTAAACACCTGTTGGTAACATGTCAGCATCCCATTGCAAATGATGCAAGCCTTCGACTAAACGACCCGACACCAGCGTCTCAACCTCCCTGCCGGTCAGATCGTAAACCTTGAGCGAAACATTGTTCGTCTCGCAAGTCACAAAATCGATCCTCAACTAACCGTTGAACGGATTAGGATACGCCGAAACAATACCAAATTCAGAAGGAACTTCAACCGATCCTGCCAACCGTATCACCGCCAAGGCATCCGTCTCGTAAACAGCATCACCGGAAAGCACGTCAAACTCCACATCATATAATCCATCGTCGTCAAATAGTTTTATCTCAAGCGGCTGACCTTCAAGCGCGCCGTCGATAGCTTCAGTCGAAGGATCGTTTCCCCAGACAGCAATCCCGCACACACCGTTCTGAAGCACACCACTACCGACCAGATCACCGCCTACGTATACGCCGACTTCACCGGTAAGAGATGGATCAGCAACCACCAGCAAACTCATGTTCACACCCGTAACCGAATGTAAAGGAAGAAGTCCGGATTGGTCGTAAACTGATGTCGAACGATATGCCATTGAAGCACGGTCATCCTCCATCTCCGTGCGGTAAACCAAATCAATAGGATCCTCACAGTCGATCTTCAAGTAATAACCCTGACCCTCACACATATCCCCCATGTTGCTGAAACCCCACTCCGGTACGTAGAAATTGCCAAGACCGTCCTTGGCAATCACAAGGTGATCGACTATCCCCGATAACGCAACCGTCGCTTCTATCGGATCGCGTGGATAGTAGGACACAATCTGCCAGCCATCCTCAAGCGCGATCGCTGAATCCGCAGATACCGTCACCCCCGTCAGGTTCAACAGCGCATCATTCGCCATCAGAACCTGGTAACCCTGATCTACAAACCAGCCCGGTATGTTGTTGAAGCCGGCGTCGGGACGGTAAAAATGACCGGCATCGTCCTTCATCATCACCAGCAGATCAGCTTCAACAAGCTCTGCCATCACAACCTCAACGTCCTCGTCATCCGGTTGAAGGTTTATCGAAACAAGGTTCCAGCCGATCTCAAAGTGAACCTGACGTGTCGTGTGAATCTGCCCCTCTGAAACATCCATCGATACCTGCAGAACTGTCTCACCCCCAACACCGTTGTGATGAAACACCAAATCAGACCCCAATGTCACCTCCGCAGGTATGCCAGTCGCATCGAACGTCAGAATTACATCCTCACTGCCCTGAGCTTCAAGCTCGTCGGCTTCAGGATCGACCTCGACCCACTCACGGTTGATGTCGAGTACCCAGCCCGCCATACGATCGGGCCCCTGCACTATCGCAATTATAATCCAGGCATAGGGATTGAGCGAATTCGTTATGTGAACGCCGCCCGGTCCGCTCCCATCCATGTCGAACGCCGCCGCCGCAGCCCACTCGCCGTTGTCCAGGTTGACCTTGTTGACCTGGATGTCGGTCTCCGCGCCGCGGGAAAATACGTAAAGGTTGCATCCGTCCGGATCGCCGGGCCAGTAGCCAAGACCATAGTTGCGGAAGCCTTCGGGGACTTCAATCTCATCGACGAGCTCGCCGTTCAGGTCAGTGGCGTAAATACTGGACGTGATATTCGCTGACCAGAAGAGGTTGTGATCCGCATCCCAGGTCAACGCCCGGTAGGAACGGGCACCGCCTTCAATGCTTTCAACAAGTTCACCGTCAGTGTTGAAACCGTAAAGCGTGGTCTCGTCGGCGCCCCACATAAGCGTTCCGTCGTATGTCAGATCGCGCATTCCGTAATAGGATTCGTGAAACTGGTCGAATTCACCGATGTTGTTGCCTTCGATGTCGAATATGTAGATCTTGTTCACATCCTCGCCGTTGTTGCCGCCGGAAACATAGAAATGACCGTCGGCGAAGGTAATGCCGTTTATGCTGTTGTCGTTGACGACCTCCTCGACATCATGTTCACCGATCAGCCCCCACGGATCGACATCCGGTGCATCAGGAAACGTCTTCTCCACCGACCAGACCAAAGGTCCGTTGCCAGGGTTGGTCATGCGGAATTCGCTCGTCGCATCCTCATCAGGTCCCACGGCAACATCGACCGAATCAACCGATAAACCACACACGGAATGCAACAGTTCAAAGTCCAGCCGGGTGACCTCGTCCTCAACAACTTCCACGTCCTCTGCCACCTGCGAGTGATAATCCTCTGCAGTCAGTATGATGGTATAGACCCATTCGGGAATCTCCTCGAAATGGTAATTACCTTCTTCGTCGGTTACCCGCTCAAAGTCAAAGCGGGGAATGGAAATAACTGCGCCTTCGACGTGATCTTCGGTAGCCGCATCTATGACCGTGCCGAGCAGTTCACCGAAACCGGAGATGACGGTCAGTTCAAACGGTATCTCAACCTCGTTGAATTCGGGATTGTTGGTATGGACAAGTATGGTGCGGTTGTAAATGTCCGGTTCGAGCTCTTCGGTAGTGAACATTAGGGTGATTTCAACGGGGTCGCCGCCCTGTTCGACCGTGCCTGATGTTGGGTCGATCTCGAGCCAGTCGGGATCGTCGCCCACGTCTTCGAGGCTGAAACGCAGGATGCTCTCTTCCTCACCGACATTGGCTATGTTCAGGGTCTCTTCACCGTCGAGCCCCAGGCTGATGGCAACCTCGAAGCCTTCCGGATCCAACTCCGGCTCAGGGAGAGGTCCATAATTATCTTCGAAGGCGCCCAACCAAGCCATTTGTCCCGTCGCATAAAGAATTCGCTGCATAGGATCGTATCCTAAGTCCTGACCATTGTCACCTATCTGATCACCTTCGAGTGGTGTTCCGATCTGTTCCCCATCCATGCTGAATTCCAGTACAGGATCGTTGGTATCCAAAACAAATATCGAGCGATTGATCGGATAATAACAGATACCGGTGATATTTATATTTACATTAAAGCCATCGACACGCTCGCCCTGTCTATTGTAGAAAGCAACCTGCCGGTCCCAGTACCCGACAATGTACTGATCTTCTTCGGGATCATAGCTCATGGTGTTGATACCTCCCCCACCGCCTTGGATAGTCCTTAACACCTCTCCTTCAAGGCTAATAATCGCGAAGTTACCACCGTTTGCCACGATTAACTGGTTTTCACGAGTGTCAAATCCAAGTCCCCTTACTTCACCGATTTCTAAGTCGAAGGTCTCGATATGCTCCAACTCACTGTCGAAATGTCGGATATTCCTATCCCCGAAGTGAACAATAAAGATGTCTCCATTATCCGGATTAACGGTTACACCATGGATGTTATCCATGCCAGCGGGATTATTTTCACTCCACATTAATTCAAACTGCGCAAAAACCGGTACTGCAAGCACGATAATCAGCAGAAATGCTGAAATCCTGTGCATTGATTGTGCGTTCATTTCTCCTCCAGTTAAGTCTTGTGTTTGCGGTCAGGTTGCTTACTCTTAATCTCAAGAGGCTTCTAAGTGGTAAGATACTACCGCAAGAGGTATGGTTTATGTCTGTTTTTTTTCGTGGCAGCGGGACGCCCTCGTCCCGCTGTAGAAAGTCTGTCATCAAAGGCGG
>CAYYHI010000250.1:0-4108 GCA_964471745.1 uncultured bacterium | reverse complement strand
TCTGCCTGGTAATCAATACTTTCATACGGAGGATCGTTCCCATTCTGCCCGTCTTCCGATGCATCAACCACTTCCCATTCATCCTCGTCTTCATTCCGGAACAGCAGATACAGGTTATAATCCTCGTCGCTCTCGGGAAAGTCGTCCCACTGCAGCGAAACCGATATTAACTCTCCCCGCCTTATATTTGTGAAATGATCCGCACTGTTTCCGAAATGATTGATTATAACTCCGTTGGCGAAACGGTGATAGTTGTCATCCTCATCGTTATCATCAAACTCCGCCCGGTAGTGAGCTTTGGCAGCGTTTCCTGCCGAGCTTACAAATAGAATTCCAGCTTGATGAGCATCGTTTGCCAGTTCAGACATCGGATCGCCACCCTCAAAATAATCACCTCGAGCAGCTAACCATCCCAGAGACATGCTGATAACATCGACTTCCTCGTCAATTAAGTAATCGATGGCATTCTCGTAGTGTCCGCTGTGGAAGATCTTGACCAGGTAGAATTCAGCATCAGGCACAAAATCGGCGATTACCTCAGCACAAGCCGAACCATGTATGTTGCCTTCGCCGATATCCTCGTCCGTATAGTTTCTTATTGTAAGTTCATCCGGTAGTTCACCTGCGTCCTGCGCATCTTCGTAATCGCCAAATCCCATATCAAGGATGGCAATACTGACGCCTTCACCTGTAATATCCTCGTCGTGGAATTCATCGCCTCCGACCAGCGCGAAACCCTCGGTTGTAACATCTGCGACAGGTTTATGAGGTCGATGAACACGCGACACAATGTCAAATTGTTCCGAGAAACCTGCCAGTCGGTCAACCGGTATCCACAAGGTCAGGAAATGTCTGGATCTGCATTCGACTTCAATGTTTAATTGCTTCAATTCAGCGTCGCTTATCTCATCAGGAAGATGACCGTGCCGGAGTGTAAGTTCGATTAGAACACGGTTGTCGGACAGGCTGATGTTGTGGATGCCTGCATATTTCTGAGCTGCTGATCTGCCCTGCGAGTTATAAATATCGAGGAAGTTGGACAGCGCTGTTTCCAGCTTGGGGTATGCCGGTTCTGAGTAGTCAGGTTTCGGCAGCGCAGCGTATGCAGTTGCCATGAAAAATGAAATCAGAACAACAGTCAAATATGAACCCAGTTTCATTTCTGTTTCCGGTTAGTTAATGCTTGAATCTTTAATCTTATAATATACGATTGAATGAGTTTATTTCCAAAGAGAATGAGAAAGGGTAACTGAAAACGGTTTCTTTATGGAGATGGTATGAATGTGGCAGGGTAGCATGTCCAGTGGATTATTAACTTAATTAATTGTCATTGCGAACCGACTGCTGATTAGATTGCTTCACTTCGTTCACAATGACGCTGTTCGTTCGCAATGACGCTGGCGGTCGGTGAAGCAATCTCTGAATGTAAGACAATTAGCGTGACAGTCTACTAGGATTTTAATGTTTCTTAGCTGCGCAGACAGGAGTGAGTTTTTTGATCTATTCGGAAATTCCAAGTTTGTCATTCCAAACTTGATTTGGAATCCAGAGGCGTCTTACTTATAATAACTTTCAAAATAATAGCTTATGTATCTAAGGTTATATAGGAGTCTGGATTCCCACCTGCGTGGGAATGACAAAACTAACTAATAATTGAATAATTCAAAGAACTCAGAAGTGTCAGCGCTCCCGTTTAAGAAATCCCCCCTTTATTTCACCAGCACCATCTTACGTACTGACCTGAACTCACCTGCTTCCAGTTGACAGAGATATATCCCCGTCGGAAGATTATCTGCCTGAAATACAACAGTGTGGCGTCCTACTGTGAGATTTCCTTCAACCAGTGTCTCGATCTTTCGACCAATAATGTCATACATAATCAGGCTGATGTTACCGGTGTTTCCAAGCGTGAATGATATTTCGGTCATTGAGTTGAATGGATTGGGGAAGTTCTGCTCGAGCGAAAAGCAACGAAGAACAAAATCGCTGCCGGGTTCTGCCACATTTTCAGGAGGGAGAATTTCAAGGGTGATCGGTATTTCAACTGTGTCGGGTTCAGTATTGGTGATTAATTCCAGTATTAATCCATTTAAACCGGGTTCCAGATCAGTTGCATCGACGACAAAGGTAATATCCACGGACGAATCCGGTTCCAGAGTATCCGCCGCCGGATAACAATCAAACCATGACATATTCGGTCCCAGTTGAAAAATAACAGCTTCACCACCTTCCGGAGAATCCAGAATCGCCGCCATGACCCATACAAATCCGTTCCAGCGTGGTGTCGCACAGATGCCGCCTCGCCCTGGATGCAGATCGGGGAAGTCTATTACAAAGTGTGTCTCATGCGTTTCCGGATTAATCTTAAAAATCGAAATATCAGGAAAGTCTTCATCGTCATCAATGTCCTTGTTGCTCATAACATAAAGCGGAAATCCATCAGGATCGTTCGGATACCAGGTGAGACCATACCTGCGGATACTCGTGCTGTCGCGAGGATCGATAGGGACAAAACGGGATATAATCTGCAGAGAATCCTCTGTTGATTCAATCTCGAAAATATCGTTCGTTATTGCTGATACAAAGAAATGTCCGGATATTGGATCTATTGTGATGTTGCGTATGGATATTAACCGATTTGGCAGGTTTATCCTTCGGAATTCCTCACCTGTTTCGGGATCGACGGCAATCAGGTAGTTCTCACCGCATGCACAGTATAAAGTATCGTTGCTCAATACCATATCTCGAATGCCATAGCGCCCGACCACCGGCTGATCCAGAGTATTAATGAGGTTGCCCCACTTCTCAAAGATGTAGAAATAATTTTCCTCCTCCCCATTTGAGCTGCCGGAAATCCACCAATTGTCATTAACCAGTGCTATACCTTCTATCTTGTAATCTTGCACACTGTCTAAAACATTCCAGCTTAACAGTATATCCCAGGGCTGATAATCCTGGTCTTGCAACGTTGTTGATCCGATGTTGAACCAGAGGTCTTCGTCACCGGTGTTGGTTATTGTAATCGTAAAGGAATCCACAGTTCCTGCAGGCAATCGGAAGAGAGGTTCAAATGGATCGATGTCGATTTCAGGCTGAAGAGGTTGAAGGTGATCGTTAAAGACGTCGTTATCGGGCGGCGACGCAATCCCTGTTATCTGGAAGGTTGCGATAATCAGGATCGCTGAAAGCAAAATGATCAGGTTGAAATGAAGCCTTGACATGACAGTTCTCCTTTCAGGTTAGACCTGTAATCTTATGACTGAAAACTGTTCTGATTAGCCGGAGTTGGTATTAATAATATCCTGTTAATCAATATAACCAAGAAATAACGGTATGGCAAGTATTTATACAGAGCGTTGTATGTTTATGCGCATTCAGTGACTTGTCATTCCGGCGAAAGCCGGAATCCAGGTTCTATGTATACAATAAGTTAAGCTTTTCTGGATTCCAGCTTGCGGTGGAATGACACCCAAGATTATGCGCAATTATTTATGACGCTCTGTATAACTCAGGTGGATTAAACGGTTATCCGCCCGTGGCGGATCGGCGGACAAGAATGTCCACCCTCCCCATCTACTTCACTAACACCATCTTTTTCACCGACCTAAACTCACCTGTTTCAAGACGATAGAAATATAATCCCGCCGCAAGGTTTCGAGCGTCGAAGCTGATATTGTATCTCCCGGCAGCACGATATCCGTCAATCAGCACATCGACATCGCGTCCGAGCATGTCATACACCACAAGCTTCACCGAACCGGCTTCACGCAAGCTGTATGCGATATCCGTGACAGGATTAAAAGGATTGGGATGGTTCTGGCTCAAGGAATAATCCAGCGGTACACTAACTTCATCCTCAACCGAATGGTAATCGACATCAAATACTATCGGGAGCATAGTCCGCCCGGGGGAGGCATTATGCGTAAAATCCAACCCGATCTGGTACAGTCCGACGTCGAAACCGGATGCGTCAAAGCTAAATTCCAGATCGACCGATGAACCACCCACAAGTGTGTCAACACGGGGACTGTAGTTGATCCAGGTTGTGTTGAGGTCGAGTTCATAGGCAACCGCAATATCCCCATCCGGGTTGTCGAGTATTGCCGCG
>CAYYHI010000249.1:0-4132 GCA_964471745.1 uncultured bacterium | reverse complement strand
TATGGCTATATCGATAAGAGCGGGAAACTGATAACCAAGCTGAAGTTCGCTGAAGCAATGCCCTTTTCCGAAGGGCTGGCGGCTGTGCGGATCAGCAAGTGGGGATATATCGATAAGAGTGGAGAGGTAGTCATCGAGCAGAGATTCGATGAAGCTGGCGCTTTTCACAATGGGCTGGCACGTGTAAAGATAAAAGGGAAGGCGAACTATATCGATAAAACGGGGAATGTGGCATTAGAACCGAAAGCCGATGATATTGGGGAGTTTTCTGAAGGTCTGGCAGCTATATTGGTCGGAGACAAATGCGGTTATATAGATACAACCGGAAATGTAGTCATAGAACTTAAGTTCAATGACACCTGGAAGTTTTCTGAAGGTCTGGCTGCTGTGAAGATTGATGGAAAGTGGGGATATATCGATAAGAGTGGAAAGGTGGTTATTGAACCCCGGTTCATTGGTGAGAAGCTTCAAGGTTACTCCTATCCTTTTTCAGAAGGGTTGGCAGTCGTGAAAACTGGCGACAAGTTTGGTTATATCGATAAGACCGGAAAGATGGTCATCGCCCCGCAATTCAGTATGGCTTATCCTTTTTCTGGAGGACTGGCGAAAGTATGGTCATCCAGCTTTATCTTTGGCTATATCGATAAGACAGGCAAGTATGTATGGGAGTCTGACATGAAGCGCGAATATGAGAAGCTATATCGATAAGACCGGGAGCAAGAACTTATACGTTCGTTACAGTGTAATTCTAAATAATAAAATCGTTTAATGAATCCTCAACTTAAACAAATCATCACCAAGATTATCATACTCAACCCTGTTCTTTCAAATCCAGATCCCGATAACATTCAAAAGGAGGAATTATCATGTACAGGTGCAGTATCAGTATTCTTATTGTTTTAGCATTCTCCCTGGGGTTGATCTTTACCGGTTGCACGGAGGATGGCGACCTGACGATAGTCGGTCCGCGTGAGAATCCATCCGAAGACGCGCGGTTAACCATCCTCGCTATCTACGATGCAGCCAGGGAATACCGCAACGATACAGGGGAGTTCCCTCTATCACTGGAGATGCTGATCGATAAAGGCTACATCGTGATCGACGAATCGATCGCGAGAGAATGGCGCTTCTTCATTATCCTGACCGGCGAGGGAAATCGGCATCGCGAGATTGAAATAATTTACATCGAAGCCGTTTCAACCAGTGAGATGAGGGGCGGCTCCGGGCATAAGGTTCTGTTCGATGTCGCGAACTGGAGTTTTTACGGCTACGGCATCCACGAAGTATCGCTCGGTGATGTAAAGTCGAACCTGTTGGCTGTCGTCGATGCTTTCAATCGATTCACTGTCGATCATAATTGTGAACCGGCATCGGTGAATGAGTTGGTTGAGTCTGGTTACGTGAGCATCGATGAAGCTGTCGAACGGGCATGGACTTTCTCATTTGTGGGGAATAATCCGGCGGGTTTCATAACTGCAATTGCCAGTAATCAGTCTGAAGATGAGTATTGGCATCTGGTTTATTTCCCGCAGACAGGTGTGATTTGCGATTACCTGATCGATGATTTTGCCTGGGAACCGGCTCACTTCATTGGTGAGATTATCAGTGCTGCTGGAAGATACCACATTGACGAAGGTGATGATCCTTCGTCAGTCGAGGAACTAATAGAGGAAGGTTATCTCATCATCGATGAAGGGATTGAACGAAGGTGGTCTTTCACACTTATCGGAAGTAACCCAATTACCCAGTTGGAAGCCGTTTCTACAAGAGACCATTGGAGTATCGGCGCCGGGCATGTTGTTCTGTTCGATGTTGAGTCAGGTCAATTCAGCGGGTATGAATTTACGTATGTTCCGCAGCTCTGAAAAGACGAAAACTCAAAAACCTATTAAATAAGGAAGCCCTTTACTTCGTTAAGGGTGACTTTCTTAATTCTTGGGATAGAAGGTATAAGCTTTGAACCGCATAGAAACCAAAATCAACACCCGGTCGGACGAGTTTAAGACCAACCGGGAAGCAATAATGAAGCTGGTCGCTCAGCTAGGAGAACGGCTCGACAAGGTCAAGCAGGGTGGACCGCCTGAGCACGTCGAACGCCATAAGAAACGTGGTAAGCTGACGGCGCGCGAACGCATCGAAGGTCTGCTCGACCCCGGAACACCCTTCCTCGAACTGAATCCCCTGGCTGCGTATGATTTATACAACAACGATGCGCCGTGTGCGGGGATTGTTACCGGCGTCGGTGTCGTTCATGGTCGCGAGGTGCTGGTCATCGCCAACGACGCGACCGTCAAGGGCGGTACATACTATCCGATAACCGTTCTTAAGCATTGCCGCGCCCAGGAGGTCGCGCTTGAAAACAACCTGCCGTGCGTCTATCTTGTTGACTCCGGCGGGGTTTTTCTGCCGCTGCAGGACGGTGTTTTCCCCGATAAAGAACACTTCGGACGTATATTCTACAACCAGTCGATCCTGTCTGCAAAGGGCATACCTCAGCTTTCAGCGGTGATGGGTTCGTGTACAGCGGGAGGAGCTTACGTTCCGGCGCTGTCAGACGAAACAGTCATTGTCCGTAAGCAGGGAACGATCTTCATCGGTGGACCACCGCTGGTCAAAGCTGCCACCGGAATTACAGTAACACCCGAGGAGTTGGGCGGTGCAGACGTTCACTGCCGGATATCCGGTGTCAGCGACTACTATGCACTCAACGATGACCACGCGCTTAAAATTTTACGTAACATCATCGAAAGCTTGAACCGTTCACCTAAGTTCGAGCTGGCTCGCGAAACGCCTGAGGATCCATACTACGATCCGGAAGAGCTTTACGGCATTCTACCTTCAGATTACAGGAAAGCTTTTGATGTGAAGGAAGTTATTGCACGAATGGTCGATGGCAGCCGTTTTAACGAATTCAAGGAGCTGCACGCTCAGACCCTGGTAACCGGCTTTGCCAGGATCATGGGTTATCCTGTCGGTATCGTTGCCAACAATGGTGTCCTGTTTGGTGAGTCGGGAAGAAAAGGCGCGCATTTTATCGAGTTATGTTCAATGCGAAAGATACCGATTATTTATCTCCAGAATATAACCGGCTTTATCGTTGGCAAGGAGTATGAACACGGCGCTATTGCCAACGACGGAGCCAAGATGATTCACGCCACCGCCAACGCCCAGGTACCGAGATTCACAGTAATAATCAACAGATCTCACGGCGCCGGTAACTATGCAATGTGTGGCAGGGGGTATTTACCGCGGTTGATGTGGATGTGGCCCAACTCCCGTATCTCAGTTATGGGTGGTGAGGAGGCATCCAATGTACTGTTGCAGGTGAAGATGGAGCAGATGTCAAAGCGCGGACTGCCTCCGATGTCAGAAGAAGAGCAGGTGGAATTCAAGCGACCTATCCTGGAAAAGTACGAACGCGAGGGCAGCCCGTATTACGCTACCGCTCGATTGTGGGACGATGGCATCATCGATCCGCTTGACACCAGAAATGCCCTGGCTTTAGCGATCTCCATGTCGCTTAACAGCCCAATTCCAGATTACAAAGTGGGTGTCTTTAGGATGTGATTTTTAAACATTTTGTACAATTTAATAAGGTGTATATCATGAAACAGAGAAACTTACAGATTCTATTAGCAGTATTGGTTGTCTTCATTGGCAGCGGGTTCTTAAACTGCATTAACGCCCAACCGGACGACCCTGTGCCTTTAATTCCTTTAACATTGGGAAATTTCTGGGTATATGAAATCGAGGCTTACGCCAATGACAGCTTAGTACAGAGTGTTGTTGATACGACAATACTTACTGAAACCAAGCATTGGGGTGGACATACATGGTTTGGACCGCAAGGGAAGCGTGGTCAGCTTATGCGAAGCTCGGATGAGGGTGTCTGGAACATGAGAGTAAGTACAAAATATCCCAAGGGTGCGGAGTTCCTGCTCTATCCTTATCCGGCTGAGGCTGGAAAGGAATGGGAAGTGGAAACCATGTCCAGTAAGCTGATCAGTGTTTCAGATACCGTAACCGTGCCCGCGGGTGAATTTACCGGTTGCTATAATGTCTTTTATAATGACGAAGCAGGAAACTCTGAGGCTTCAGTCTGGATCAAGCCCGGGATTGGTAAGATTATGGT
>CAYYHI010000248.1:0-4145 GCA_964471745.1 uncultured bacterium | reverse complement strand
GGGTTATAATTAGGCTGTCACCTGCGGAGAGGTGACAGCGGCTTTGAATCATTTTCGGACAAACTGGAAAGCGGGAATGATAACCATCAAGAGACACAAACACAAAATTAATCAAGCAATAATTTGATTATCGCTTCTATTGAAATCGGAGTATAAGGAAAACAAGGCAAATACAATGGCTCATCACAAATCAACGATTAAACGAATAAAAACAAACAGTAAAGCAAACCTGCGCAATCGGCAATACCGTTCACTAATGCGCTTATCGATGCGTCGTGTGCGCGAGGGTTCATCTCCTGAAACGATCCAGAAGGATCTGCGTTCCGCTTGCGCTGTTCTCGACCGGCTTGCAGTTAAAGGCATCATTCACCGCAACACCGCCGCTCGCCGCAAGTCCAGGCTGCATCGCGTTATTGCCAGTAGAATAACCGATCTCAAACCTGATAACGCCGGTATCAACTACAGCGAGATGTTATAATTCGGCGCCTCATGCGTAATCACAACGTCGTGCGGATGGCTTTCCCTAACTCCCGCTGCAGTTATCCTTATGAATCGTGTCTGCTTCTTGAATGATTCAATATCCGGGCAGCCGCAGTATCCCATTGACGCCCTGAGCCCGCCTGTCAACTGGAAGATCGTATGGGACAACTTGCCTTTATAGGGTACCCTGCCTTCTATCCCTTCCGGGACTAACTTATCCGGTTCAGCGTCCTCTTGGAAGTAACGATCAGCGGAGCCTTTCTTCATCGCCGCCAGCGAGCCCATACCGTAATAAACCTTGTAGGTGCGTCCTTCCCAGAGCACAGTTTCACCGGGAGCTTCCTCCATACCGGCAAATAAGCTGCCCAGCATTACCGCATCGGCGCCCGCCGCGATGGATTTGGCTACGTCACCGGAATACCTTATGCCGCCGTCTGCAACCACCGGCACACCTGAACCTTCAAGGGCTTCCGTACAAGCCATAATCGCCGATATCTGCGGTACACCGATACCGGCGATCACTCGTGTTGTACAGATAGCACCGGCGCCGATGCCGACTTTGACACCGTCCACTCCGACTTCCGCCAGATCCTTGGCACCGGACGCAGTTGCCACATTCCCCGCCAGAACATCGATGCCGGAGAAACTTGCCTTTATCTCCTTTACAGTTCGCAATACACCTTCGGAGTGACCATGTGCGGTATCAACTGTGATAAGGTCCACACCTGCTTCCACCAATCCGGCAACCCTGTCCATTGTCCCGGGCGCCACACCGACTGCTGCCGCAACGCGCAGCCTGCCATCTTCATCCATACAAGCGTTGGGAAACATCTGCCTTTTCTGAATATCCTTGGCGGTTATCAATCCTACCAAGTTTCCTGAACGATCAACTATCGGCAGTTTCTCGATGCGCTCCTTGTGCAGTATTTCCTTGGCTTTTTCGAGGCTTGTTCCTTCAGGCGCCATTACCAGCGGTTCACCGGTCATGTACTCGGAAATCGGAAGGCTCGTATCCTCGACAAACCGGATGTCACGGTGCGTCAACATCCCGACCAGCCTGCCAGCATTGACAATCGGTATTCCGGTTATCTTGGTCTTATGCATTACATCCAGGGCATGCGACAACGGAACGTCAGGGGTAAGCGTAATCGGGTTCGGTATGTAATGGCTTTCAGACCTCTTGACCTTACTTACCTGCGACGCCTGTTCCTCGATGGTCATGTTCTTGTGGATGACGCCGATGCCCCCTTCCCGGGCAATCGCAATGGCGAGTTCCCATTCGGTTACTGTATCCATCGCTGCGCTGACCAGCGGGATGTTCAGGTCGATATTACGCGTGATATGCGTCGTAATGTCAACATCCCGCGGCAGAACCGTCGAGCGCCGCGGTTCGAGCAGAACATCATCAAAGGTCAATCCCAGACCGGACAGTTTCTTCGACTCTGAACCTCTCAACTCTTCATCTTCCATGTTCTTGATTTTCTCTGTCATTGTACTATTGTCCCCCAGAAAAATCCCCAATATTCTGAAATATCGCGTGTATATTCCAATCCGGCGAAAATAATTAACATAAGTATAATCGGACCTATAAACCAGAGTGCGTTTACAACCGCAGCCGAACGATTAACCTGCTGTATGATAACCGACATCAACCGCTGGTGCGACCAGATGCTTACCAGTATGAGAAACAGCAGCACAAACCAGCCCAGTGAAACATCAAACAGGCTCTTGGACAGCATCCCCACTGGCAGGAGACTGAGATAAGCCGCCGAAGACCAGGTAACAAAGGCAATTCCCTGTGCCAGCGAACGGCGACGTCCGAGAATCTTGCAGAGTAGTACCACCCTGATTGAAGCAAACCAGAAAATGATAAAAACGACAACCGAGAAGAATGCCGCCGCTCGTGCAGGCTGCCAGACCAAGTTCGCTGTCCAGCGGAGCAGTTCGCTGTCACCCAACAGGTAACCGAGTACCCAATCCAGAGAATAGGATTGACGATTGGCAAATAACCATCCTGCACACAACAAGCCAAATCCACAGGAAATCAGCATGGCGATAAGGACAGTCTGCCCGGTTTGAGAATATCTCCGATCCCCGATATCGTGGAAGAAGCCCTTGGGAGAAGTAAACGTGCGACCGAGATTAAACTTAAGAAGGTTGTTTCTTCTGATTGCAATAAAAAATATTATAATCAGACCTAAACCGACTACAATGATTAATCCATTCTTCTGACCGGGGGATTCGCCCCTCGACAACGGCTGCGCACGCCCCGACGCCCAGTATTCTTTAATTCGATGATACGCCAACCGTGGATTCCCCGTTGAACCACAGATCCCGGTTGTGTAAACATTGCTCTGACCCTTTAAGGGACCTGAAACGGATGGTACAGCGCCCTCCCAGTCAGTGAAATCGCCGAACACAATTCCCGCGCATCCCGAGATCTTCTCTGCCTGCTGGATAGACCTCAAAATATAATCCGCCTGACCTGCTTCGGAAGCGGGATCCGCATAACCTCCCAGGTTCCCGGGCTGAACCGCTCGACGAATACCACCGATCAAGAATGGTCGATCCCCATTGATTCTGTCAATTAGAGCCGGCTCATCTACATCGCTGTATGGCGTAATCTCAAGTATGGCAAAATCCAGCGGCTCGGCTGTAAATTCTCTCCTGAAGGGAAAAGATGCATACACAGGACGCTTATCTATGCCGTGAGCCTTTTCTGTTAATTGTTCGTAATAAGTTCGGTTGGATCTGTTGGGTGGATTGATCTGAGCGCCGATTCCCCAGCCTGCTATGCATGTAAACCTACCGTCTCTGCGGATCATGGCTTCCAGTTGCTCCAGCGCTGAACGTATCAATTCAGGTTCGGACAGGATTGGATCCGGCGCCTGGAACACCGGCAGCTCCTCGAATACTAAAAGACCATACCGATCACAAATATCGAGAAAAGGCAGCGACGCCGAACCATGTAAAATTCGCACTGCATGCACACCCAAATCCTTCATCTTTGCAACATCCGCTTCAAGTCGCCGTTCATCGACTATGGCACCATACCCCGGACGGATCTCCGGGTAACTTATACACCTAAGCCAGATCTTCTCGCCATTCAGCAAAAAACCGTTCGTATTAATACTAAAAGTTCTAACACCGAATCTACTTTCGATACTATGGCTAGTATTAGGCGTAGTTATTAACCCATACACCTTATAAAGGACCGGGGATAATGTCAGTCCCCAACGTTCGAGGTGATCCGATTTTATTGAGGAGGATAATCGAAGCACTCCCCCAGGGGGAAAATCGATATTACCTAACCTGTTTGAAGCAATCCGGTTTCCGGATGGATCGAGTAATGTGAATTCAATCTGGTTAACTACGTCGGCAGAATCGGTATGGAGATGGAACATCCGTCGCAACTCAGCATCTACTTCGACATGACCTCCGTTGTTGGGACTGTCTTCAATCCATCGGGTAACGAGATCAGTAAAAGCGGTTAACGGAGAACTAATCAGGTAAATATCACGATGAACTCCCCCATAACGTCGACGGGCATAAACAGAACCGGTAAGCGGAATCCCACCGCTTCGGGGAAGTCTGTTATCAAGTGTAATTTCTATTTCATTCAGGTCTGACTCGAAGTATAACTGCCTCGGATCCAGGGGGATCTG
>CAYYHI010000247.1:0-4218 GCA_964471745.1 uncultured bacterium | reverse complement strand
ACGATGCTGTTCCATTAGAGTTCGGGATTCAACGGACGTATCCGAATCCGTTCAATTCGGCGACAATAATAACTTACAGCCTACCCTTTGCAGCGCGAGTGTCTCTCCAGCTATTTGACTTGTCTGGGAGTAGAATCGCAACATTGTTCGATGGTCACAAGAAGTCAGGCATCCACACAACCACTCTAACTGCCGACAACCTGCCATCGGGATTATATTTCGTGAGGCTGGAGGATTCGAGGAATGCTTCATCCAGGAAGATCATAATAGTTAAATAAAGGAGTCAGACAGGAATACGTGAGCTGCTGTAACGATCCGACTAATCAAACGTAAGCATTCATAACATTCTGTTTTACAAGAGGATTAACATGAAAGAGATACATCTGTCCCAATCCTGCTGGAAACTCTGGGTAGCCGTGAGCTGGTTTACTTTCCTCATCACTGCTATATTATTGATTATCTTTGGTATAGTCCTCGGCGTTTGGCAGGTTATTGCCATTATCATTGCCGCGCTGCTGGTCACACTGCTGTTTATTCTGCTCTACCTGCGTGCCTACTGGAAGCGCTTCCGGTTTACTTACGACAACAACGATCTGCGCGTCTACAGCGGAATCTGGTGGCAAAAGCAGATACTCATCCCCTTAGGACGCATCACCAACGTTAACATCATGCAGGGTCCGTGGCAGCGGTCGCGCAAACTCGCCACGCTGAAGATCGAGACCGCCGGTCAGTCGGGAACCCCGTCGCCTGAGACGCAACTCTGGAGCCAGACCGATTACGAAGCCCTGCGCGATGAGATCCTCAAAATGGTTGTCAGCGCACGCGGCAGAGGCATCGGCGATGGAACTTCAGCCGAACCGGCACAGGTGGTATTAAAAACCGGTGAGGAAGCTCCGTGGGCTAAGATGATAGATTTATTGGAAAAGATTGAGAAAAACACGCGCGGGGATCAATAACAACCGCCGATTTTTGCTTATATTTTTAGGATTAGTGTGTAGAACTTCTCAATTCCAAGCAAATCAGCAGGTGATTAAATGTCCAACACTACCCGAAACCTCCTCGCGCTGACCGACCTTACACGCGAGGACTTTCTCTATATCATCGACTTATCCGTCCGCTTTAAAGATCAGACTCGTGCCGGCGTTTGCCCACAGCCGCTTGTCAATAAAGCTGTCGGACTTGTCTTTAATAAGCCCTCGCTCAGGACGCGCGCATCATTCGAGGTCGGCGTCGGTCAGTTGGGCGGACAACCGATGTTCATCACCGACAAAGAGATAAGCCTCGGCGAGCGTGAATCATTCGCCGACGCTGCCAGGGTGTTGTCGCGCTACTTCGGAATGATCGTGATCCGTACGTTTCATCAGAAGGATCTCGTGGAATTTGCGCATTATGCGGATGTACCGGTAATCAACGCGCTAACCGACCTGCTCCATCCCTGCCAGGTTTTCTGCGATATTCTGACTATCAAGGAGAAGTTGGGCAGGATTGAGGAGATCAAGGTGGCGTATTTCGGCGACGGCAACAACATGGCAAGATCCTGGATCAATGCGGCAGAGCTGTTGAACATCGACCTCTGGATCGCTACAACTCCCGAAACTCATCCGGGCGAGGATTTCATCCTGGAAGCCATGAGCGACGCGGTCGGTAAGGTTACCGTCACCGACGAGCCGTCAGCCGCGGCAAGGGACGCGGACGTGCTCTACACCGATGTCTGGGCTTCGATGGGCGAAAAGGATAAGGCTGTCGAACGAGCGGCAATGCTTGAAAAGATGCAGCTTAACCAGGCACGCGTCAACGAAGCCGGAACGGATTGCATCGTCATGCACTGCCTGCCTGCTGAAAGAGGCAGGGAGATAACCGACGAAGTCATGGACGGACCGCATTCGGTGGTGTTCGACCAAGCCGAAAACAGGCTGCACGGTCAGAAAGCGCTTATGATGTGGTGTATGGGGCAGGCTTAAATTTTCATTCATGATTGTTAAATAATTAAATTAACGTGATTGGGGAGAGCCGACTTCAGTCGGCTTCCTTAGGATCCAGTTATAATTTCAAATTTATAAAGAAGCCGACTGAAGTCGGCTCTCCCCTTATGTTAAGATAATTACTATATAACCATCAGTAGAATTATATTGTGATATAATGAGACTTCTGATAGAACATTCGAACCGGATCGTTACAGCAGTTATTATCCTCATATTTTCCATCGGCTGCATCAACGACCCGCTCGACCGCGCCGAGGATTTGATCGCCGCTTATGATTTCAGATCCGCCCTCGCTGTTCTCGATCAGATAACCGGCGATGAACGTCAGAACGACAGGTATCACCGGCTGCACGCCCTGACGCTGTTCGTTGAAGGCAGAACCGATGAAGGTTTCGCTGAAATAAACGCTGTCGGCGCGGACGATCCGGAAAACCAACGAGCGTATGCCCGTGTGCTCTTTGACGCTGCGTTTGTTATCATCAGGGAAAAGAACCGCATCAGTGAAGCGACCATACTGCTCGATTCCTGCGGCAGTTACAATCCGGACTATAAACAGCAGATTCAAAACCTTGTCTGGAGCCGTGCTCTCGAATACTTCAGCGTTCCGGGCGACGGCGGCTTCCGGCTGATAAGTTTCGCTGCCAAATCTGATGAAGGAATCCTCAGACGACTGCGATCACGCAACCGCATATATTACAGCCGCTATGACGAGATTCGCAGTGTTTACCAGGTACAGGAACTGCTCAAAGTACGGATCAAACTGTTCAGTAATAGCCACAGTCGTTTCCCACGCGATTACCGCGAGTTGGTAGACGAAGGATTCACCGCAGGCGTAGCTATCTCAAGAGGCTGGCGGGTCGAATTGTTTCCCGATGCCGCGGGCGGCTATATCCTGACCGCTGAAGCATTGAAGGACAATCTGGGGAAGGTCCTGGTCGGAACGGTCTTGAAGGTACATGGACCGTAACCTGTTATTGGCGGCTAATCAACCGGGAACTCTTGAAACCAGACCGGATACGTTATGAGGTGGAAACCGATAGCTTCTGCCGTTATCGACAGGTTGTGTTCCTCGCACCTGATAGATACGTCGCAGGCAGCGGAGCTTCGATCACTTGTGTATAATGGCCACGCAATCACCGCCTTTCAGCGACTGCAGACGTTGATGTCGAAAGCCGGATGGTCGGGCGGTTGGAATAAAATCCTGCGGGGGAAATCCCTCTATGGCTGGTACGGATCGACGATTGCGATTTTCCCTCTAAGGTTCATCGCTTTGGAGATCGAAACCAACGCGGAACTGTGGGAGTCCTGCAGTCAATTCCTGACGGCGCTTTACAATGGTCAGGAACAACCGTCATCAGCGGGACTTCATCCTAAAGCGAGCCGTATGATCCAGGGGCTCGGTGTGAATCTGAAGGGCAAGAGTCTCGATCGACTCGGTGTTGAATTGCTGCACAGGTTGAATCTGGATCGTAGAGAACTCCCGCTGATCGAGAGGATGCACTGGTCGGGTGATGCCTGCACAACTATACTGTCGGACGGCGGACGACTGCAGGTTACGAGGGAGTCGGTATGGGCAAGGGCAATTGAATCCGGGATTGGAACCGACGGAAGAATAGACCCGCAGCTTTGCACTCTGTTGACAGGTGTTAACGCAGATCAGACTGAAATAGTTCTGCCACCGGATGAGATGTCAGAAGGGACCGCTGCCTGTATTAACTGTTTATGGATGTACCGGCTGGCGAAGGTCGAAGTCGATCGGATATGTTTTTCAATACCAATGGGTGAATTCCCCGCGCTGGCGCTTGAGATATGGGGCTGTGCATCAGTCATCGCATGAGGGAGTGAAGCCGCAGGAATCACAACGGGATCGGCAGGCATAAACAAAACCGGGACTGCCGCACCGGGGGCAGCGGTCGAGGCTTGTTACGGGTCTGTTCCTGAACCTCGATCTGAAAAGCGGCAGTGAAAGTTGTCGATTGTCGAAACCGGTCTTGCGACGGCGGCGTTTCTTTCTAATATTCTTCATGGGATTTAATTGCTATAATGGTCAAGTACTGCACGTATGAACAGTAGTTCTAAATGTAACACATCTATTTCAAAGAGTCAAGTATAAATCGGTCGTATTTGATATTGCTTGTCATTCCCGCCTACCAGTGTGTCCGATAATACTAAAACATCTTGGATGTCATCATTCCATCGGAAGATGGAATCCAGTAACTCCCGCAATATTGGCAAA
>CAYYHI010000246.1:0-4276 GCA_964471745.1 uncultured bacterium | reverse complement strand
CCGATCATCAGAGCCCCAATAACATAATCGCTCTCTACTGGAAGGACCTCGATCCAGAGGCTTTCTGGGCTGGCGGAGCCGTCTACTGTGGAACGCGCGACAATATGTTGGTGGTTCAGTACGAGGGCGTTGCCGAACATAACGCGGATGGGCACGCACCTGATAACACGATTACCATGCAGGTCATCCTCCAACCGACCGGTGATATTATCTTACAGTATCAGACGATAGGGGAGAGCTTCAATCTTGATGCGGGAACAATCGGGGTTGAAGACGACGATGGTGAGGAAGGTATTACGGTCAGGTATAATGGTGAAGGCGAAGATGTTGCAGATGGTACAGCATATATTATCAGCCAATTCGGTCCCGGTGAATACCTGGTCTGGGATGCAGGGGGGCGAACATCTTCCGGTGATGCTCAGGAGAGAGCATTGGTCAGGCTGAGACATTCTGTCACGCACTTGCGACTTAATGAAAACGAAAATCTGCCCGCCGATCTTGACGGATTCGACGGTGTTTTTGTGAACCTGGGCAATTATGGCGAGAATGGTGCGAATTATCACGTATTGTCCGACCGTGAGGGCGAAATCCTTGCGGCTTATCTCGAGAATGGCGGAGCCCTTTATATGGAGGGTTCTGACACCTGGAGCCGCGACGACGTTACGGATTTACATCCTCTTTTCAACATAGCAGGTATCGCTGACGGCGGCAGACTGGAGACACCGATTGAAGGCGTTGAAGGCAGCATCGGTGAAGACATGGTGTATAACGGCTATCGGGCGCTTGAGAATGAAAGCGTCGATCATCTTGATCCGCACGGGAATGCGCAGGCGGTATTTACGTTTCATGAGCTTGACGAACAGTTTATCGGAATGGTTTCATACGAAACCGATAACTACCGGACAATCGGTTGTTCATTCGAGTTCGGCGCGCTGGTGGATAGAAACAGCGGTTCCAAACTGGATATGATGTGCAGGATCATCTCTTTCTTCAGATCGTCACCTCCGGAATTTCCACCGCCAGCCGATCTGCACGCTGAAGTCGGTGACGGTGAGGTTACACTTTCATGGAATAGTCCCGATCGCGTTCAGCGCGACATGAGACTGATGCTGGAATTGGAACACGAAATCATCCGTTTGACAGACACAAGGAGCGGCAGGAAACCGAACGGTGATGATCTTAATAGAATTCTTGAAGCAAAGCTTGAAATCAATGATTTAGAGCGACATCTTGAGGACGAACCGCAGCGTGATGAACTTGAAGGATTTAACATATACCTCGATGGCGAACAGTACGATTTCACGAACGCTCGCAGCTACACTGTAATTGAATTGGAGAACGGTCAGGAATATGAATTCTCTGTTACCGCTGTTTATGTCGATCCTGACGGTGAATCAGAATCAGCCGGACCGATTACTGCGACTCCGGTGGGAACCATCGAAGCGCCGTTTGCCTTCGACTTCGAGGAGGACAGCGGCGACCTGAGTTCATCACCGCAGATGGATGCCTGGCAGTGGGGTGAACCTGATTTCGGTGCGGCGAGCGGTGAGCGAGCCTGGGGGACCCTGATGAACGAAAACTACCCTGATTTGGCTGACTGGTATCTGAACCTGCCGCCGGTAAACATCGATGTTAGGCAAATGGGATTCGCCTGGTTGAGCTTCAACCATTACATGGACTCGGAACCCGGCTGGGACGGTGGAAGGGTTGAGATTTCAATAGATGACGGTGAACGATGGACGGCGCTCGAACCATTAGGCGGCTACCCTGAGGAAACCGTTTTCGCCCTTGACGGTCATGCTGGATTTTCGGGCAGAACCGACGGTTGGGAACAGGTAACATTCGATCTTAATGAATATATCGGTGAGTGCGTCAGGATCCGGTTGAATTTCAGGTCTGATGTCAGCAATTTCCGTCCTTATGCTGGTTGGTTCGTGGATGATATGACCGTTTTCGAACCGGATGTTGGACGCGTTCAAATCAGGGTTATAGATGAAGGCGAGGCGCCTATTGCTGGCGCGCTCGTCGAGATAGAGAACGTCTGGTCGGGCTATACGGGCGCCAATGGACGAACAGACTGGATTGAGAATGTACCAGCGGGTGAGAACTCCCTTCATATCGAGAAGGTCGGATTCGCAACCGTCGATAGGTTTATAGATGTTGAAGCCATGCAGGATAACAGCTTTCAGGTTACGATGGAGCGGTACTTCTCACAACTGTCATTACGGATGGACGACGATATCTGTGTAGAACTAGAACGAGAGCTCGATTTCGTCCAAACGGCTGAAGTTGAAATAACGATAACCAACGATCGCGAAGAGGATACTGAATATCAGATATTTTTAGATTATTCTCCCGGAATGGGTATCACCATCAGAGGGCACGGCATTCCCGGACGCGGCGATGTCTGGGATTTGATACAAACCTATGACCTTACAGCAGAAACTGGTGAAGAATTCTTTCTCGCCTCACATTTCGTTTATCACAGAAGCAACTCACCAGCGGGTTATCATCTTGTAGCCGCCGCCGGTGATTTCACCGCCGGTAGGTGTAATCTCTATCATTACTATCGGGATGGCGAGTTTATAGAGGCGGTTGATCTACCCACTTGGCAAGTGCAAGGCTGGGGTCTGCGTGATCTGGCGTATGATGGTGAATCATTATATGGATCCGATGGTCCTGAGATTTGGATAATAGATCCTGAAACAGGCGATACCGACGAATGGGAGCTTGATTTTGACCTGCTTGAGATCAATCGGGCAATAGCGTACGTTCCGGATGAGGATGTTTTCTGGATCGGCGACCGGGACGACTCATGGTATAAGATCAACCGCGATGGCGAGGTTGTCCAGATTGTGGATGATCACGGTCTTGAGGGTGTGGTCGGCATGGCTTGGAATCCCGTCGATCGTCTGGACGGCGCCTGCCTCTATGTTCACAACCGGGAAACAGAAAACGGCGGCGGCGCTATCTACAGGTATAACCCCGACAACGGAGAGCTTGAACGTCAGCTTGAGACCGTCGCGGAAGGTGAAGGATTTCCCGGGGGGGCATTCATTTCACCTCTGTACAGCACTCACAGTTACGTTCTGGGGGTCGTCGTTCAGGAACAGCAGCGCGATATCGTCAAGATCTACCAGTTGCAGCCTTATGGTGCCTGGCTGACAGTTGATCACAGCTTCGGTGAGATAGGTGGCGGTGACGTACAACCGCTAACGCTGACCTTTAATTCGCATGGCTACATCAATAGGGACCTCGAAGCCGATATTGAAGTCCATGACCTGCGGGCTGATGCTGTGGCTCAGCTTAGATGCTACCTGATGGTCAACGGTGGCGCGGGCTTCCTGAGCGGTACAGTATCACTTGAGGGCGAGGGTGACATAACGCAGGTGAGGCTTACCCTGAATGACCAGTTTGTAAATCCTGACGAAAACGGAGTCTACAACTTCGAAGATGGTTTCATGCCGGGTGACTATATCCTTGAAGCCGAACTGGATGGTTATCAAGCGTACCAGGCGGATATCGAGATTGAACCGGACATCATAACGGAGCATGACTTCGAGATGCATCCGCTGATGTTCGGTACCATACAGGGAACGGTTACTTCAGTTTACATCGATACGGCGATAGTCGGAGTCGAGGTGGTGGCTGTCAGCCAGGATGATATTAATCTCCTGGTTGCTGATTCGACCGATGAAAACGGGGCATACTCATTGGAGTTGCCAGTTGGAGTTTTTAATATCATGGCGCGATTCGAAGGCTGGCGAGCTGATCCTGCTGAGGGGGTCGAAGTCGGTGATGACGAGGTTATTGAGGTCAATTTCGAGATGGATGACCGGATGGGCGTTCGTTCCATCAGAACCGATGGGTATTATGACGACCAAATCGATGTCTTCTGGCTGCCGGCGGGAATCGACGGTGAGATCAACGAGCTTCACTACGACGACGGTGTGCTGGCGGGTGGCGCATATCTGATTAACCGGGATGATATAATCGCCTCGCGATTCGAACCGGAGGGTGTTTATGATATACTCTCACTTAGTATCTATATTCTTACCCGCGCTGATCAGGACAACTTCGGAATCGATAGAAACGGGAATAATGCGCTTTACTTCAAGGTGTTTGCTGAAGATCCCGAAACGGGACTTCCGGGAGATCTGCTCATTGACGAATGGGTTAATGAACATTTCGGCGTGAACGTGGGTAACGGCTGGACTACGATCCAGATTGATGATCGGCGGTTCCTTGAAGGTCCTTTCTATCTCGGCTGGAGTCG
>CAYYHI010000245.1:0-4280 GCA_964471745.1 uncultured bacterium | reverse complement strand
CCCCCTACTGTTGGAGATTCTTCACTTCGTTTAGAATGGCATAAAGGCAAGTTTCGTCATTCTCAGACGGACTGTTATGTAATACTGCCCTCCTTACCGACCAATCGCCTCAGCAGCCCTGTCTGCCCGACATGATAAGCTTCGTGAAACTGTATGAAAGACAGTTGATCCGCGAGGCTACTTCTATCTTTATCAGTTTCGCCGATTTCAAAGGGTTTGTTGATCTCTTCTTCACTGAGTCGTTTGAGACCGGCTTTCAACCGCTCCTGCGATTGCTGCAATGTTTCGATTAACCTCGACAGCGGGATGAGTAAGTTCACATCCTCGACCTTTGCGCCGCGTTTATAATGAACATTGTCTTCATCCTCCATAACTGACTTCTCGCCCAGTACAGTCAGTAATACATCACGGGAAACCACGATATGACCGACCACCCAGTTGATCGTGCTACCGGCGGGTTTGGGTTGTATCAGAGCTTCATCGTCGCTGATACCGTCGAGGTTCGCCATAAGAGCGTTGTAGTTGATCTCAAACATTCTTAGGATTGATGCGGGAGTCATGGGGGCTCCTGTGATTGTATATATACTGAATTGGACAAATCAATATAATACAAAATTCACCTTTCCTCCAACCATCCTCCCCGGCATTGGGCTGCGTTCGATAACGCGGTAGGATTCGTCCAAGAGGTTATCGATGCTTATCTCAGTTTCGAGTGAAATATGCCCGATCCGGAATTCGCGGCTTATGTTCAGATCGTACACTTTGTAGGGCGGCAGTCCCATGCCGGCGGTTGACAGCGGATCCTGGTTAGACTCTGTCGAATAGCGGCGTCCGACCCAGCGACCTCCCAAATGGAGTGATGTATCCCAAATCCGGATAACGACTGAAGCCGATCCACTCTGAAGGGGAACAAGAGGCGTAAACCTGCCGTAGTTGATGTCACCGGGCGTGTCGTTGACTGAATTGTTGAAAACGTAACCGCCTGATAGAGATAATCCTCGCTCGAATAGGGACGTCGAGGCGTTCAGCTCGTTGCTTTGAGATTTAACCCTGTCAACGTTGTCAGGATAGTACTTCCCGTGGAAGTTGCGCCGCCAGATGATCAGGTCGCGGGTAGTACGAACCGTACGGAGAACATCGATTGTCCAATGGAATTCAGATCCCGATATAGAAGATAAAGCCAGTCCATATGACAGGCTCTCACCTTGTTCCGGCTTCAGGTTCTTGTTGCCCACTGCGAAGCTGTTTTCAACCAGGAACAGGGCGTTAAAAGGCGGCGTGGACAGGCTGCGCCCCCATCCTGCCGTCAGTTTTAACGAACATACATTAAACGGTTTTTCCACACCAACGTAAAGGGATGGGGAGATAGTATGATATGATTTACTGTTATCGTCGTCGATCAGTTCAGCGGCGATTCCCGGGCTGATGTGATAGTTCAACAGCCTGGACCTACCCCACAATTGCCCGCCCAGGTCGAACCTGTTCAGCATTCTGTCTGCTGTGCCAAGCCCTACGCCACCGATCGTGACGCGGTTCCTGTATAAATCCTTGCCTTTGTAATAATCCCGCCGGTGAGTGTAACCGAATCGCAGCCTGCTGCTGTTCAGGCTAAGGGTGGAGTTCGAGGTCAGACCGTATCTCAGTCCGGTCTGCCGGTTGTCTTCATGAACGTGGGTGATAATTGTTCCGCTCGACGGATTATACTGCTCTGCCGGGCTGGTGAAACGGCTGGAATAATTGGATACGTAACCGGTGACCGACCAGTCTGCGATGCCGGAAGCGCCGCGCTGCGTGAGTCGAGCTGACATCCGGTCGGAGCTCAAAGCCGCTTCCGGCGTCGGTGGAGCATAGATAAGACCCGGGATGCCGCGCCGAGAGTTCTCATAGTAAGCGCCGGCTTCGAAATGCTTTGCTGCTTTTGAATATCCGATCCCAGCGATAAAACTCGATGATCTCGATTTATTGTTGATTCTGCGGTGGACCGTTCCGTCGTCAAGTTTATACTTGAAGTCACCGTCGTTCGTTTTGCGCTTATAGATTGCACTACCGGAGAATCGACTGTAACGCCTGCCTGTGCTGAGACCGAGCTCGTTTCGTTTGCAACCACCGTGAGCCGCAGAAGCTGTAAGATTGTGTGAAAGTCTGTCAGCCGGGGCAAAGGCGGTAGTTTGAAGGTGAACTTTTCCGCCGATTCCCTCGAATTCAACCTGTATTGCGTCGATCAGGTCAAGATCGATGTGTCCGACTTCGGCTTCACCAGTTCCGGCTTCATTTAGTGGTATACCGTCCAGGTCGACCTGTACCGTCCTGGATGGCGATCCGCGCAGCGACAACCGTTGACTGCCATCGCCTTCGAGTACATTTACACCCGACACGCTGCGGAGAACGTCCCCGACCTTTTTTGCACCGGTAGCGCGCCATTTTTCGCTGGTGATCGTAACATTCTGGTTATAGCTGCTTATGATGTCATGGTGTGCGGTTCTGACTCGCGCTACTGGTCGAGTCAACCGGTGAGGAACCATTGTGAAATTGACGATGGTCGGGATTCCCTCGTGAACGATGATGTTCTCGCTGATCCCGTTTAAGTATCCCAGATGTGAGAAGACAAGGGTATATCTACCAGGTGGGAGATCGAAAATCCGGTAGTTGCCATCCCAGCCGGAAATCGCTCCGGATTGGTATTCGACGACCGTAATGTGAGCGTCGGTGAGCGGCAGCCCGCTGGTGTCGGATACAGAGCCGTGGATGCTTGCAGCGTACGTGGCGTATGCAGTGGAGCACAAGAAGAATGTCTGCACCAGAATGATCAGACAGATAAATAAAAAGCCCGCTCGGGGGGAGCGGGAATAGTTACGCGCGAAAGTCATATTACCATCCTTACCCCGAAGGAAATGCATGTTGGCACGGACGGGTCTTCTGACTTACGCTTCATCCTCAGGCGGCGCCTTCCCAGGCGGTCAACCGGAAGTCAATCCGATCCAACCGACCAGTGGCTTGCACAGATAGCCTTTCGTCAGCGATTACAGCGGCGGGGGCCGTCCCCGATTCTCACGGGGTTCCTACTCCGCTTCGAAGGCGGAGCCATCGCGTGCGATGTCTTGATTTCAGTGATGGTATTATAGCGCTATTATTCGGTGGAGTCAAGCGATATATTGTTAAATGAGATTCTTCACTTTGTTCATAGACCCATCAGCGGTCGGTGAAGCAATCCATTATAATGATTGTTATTTAACCATCACTGCTTTTCTCGTCAATACTGTTTCACCTGCCTCCAATCTGATAAGATATAAACCTGCCGACAGATCGCTGCCATCAAACTCGCAGACATGACTTCCGGCAGTTACATTCTCATCAACCAATGTCACCATGATCCTTCCGGAGATGTCGTAAATGGAGAGTCTTACATGACCATCCGTTGGGACAGCGTAAGCGATCCTCGTCGCCGCGTTAAATGGATTGGGATATACATTGGAAATGAATATATTCGGAACAATAATATTCTGATTTTTATCTTTTACCGAATGAAAATTCAATATTTTCTGCACCATTTCAATACCGCTTTCAGGAAAATCGTATCTCCTTAAATTAAAAACACTTAATGTATCTCCACATCTCTGAATCTGCAAAGGGTAGGATGACGGTGTCGGTCTAAGTCTAATCAACTCAATCTCATCGACAAAATCACCCGAAGTGTCGATGCTTGTATAATAATAATATGTTCTATCAAGACTGTCCGGTTTGATGTATCCTGTGAAGAGTATCTTGTCATTCCACTTGTTATAATATAAAGTGGTGCCGATGTTATTGTTAATCAGATAATTGACATTCCATGCCGGTTCAACTTGGTAATTGGTTTTTTGTAAATACCTTATATCAGGTTCTCCCTCCGCTCGGCTATCATGCATTAAGAGAAACACTGACTGCAAATTATAAGGGACAATTCCATTACAGTAATATCTTTGGTCATTATATTGTGGTGTGACCAAAGTAGGTTCTGTAATAATTTCATCTTCAGGTGATATGCATGCATAAAGTACTCGGTTTTCCTGATCGGTGTTGGTCAATCTCCAAACCAGATGAAGATTGTCATTTTCATCAAGCGCTGATTTAAGATTATAAAATTCTTGGCAGTATGGATCATCGACCGTGAAAAGGTAGTGGGGGTCACCGATAGGTTCGCCTTCCTCGTTAAATCTAGCGTAAGTTACCCAGTTAGATCTGACAGAATCTTCAACATTGTGATAATAGCTTGCCAACATTGTGAATATAAATGATCCATC
>CAYYHI010000244.1:0-4322 GCA_964471745.1 uncultured bacterium | reverse complement strand
ATTGTCATCCTCATTCTGTTAACCTTGCAGATGATAAGGATACCGATTACGATGTTCGCGTTTTTCGGCGGCGCTGTAATTATCGGAATCGGTTTCGGGGCGCAGAATATCTTTAACAATTTCATCAGCGGAATAATTCTGATGATCGAACGTCCGGTTCGTATCGGAGATATGATTGAAGTTGATACGGACATAGGAGTGGTTGAGGAAGTTGGAGCCCGTTGCACCAGAATACGTAGGTTTGATGGTGTTGAATTACTTGTACCTAATAGCAAACTCCTCGAAAACAATGTTATAAACCGGACGCTCTCCGATAAAAAGTACAGGACGACCGTAACAGTGGGAGTTGCGTATGGATCCCCCACAAGACAGGTGGCTGATATTATTCAAACCATTGTTGTTGAACATCCGGACATCCTTCCCGACCCAAAGCCTGAAGTGTTCTTCAACGAATTCGGGGACAGCGCCTTGATCTTTGAAGTCTATTTCTGGGTTGAGGTTGCAAGTATGATGGACATCAGGAGAATTCGCAGCGATGTCAGATTCAATATCGACAATAAATTCAGAGAGACCGGCATCGTAATAGCCTTTCCTCAACGCGATATGCATTTGGACACGGCTCGCCCTGTTGATATTCGAATTGTTGATGAGAAGAAATCGTAGTTCGTCTTCTCCGAATCGGGAAATTTATCACATTAAAAACCACTATTTGGGAGGAGATTCAACGAGCAATTCATTGCGTTACCGCTTTCCAGTGTGTCCAAAAATGTGAAAAACATACCGAATTTCATCATTCCATCGAAAGATGGAATCCAGTAATGCATGTAATATCAGCAACTTCTCTGGATTCCAACTTCCGTTGGAATGATGAAGCCCGAGACAATTTAGTATTCTCAGACACAATGAAAAGTGGGAATGACAATGAATCGCTGAAACTACCCGATCCTGAAGGGATCGAATAAAGTATGGTTTTATTTCCCATTTATTCAACCCCTTCGGGGTTGTGATTGGATTTGTAATGTTCTCCACCGGCTGTGACGCCGGAGGCTATTCACGGACCAATCCCTTCGGGATTATAAAGTTTCCGTTATGTCATTCCATCAACCAGTTTGCCCCACCAATGGACCCGAATCCCGTACTTCCTGCGATACGTGTTCAGCATAAGCTCTGAAATTCTCATGGAACCTTGACGCCAGTTCATGCGCCTTTCTCTCGTATGCTTCCCTGTCCTCCCAAGTTTGTTTCGGGTCGAGTATATCCTTGGGGACTCCGGGCACATTCCTGGGGATCATTAATCCGAAATAGGGTTCTCGAATAAATTCAACTTCTGTCAAATCTCCATCGAGCGCGGCATTCAGTATGGCTCGCGTGTACTTGATCTCCATCCGCTTGCCCACACCATAGGAACCTCCCGTCCAGCCGGTATTGACCAGCCAAATGTTGGAGTCATGCTCGTTAAGGAGTCTTCCCAGCAGGTTGGCATAAACAGTCGGAGCCAGAGTCATAAATGGAGCACCGAAGCAGGTGCTGAAGGTTGCTTGGGGATCCTTGACTCCTCGTTCAGTGCCCGCCAGCTTCGCCGTGTAGCCGCTCAGGAAGTGGTACATCGCCTGTTCGGGCGTCAGCCTGCTGATTGGAGGCAGCACTCCAAATGCATCAGCCGTCAGGAATATTACGTCCTTTGGATGACCTCCCCTGGAATCCTCCTGGATGTTCGGGATATGCTTCAAAGGATATGCGGCGCGAGTGTTTTCAGTCAATGCGTCGTCATCCAGGTCGATCCGTCTGGTGTTAATGTCGAAGCCGACGTTTTCAAGTATGGTTCCGAACTTGCGGGTGGTTTCGTATATCTCTGGTTCAGCTTCTTCCGACAATTTGATTATTTTAGCGTAGCACCCTCCTTCAAAGTCGAAGATTCCGTCCGGCGACCAGCCGTGTTCATCATCGCCGATAAGCTTCCTTTTCGGATCGGCGGAGAGCGTGGTTTTACCGGTTCCGGAAAGTCCGAAGAAAAGCGCGGTACTGCCGTCGGCGCCGACGTTGGCGGAGCAGTGCATGGGCAGGACGTCTTCTCCCGGCAGTATCAGATTCATGGCTGAAAACATCGATTTTTTGATTTCACCGGCATACGCCGTTCCACCGATTAACACCAGTTTAAGTTTGAAGTTGAGGATGATGAAAGCTTCGCTGTTGGTGCCGTCGATTTCAGGGATTGCCTTGAAATTGGGCAGCGCCAGCACGGTAAAGGCTGCCGGATGATGATAGCCGGGATCATGCACCTGACGGAACATATTACGTGCGAAAAGACTCTGCCACGCAAACTCGGTGATGACTCTCACCGGTAGACGGTATTTATCATCCGCTCCGACATGGGCGTCCTGTACGAAAACATCCCTGCCCTGCACATAAGCCTGCAAACGGCGAAACAGCAGGCAGAAACGCTCACTCTGAAACGGTCTGTTGTTTGGACCCCAATCGACCTTGTCGTGGCTGAATTCATCATCGACTATAAACCGGTCGTTGGGGCTGCGTCCGGTGTATTGACCGGTCCTGACCACAATAGGTCCGAGATGGGCGATATAACCCTCGCGGCGGCGAACGATCTGCTCATACAGCATCGGTGTGGTGGGATTCCAGTAGACGTTTCCAAGGTTGATCAGATCGATCTCGTCAAGCTTGTGTTTATCCTGGTTCTGAACGGTTTCCATGATTTTTACTCTCTGATATTCGTGGGCGTCTTTGAATTGTAGTGTTCGCACATATATTAATGGGGTTGGAAAATATTTTACAGTTTCAGGAGGACGGGGCTCCGTACCCGTCTCTATAGACGCCTGATACTGGTTTGGACGGGTGCGGAGCCCCGTCCTCCTAATTATAAAGTGCCCCCATTAATGAAAGCGTACATTACCAAGGTAATTAAACATCACTGAAACACTAAGTCAAGTACGCAAACTGGTTTCTCTGCAGCCGGGAACATTCTTTGTATTCTCGCTTTGTATTCTCGATAATAAACGCTGCCGATTTTACCCATATTGACAAGACACAATATATCTACTAACTTGCAACAGATCCTTATAACGGCAATTTAGAAGCTACAACAGGGTCCAAAACAAATAAATAATCTTAGGGAGGACAGATGAAAGCTTTTGTTATGAAGGGATTAGGGAAAGTTGGTTTCAGTCAAAAACCGATACCTTCCCCGGGTCCAAAAGATGCAATTATTAAAACCACTCACGCCTTAGTATGCACATCCGATGTTCATACTGTCGGTGGCGCCATTGGTGACAGAAAAGACTTGACACTTGGTCATGAAGCTGTTGGCATTATTCACAAGCTTGGAAGTGCTGTCGAGGGTTATAAGGCAGGTGACCGCGTTGCGGTAAACGCAATTACACCTTGCTATAGATGTGAAAACTGCCTGAGAGGTTTTACTTCACAATGCACTCAAATGCTTGGTGGATGGAAATTTGCAAACATTAAAGATGGAACTTTTGCCGAGTACTTTCATGTAAACGATGCTGAAGCCAATCTGGCAATTATACCGGAAGATGTTTCATCTGAAGCAGCAGTTTATACCTGTGACATGATGTCAACGGGTTTCATGGGCGCTGAACACGCAGCAATCCCGTTAGGAGGCACTGTTGCAGTGGTTGCTCAAGGACCAGTCGGTTTAATGGCAACTGTTGGCGCAAGGCTCCTGGGTGCAGGATTAATAATTGCTGTTGAATCAGTACCTGCAAGGAAGAAATTAGCCTTGAAATACGGCGCTGACATTATAGTTGATTTCAGCAAGGTTGATCCAGTTGAAGAAATCAGAAAGCTTACTGATGGTGAGGGTGTTGACTCTGCAATTGAATGTTTAGGCAGTCAGACCACCTTCGAAATATGTATAAAAGCTACACGACCGGGCGGGGTTATTTCAGTTGTTGGATACTTTGGTGAAGGTGATTATGTCCATATTCCCCGACTTGACTGGGGAGTTGGTATGAGTGACAAAACGATCCGTACAGGTCTTTGTCCAGGCGGAAAAGAAAGAATGAAGAGGCTAATGCGATTAATCCAAACCAAGAAGGTCAATCCAACTTTAATGACTACTCATAAGTTTGATTTTAACGAAGTTGACAAGGCTTTTAACTTAATGAAAACCAAGGAAGACAATATAATTAAGCCATTGATTGTTTTCTAAGGTTATTGATGGGGGCGGAAAATATTTGACAGTTTCAGGAGGACGGGTCTCCGTACCCGTCTTCTCTTTAGACGCCTGAACTGGTTTGGACGGGTACGGAGCCCCGTCCTCCTGGTGTGGGTGTCAAGTATAAAGT
>CAYYHI010000243.1:0-4331 GCA_964471745.1 uncultured bacterium | reverse complement strand
CACATCCCTCGCCTGTTTCAAATCTTCAGGGAAATCGATCTCAATCGCCGGTAGGTCGGTAATGTCAATTACGCTGACAAAATGATCCAAGAGTGACATTTCAAGACCTTTTTCAAAATACGCCTGCCGATCCTGCATCCTGTTTACAAGTATGTTGAGTTTTTCTTGCATCGTATCTGCCAATTCAGCGCTGAATTTTGCCACGCCGATGAACTCGCCCACGGTATGCTCCGGTGGAATCTCCTTGCTGACCCCGACCGCCCGGTATCCATCCATAACAACCTTGACTTCTTCATCGCCGCATGTTTTCAGTTGCAGCGCCAAAACGGAAGAAAACGGCGATTCTGCCAGCCGTTCGATGACCTCACCGGAAAAAAGCACGTCGCCGTTGAGATAGTAGAAACTTCCCTTCATCTCATTCAGCGCCAGGTAGAGCGAGTATGATGTATTGGTTTCATCAAAGATCGGATTGAAGACGAAAACCGCCTTGTTGCCAACAATCCGTCGCGCCTCTTCGATTACCTCCCCGGCGCGGTAACCGACCACAATCAAGCACTTGCTCATGCCACACCTGTCCAGCGCATTCAACTGGTGACTGAGGATGGACTGCCCGTCTATCTCAACCAGGCATTTCGGTTTCCCTCCGGCAGCATCACCCAACCTTCTCCCCCTGCCGGCAGCAAGAATTACTGCTTTCATACAACACTCTCAAGTTAAAAATTCGAAACGTGATAAACGATCAGAATTCCAACGAAAGTCAGATACCACGTAATAACAATAACATAACTGGATTTCCACCTGATAGTGCGTCTGAGAATACTAAATTGACTCGGGATTCATCATTCCAACGGAAGTTGGAATCCAGGGAAGTTGCTGACATTGCTGGAGTTACTGGATTCCATCTTTCGATGGAATGATGATGTTCCGTGCGTTTCTCACATTCTCTGACATACTATTGCGCGGAAATGACATTAAAAGATTTTCAACAGGCACTATTTAATTTGACAGTCCGTTAGTGGCTGCATCTGTTCAATGATGTATCGAGCCGCTGTACATTTCGGATATAATTCGAGCGTGACTTTCGCTTCATTAACAGCCTGGTCATGCCTTCCGCGACCCATGTAATGTCTCGCCAACCGCAGATGGGCTTCAGCTCCGAGACGTTTCGTCTTTTCCGTCTCGGGCTCATCCGGCATTATGGAACCGATCTCTGCCGCCAGTCTGGTTATTCGATATTCCGCAGCATTTCTGGGTGCAACATCCGCTTCAAGTCCATCAAGAACGTCCCCCCGCACCATGGTTACTTGACTCTCGATTTCGGGGATATACATAACTACGTCCAGAGCGAGCTTCGCATCTGAAAACGGATTGATATCCATTCCGTTAAGTCGATCGATCGCCTTCTGCGAGGCGTACGTTCCGAGTCGCACCAATCCAAGATCCGGTAAAGGCAAACTGTCCAAGGGTATTGACTTCGTAACTAACGAGGATTTGAACAGCGCATCGGTCGTCTCTTCGGTATAATCTTTCTTATCAAGCGCCCGGATGTAGGTCTCCGGTCGTTGAATCTTCTCACCCTCAGACGTGAGCGGCACCACCGCTTCCAGTGAAGGATCCCGTCTCAGGTGATTCACCAACCGGAATAACCAGCGGTCCCAGCCCTGTGCGCCGAGTCCAACCATACAGAGATAATCCGAATCCCCGATAGCCGTTTGAAGATCGTTAGCGGATACAAACCGCAACAAACTGCCGGTCGACAATTCGACCTTCTGTTGATTATCCTGAGTAAAGCTCTGATCAACCACGACAAATGAAACATCTATTCCACAATCCTTCGACAATTCTGTAACAGACTCGGCGACGATCTCCACACTTGCATATTCACCAGTCAGAACAACTGTTACCTTCTCGCGTTTGTGCAACCGCCTTTGTTCGATCCTACCGTCGATGAGCTCCCATGTCAGTTCCCGGACACGTTTCGAGGCATTGCCGTCGAGCTTGATGCCCATTTTCTCGATATAATAATGACGCCGCTGTGACAGTTCCTCCGGTTTTTCAAGACTGCGAGCAACCGCTCGTTTCATCCCTTCCAGCGAAGTAACCTGTACTCCAACATCCCGCCATGTATATTCGACATCGCGCGGATCGTAATTGATGTATTCCTTTATATTGGGATTATTAAACAACACAACCGGTTTATCGAGAAGGACAAACTCCAGAAACGCGCTGGATACATCGGAGACCATCACGTCCGCTACCTGCAGGTATGGCGTTATGTCAAGATCAGATATCAGGTAGATGTTAGGATTTTGTTCAGTCAGCACTACATGCGCGTCTACAAACTCCGGTAGAGTGCTACCGTGAAACTTCATCAACAGGCAGGTATCAGGCGTCGCCAACTCCTTGATTCTCGTCCAGATGACTGGAATTGTACTAAGCGAAATATTGAAAGTCGGAGCATAAAGGATAATCTTTTTAGCAGGATCAAGACCGATCATACGGCAGAGTTCGTCACGCGACGGGGCGCCGGGTTTGAAAAGCGCATCCAACTTCGGGTATCCGACAGCTTCGACCGGAATGAAAATCCGGCGGCTGTTCTTTATCGTCTGTTTATGAAACTCACCCGGAACAAGCAGCAGATGTTCGAGGTTTTCTCGGTCTATGAAATCCGTATCGGTGAAATACTGACCTTTGCTGAGCAGCCCGTGACCGACGTTGATGATCTTACCGCACCCCTGAACCTGGTGGGTTACGGAATCCGCGATGAATACAACGTCCGAATGCCATTCCTGAGGAGTTCTAACCAGCGGAACCTCGCCGGCGGGCAGTATCGTTTCCTCGCCTTCCTTGAAGCCGGCGCGCTGTTCACGGATGTACTGGTCGAACGGCGAGCAGATGCCGATTTCAAACTGCGGATCCTTCCTCAATTCGTGGTAAATCGGTAGCAATACCGGTGCATGAACATTTTTGAAGAAGTAGAACAGAACTCTGGGCATATTCCTTTGGTCTTTGTTTATTCAGTACACTCTATATGGAAAGATTTTCCCTATCGCAGTTACTGCAAGCAATCTCTATGCCGCCTTACAGTCAATAGTTCTATATTTTATATCGGATTACTTACTGTAAAACTTTAGAAATACTTATAGCGCGAAGGCGCCAGCTCTCTGAATCCAAACTCGGTAGGGCACGACAAATCGACTCTTGCACGATAATGATTTTCGGTTCCTCTGTATACTCTATGGGTTAAGAATTGGGAATTTCAAGTTGACCAAACCCTCTACAACACTGTCGCTAATCGGCAGTTTCCTGCCTGTCCTGTTCGGAAACAGCTAATAATTAACAATGATAAACAGGATTAATAGGATGTGTTTTAAAATATTGAATATCCTGTTTATCCTTGTAAATTACCAACTCCTAAGTTCCCAAACACACCGCCATTAGGGACAATCTGAATACATCAGCAGAATGATCAGCCGCGAGTTTGATGTTACGAGAACTTTTAGCTGTGTTTGTAATCTGCTTTACCTACTGTTGGGCATGTGCCCCTTATAATCTTTTCACGACTGTCGCTTACTTAATGGATCATGCGGGGCAACATATACCGTATTGATCATAATCAAATCGTCATTTCTTACAAAATCTAAAAAATCCTATCGTCAATCACATGAATGTATAAATGTCAAACCAGTTAACATAGAATTGGGGTGTATAATCGTATGCGTTGTATTATCGTCGTTGAAAGGCTTGACATACAGGGTAGATTCTCATTTTATTTAGCTTATAGATAGAAGGAATAATTAATCACAGAATGGTGATAACGACGAGGTTGTTATTACCATGGAGGCGATATGACAGTTACGAAATCCGAAGGACTGAGCGAAAAGCTCCAGATTGCGATAGTAGCCGTACTTTCAATTGGTGTCTGCGCATTGCTTTTCTACTTCCACACGGTTCGTGAAACAAGTGCGGTTGTTACTCATTTCTTCTATATCCCGATTATCCTTGCAGCGCTCTGGTGGAGGGAGAAGGGGTTGTTTGTAGCACTGTTATTAGCCATGATCCTGATATTCAACCGCGTCTTCATCAGTCAGGACATCATGACTACCAACGATTACCTACGCGCCGGTATGTTTGTGGTCATCGCACTGGTAGTCAGCACTCTGAGCAAACGTATTTCGAGAGGACAGAAGGGGATAGAGAAAGAACAGAAGCAATTGAAATCCGTCTTTGAAGCCAGTATGGATGCTATTATCGCGGTCGATAAACGAGGAAGGATCATTCTGTTCAACCAGTCGGCAGAAGAGCTGTTTCAGTATTCTTCTGAGGAGGTG
>CAYYHI010000242.1:0-4395 GCA_964471745.1 uncultured bacterium | reverse complement strand
CGATGGCACCGGTTGCCGGATTACGAACCAGCGCACCGGTCGGACAAACCTTCTGGCACGGGGCATCCTCGCACTGCTGACAGACCGTTACTGAGCTGATATCAGCTCCAAACGTGAAAGCCCGGATACGAGACATGGCAGGTTTCGAGAGGTCTCGAGTATGGATGAAACTGCAGGCGATCTCACAGTTTTTACAATCAACGCAACGGCTTGGTGTATAAATCAATCGCTTTGCCATATATTGTCTCTATCTATAATTTTTTAAGAAGCCCAATTTTACTCCAACAGACTCGGCAGCATTTTCCTTTTCGCAGACCACATCGCTCTTGAGAAAAGAATCTATGGGTAGACCGGAACGTTTGGCAAAGTGCCAAATCTCTTCGAGCGTACCGATTGAATTACCCGAAGCCCAACAGCGAACCAGGTTAAATTCCCTGCCCCAAATCCGACGTTTATCGTCGGTTTCCTCAAAGGGGATGGCGTTGGTCGGGCAATTCAGCGCGCAGGTGAGGCAGCCGATGCAGGCGTCTTTCATCGGAACGTCAACATATTTATCCGGACCGCGGGATACGGTGGTTATTGCGTTGGCGCCGATCATACTACAGACACGCACGCAGGTGCCACACAAAATACAGTCGTCGGTACTCTTCCGCTTCGGGTAGTGTGATTCGTGAATACCATATTCAGCGGCGAGTCGTCGAATCACATCCGAGTCAGGCACACGCGAAAGCAGCATATTCAGCACAACCCTACGGTGTTTAAGAACTACATCGCTCTTTGTGTCGACTATCAAATCCTTTTCTACAGGATAGAGACAGCTCGTTACCAGCCTTTTTCTGTCAGGACGACTCGCTTTGGCGACTTCGACAATACACAACCGACACGCACCGAACGGCTCGAGACCCGGATGGTAACAGAGAGTGGGGATTTCGATGTCGTTTTCTCGCGCCGCCTCGAGAACGGTCTTCCCCTTTTCAGCTTCGATCGATCTGCCGTCAATGGTCAGTTGAACTGTTTCCGGCTTGGTCTCGCGTGTAGCGTTAACTTCAGTCATACTGACGTTTCCCTTTCATTTCTCAACCTCTGAAGTTTCATGATGATAGACAATTTCCCCTCCGGAGATTATATCCACAGAGTCCACAGGACAGACCGAGAAGCAGACACCACATTGGGTGCATTTGTCCTGGTCAATAATGTGTAGTTTCTTGCTTTCACCGCTAATGGCGCCCTCAGGACACTGTTTCAAGCATAGCAGGCATCCTACACAGCTCTCGTTGATCTTATAGCTGATCAGCGCTTTGCACACACCCGCCGGGCATTTTTTCTCCTCGATATGGGCAATGTACTCATCGCGGAAGTGTCTTAATGTTGAGGTAACCGGATTTGGTGCACTCTTGCCGAGTGCGCACAGGCATGCTACCTCCATCGTTTCACTTATATTCTCGATCTCGTCAAGGTCCTCCATTACGCCCTCACCCCGGATGATCTTCTCGAGGTATTCATTTAGAAGCCGCAGTCCTTCCCGGCACGGGACGCACTTTCCACAGCTTTCGCCGATAAGGAATTTTATAAAGTATTTGGCGATATTAACCATACAATTACGGTCGTCCATGACGACCATGCCGCCCGAACCCATCATTGAACCTTCCCGAGTCAGCGTATCGAAGTCCACTGGTATATCGAGCTTATCGGCAGGCAGGCAGCCACCGGAGGGACCTCCGGTCTGCACCGCCTTAAATTTTCTCCCATCGGGGATGCCGCCCCCAATATCAAAGATGATCTCTCGCAGGGTTATCCCCATTGGGACTTCCACAAGCCCGGTGTTTTCAACCTTACCTGCCAAGGCGAACACCTTTGTGCCTTTACTTCCCCCCCACGGGTTTTCACTGACATCACCGGTACCAATTGAGGTGAACCACTCGGCGCCCTTCAATATGATTACCGGCACGTTTGCCCAGGTTTCCACATTATTCAGGCAGGATGGACAGTCCCACAGCCCGTGTTCTACGGTATGAATGTATTTGGCACGGGGTTCTCCTATTCGTCCCTCAAGGGAAGCCATGAGTGCGGTGGACTCGCCGCAGACAAAGGCGCCGGCTCCCCGAACAACCTCGATATCAAAATTGAAACCAGTATCAAAGATGTTCTCCCCGAGAAGACCGTAATCCCTCGCCTGATCAATGGCAATGAGCAATCTCTGTCTGGCAAGTGGATATTCCTGTCTGATATAGATATAACCCTCGTTTGATCCGATAGCATAGGCGCCGATTAACATTCCTTCCAGGATGGAATGAGGATCGGATTCGACGATGCTCCTGTCCATGAAAGCCCCTGGATCCCCTTCATCGGCATTGCAGATGACATATTTGGGTTCCCCTTCAGCGTTCCTGCAGGTCTCCCACTTGACTCCGGCAGGGAACCCGCCTCCACCACGACCGCGAAGCCCCGAGGCTTTTATCACCTGAATTACCTCCTCAGGGGTCATAGAGGTCAATGCCTTGGCTAAGGCGGAATATCCTCCCTTGCCAATACTCTCATCGATCTTTTCCGGATCGATCAGTCCCCGGTTACGGAGTGCAATCAACACCTGTCCCTTAAAGAAATCGATGTCGCTCATCTTGGGAATTGGGGCTTTAGTCTTCGGAGGAACATACATCAGCTTCTCAACCGGTCTGCCTTTAAGGAGATGTTCCTCAACCAGAAAAGGAATATCCTTCTCTTTCAAACGTCCGTAGAAAATACCGTCCGGCTGAACAACCAGTAAGGGACCTTCAGCACAGAAGCCGTTGCACCCGGTGGGCACCACCTGGACATCGTTCTCCAGTCCGTTCTTTTTGATCTCCCTCTCCAGCGCTTCCTTGATTTTAAAAGAGTGGTTGGCGACACACGCTGTACCGGCACACACCATCAAGTTCACTCGATAAGGTTTCAACGCTTGCACCTCCTTGGCGCCTCTTTTTGCTCATTCAACCGGATGTAATAGTTGTTCATACGGGTCATCAACCTTCCTTTAATGTGTTTTCTCACTGCCTAAAGCCAGGGCATAATCAGAGACGATTTTCCCCGCCATAACGTGATTATTAAAGATTTCGCGTATCTTTTTTTCAGTTAAGTCAACGTACTTCACCGGCGCTTCACCCACCAATTCCACCGTCGCCATAGGTTCCCGGCTGCAGTATCCTGCACAACCGGAAGTGGTCAGGATGACATCTTTCACATCCTGTTCCTCGATGAGTTCGAGCAGGGCATCCATGATCTTTCTGGCGCCGGCGGCGATGCCGCAGGTTCCCATATGAACGGTAACTTTGGCTCTGCCTGCCCCTTCACGAAGCATGGTGGATTGTCTGACCTTCTCGCTGATCTTCTGAAGATCCTCGATCTTTAACTTGGGCATTTTTTCCCTCGCATGTTATCAGGTATAGTTCTTAAGTATCTTCGGGATTTTCGATAAAGATAGTTTACCATATAAATCGTTACCCACGGTTACCACCGGTGCCAATCCGCAACAACCCATGCAATTGACTTCATCCAGATCGAATTTCCCATCCTCTGTTGTTTCACCACTTTTAATGTTCAATTCCCGCTCAATTTTCTCAATTATTGTTACAGCCCCCTTTACATGACAGGCTGTTCCCATACACACTCTGATGGGATACTTACCTCTCGGCGCCAGGCTAAATGCCTTGAAGAAAGTTGCCAGACCATAGATTCGACTGGGGGGTATCTCCAGCCTGTCAGCAATTTTCAACATGGCATCCCTGGGCAGATAGTTAAACTCCTCCTGCACATCCAGAAGAATACCGATCAGGGCGCTTGACAATCCCTTATGCTCTTCTATTATTCCTTCAACTTTCTCTAAATCCATCTTGCTTTCCAATAGTTAGAGTTAGTGTATTTTTTAAAGCTCTTTTCGATCAGTTTCAATATATTCTTCGTCATATCCCCCAGGCATGCTGGGTTCGCGTTTTGATATCGGTTCTGAACGTCTGATAACGGAGCTCTTGTCTACCACGGGAAGCCTCGCGTCAAAGATGATGTCGACGAGCGGCTTGCCCTGGAGATACCGGTCGATGTAATACGCCGCCCTCCTACCCTGACCCATGGCATCTGTTATGCTGGAGGGTCCTGTGACGCCGTCACCTCCCGCAAAGACCGAGGGCATTGAGGTCTCCAGTGTCTCGGAATTCGCAGGGATGGTCCCATCGCTGTTTACGTCGAGTTCCTCACTGAACGGCGAGGTCCCCGCACGCATCCCAATCGCCAGGATGACCAGGTCAACAGGAATTACCTCTTCCGAACCCTCAATAGGAACAGGTCTTCCACCACCGTTGGAACCCGGCTCGCCCAACTTCAAGGATAGACTCTCCACGCCTGTCAGGTGACCATTGTCCCCGA
>CAYYHI010000241.1:0-4431 GCA_964471745.1 uncultured bacterium | reverse complement strand
GTCGCACAGGAATTGAGCGACCTTAAGGAGATGTTCACGGGGAACAACGATAAGAGGCTTGGGTGAGGTTTCATCGAGCGTCAGCCCGGCGTCGGGGAAGGAAGTTTTCAGGTATTCGAATATCTCTGCTTGTGTCATTGAATCAATGCTCCATCCGGTCTACGCTTCCTGACGAGCCATGGTCTGCCGCATGATCTTCTCACGCAGCCTCAGGTAGCCGTCAATCAGAGCCTCAGGTCTTGGCGGACAGCCGGGGATATACACATCAACCGGAATTACAAGATCAACGCCCTTGACAACATGATAGCCATACTCCCAGTACGGACCTCCTGAGTTGGAGCATGAACCCATTGAAATGACATACTTGGGTTCAGCCATCTGCTCGTAGAGCCTAACGACCCGCTCAGCCATCTTTGCGGTCAGAGTTCCTGAAACTAACAGACAGTCAGCTTGACGCGGTGTCGGGCGGGGAAAGATTCCGAATCTGTCGAGGTCGAAGCGGGAAGCATTGGTTGCCATCATCTCAATCGCACAGCAAGCCAATCCGAATGTTAGGGGCCAGAGCGACCGCGAGCGTGACCAATTGAAGATTTTATCTAAAGATGTGATAACGACATTAGGACCATAACGTCCTTCGAGGATTGCCATCTTAATTCTCCCTGGCAGAACCGGCGGATGAGCCGTGCGGGCGAACCCATTCCAGATCGCCCTTACCCCAGACATAAGCCAGCCCAACTACGAGAATCACTATGAAAATCGCCATATCTATCCAGGCATAAAGACCAAGTTCACGCAAATTCAGCGCCCATGGGAAAAGGAACAGCACTTCAACATCAAAAACCAGGAATATCAGGGCAACGACATAAAATCTCGAATTAAAGCGTATCCATGTCGGTCCAACAGTCTCTTCACCGCATTCGTATGTAGAGTTCTTGACCGGATTGGGATTCTGCGGAGCTAAAAGTCGGCTGAAGAAAATCGCAGCAAAAACAACAGCCGCGCCACCGATAAAGAATATCAACATGGGTGTGAAGGACACATCGCCTCCATATTATCATTTTAATAAATTAAGGCTTCAAGATAATTGTTACACAGTTTGGATGCAAGTTTTAATGTATCCCCTCTTAAGCAATTAAAAGAATTCTAAAATTATAAACATTGACAACACACAACTAATTATCTAAATTGAGTTTTAGAAAATCAAAAACTACGACTTCGAGGATCGCAATGAACTACAAAACAATCGCAACCATTCTTTCTGTGAATTTACTGATCGGATCCACGGCTTTCACCATGCCGCCGCTTGAAGGTAATTGGGAACCTGATTATCCCCCCCGGCGTGAATTCACCGGATCGCGGTTTCGCAGCGCGCGATGATGCTGACTTTGAGGGTGAATGGCAATGCCTGATTATCCTGGTGGATTTCGAGGATTATCCGTGGGACAACCAGGAAGATGAAAACTTCCCCAACGAGGATCGAATCTATACACAGGAGCATTTCGAGGATATGCTTTTTTCCGTGGGCGATTACCAGCATCCCGGCGCTGAGAGCGAGTTCACCGGTTCGATGCGGGATTACTATCTTGAAATATCGGACGGCGTATTCGAAACCATCGGCACCGCGACGCGCTGGTACCGAGCTCCCGAACCGCTAACCTATTACTGCAACAACGACGGCGAAGAAGGCACGGAGGATGATTACGGCTTCGGTCAATATCCGAACAACGTACAGAAGTTGGTTGAGGATGTGCTCGAGCTCGCCGATGAAGATGTCGATTTTTCACTTTTCGACAACGATGAGAACGGTCAGATCGATGGTCTCTTCGTAGTTCATGCCGGTCCGGGCGCTGAAGCGACGGGACGGAATCCGAATTATATCTGGTCGCATAAATGGCAGATCGAGCCGCCGCAGGAACGGGATGGTGATACTATTTCCGTCTATTCAATGGAGCCCGAGGACGGCGCCATCGGTGTGTTCTGTCACGAGTTCGGTCACGTACTCGGTCTGCCCGACCTGTATGACACAGATTACTCATCACAGGGCATCGGTGACTGGGGAGTGATGAGCGGTGGAAGCTGGGGGCACCGTACCGGGGATCCGCCTGGATCAAGCCCGGTGCACATGTGCGGCTGGTCCAAGCTTCAGCTCGACTGGGCAGACCTGCGAAATATCGAAGACATAGCCGAGAACCTGGTAATACCACCGGTAACCGATGGTAATATCATCTACAGGCTTTGGACAAGTGGCGAAGATTCACCCGAATACTTCCTGGTTGAACACCGTCGTCAGATCGGCTTCGACGCCTCCATCACCACCCGCCAGATCAGAGGCGGTTTAGCTGCTCCGGAGGGTCTGCTGATAACGCATATCGACGATGATATGTGGAGCAACGACAATGAACTTCATCGTCTTGTCGACATCGAGGAAGCCTCGCCGATTTACATAGACGGACGACCGCGTGAAAACCTCGACGGCAACCTGCGAGATTATGGACCAAACAACCTCTATAACCCGCATCGCGGCGACAACGGCGACCTTTGGCCCGGTTTCAGTGAACATAATGAAGACTCAACCGAATGGACAGGCGACCGTGATCGCACGCGCTTCGGTAGTTTAACAACACCATCGAGTTACGATTACAACGGAAGACCTTCATTAGTAGAGGTATACGACATTAGGCTGGAAGACGAGGACGTCATCTGCAGCTTTGCGGTCGACGCCATAGACCAGCCGTTTGTGGTGATTAATGAACATAGATCAAGCGATGAAGAGGGCGGCAATGGTAACGGTCTCATTGAACCGGGGGAAATTATCGAACTGTTCGTCCAACTGGAGAATGTCGGTGGTAAGGATGCCAGTAATGTCGAAATCAGCTTGGAATATGAGGGTGACTATGCAGAAGTGCTGGATGGGGTTTCCAATCTTGAAGAGATCGAAGCAGGAGATACACTTGAGGTCGAATCCCCTTTTACCTTTGAGGTGTATGATGATACTCCGATGTGGACTTTACTCGAATTTACACTGACAATAAGGGAAGAAGAATACGAGTTCATCTATCCACTTGGACTGGAGGTTCGTCCGCCGCATGAATGGTACAAGTATCCTGAGAATCCTGTACTAACCGGAACCGATGGTGAATGGAACTCAGATGGGGCATTTTCGCCGGCAGTTCTGGTTGAAGGCGATACGATCAAGTGCTGGTATGTGGGCGGCTCTGCGGAAGGCGATCCATTTATCCCGGGATCAATCGGCTTGGCGTGGAGCATTGATGGAGGCATAAGCTGGGAAGAGCTTGAAGAACCGGTTCTATCGCCTGATCCTGATATTGACTGGAGGTGAGCTTTTACGGGTATCGACATCATGCCGATAGGTGAAAACGGCTATTTAATGGCATTTATGTCAATCACCGAGGATTCAACCGCATCTATTGGGCTGGCTCATTCGATAAACGGTCTGGCATGGACAGTTGATGAGGAACCCGTGATCAACAGCGGTGACGGCTGGATGGTGGAATTATTCCAATTAGGGCAGCTTGCAATCTTCCCCTTTGGTGACCAGACCGGTCTGGCTTTTCAGGGAACCAACGCCATTGGATTGCCGCAGATTGGTTTTGCATTCTCCGAAGATATGGATACCTGGGAAATCAACAATGAACTTATTCTTATGCCGACCATGAACGCGATGGACTTTGACGGCTATGCCCTGCTGTCGCCTGAAATCGTTCCGAGTGGGGATGATTATGAGATCCTTTATGCTGGTTTAGGTGGAAATTTCGCGTTCAGCCTGGGTGTGGCTTATACAGACGGTGAGAATATAACCCGGCATCGCGGGCTCGAAGCCGGTGGTGCAGTACTTGAACCGGGCGGCGTAGGCAGCTGGGGAGAAATCTACCTCGTAGGCGGCAGGCATTTCAATTGGGGTGAAGAGCGGCGAATGATCTTCTGCGGTTTGGATGCGGGAAATATATCAGCCCTGGGTTTGGCGTCACAGTATCCGTACCTTTCAGCGCCTCCAGTCGATGAACCCCAAGTTCACGTGCCGAATATAATCATGCTCGATCCAGCCTATCCGAATCCGTTCAACAGCAGCACGACCATAAGGTATAACCTAACCCGCGACGGATTGGTACAGGTTAAGATTTATGATATAACTGGTCGGGAAGTGATTCGTCTCGTTGAAGGTTACTATTCTATCGGACAACATTCGATAGTGTGGAACGGTCGGAATGGTGCAGGTAAATCGGTATCCAGTGGATTGTATTTTGTTAAGGTTTGTGCTTTTGGTCAGTCAGCAAACACTAAAATGTTGTTAATAAAGTAACCCATATTCATCTAATTCAGAGATCAAATTTATTCGTCCCCTACAATATTAACATTCTGTCCGAGAATGTGAAAAACGCACCGAACTTCATCATTCCATCGAAAGATGGA
>CAYYHI010000240.1:0-4442 GCA_964471745.1 uncultured bacterium | reverse complement strand
TCGGCGTTCACCTGCCCGGCGACAACCCACTCGTCCGCGTCAGCAGTCTTACGCTCGAGACGGTAGCCGATTTCGAGGCTGCTGACATCTGTCCACGACAGTTCGATCTCGCTGTCAGATACGGGAGTTGCGCTTAAGTCGATCGGTATCACCGCGGTTACCGCACAGACCTCGTCGGTCCAGGGTGTCTCAATTTCACCCTTGAATGCCTGAAGACGGTAACTGTAAGCGTGATCCTGCTCGACGTCGGTGTCTATATAAGAGGTAACATTAGCGCCGAGCGCGGCTATCTCCGTGTAGTCGTTTGCCAAATCCAAGCCTGGTCTGCGTTGAAGCTTAAAACCGTCCTCAGCATCTGAGTTGTCAGTCCAGGCGAGAGTTACTTCAGATCTGGTGACACCTGTAACCTCGAGGTCTGAAGGTGCAGCCGGGGGAGTAGTCACATTCACCGGTTCACAGTATTCTGACACGGTCCCGCCGGAAACCGCCTTCACCCGATAGTGGTATGTTGTTCCTTCTGACAATCCGGAGTTCGTATATTCTCTATCTCCGGTTTCAACCAGGGGATTGTAACTCGATCCGTCCGTAGACCTCTCGACAGTGAAGGTAACCTCTCCGGAGCTGTGTGTCCAGGTCAGGTGAACTTCGTTGTGCGACAACGCTGCGGCTGTCAGGTCGGACGGTGAATCAAGCGTCAGAGCGGTGGGTTCATTATCCTCTCCACAACCCAAAAATCCAATCACTAATAATAAAACAAGTAAAGATAAAAGCCATTTCATGGCACACTCCGCTGTTAAAATCTGAAATTCTATGTTAACAGATGCCTCTTAATCTGTTTGCCGTAAAAATCATCAAAACAGTGATTCTCATACTCAATCATCCTAATATAACTTATAAAATCGCGTTAAGGCAAGTATAACTCGATGTCAGATAATTTTTTTACGCCTTCATTTACGTTTTTATCATTCTTTGGAACTCTGCCGACCGATACAGCGCCATCAACTTCACGGATAATAACATCATCAAGGTAAACATAGTCTATGTCTGCATTAATATAGGTCAAGAATATCAATTGGGTGTTCGACTGATGGTCATGAAGCTGAAGTTGCAGTCCTTCTACAATTATCTCACCATTGAAACTGACGCTATATAAGCAGTTATTGGTATCAAAGTCGATTTGTAGACGGAACCATTCGTCGACAGGATACCCCCCTCTGTACTGAATAATAACGTTACCGTTGCGAAGTAATAGATTATTATCCGAATTGAATTGAAGCTGAAACGTGATGTAATCCCTGCTGTCACCTCCCGACAAGCCGAAGTATCCATCGGGAGCGATCTTCAGCCAGCAATCGACATTTCCGGTTTGAACCGGATCGTGGTTCAGGTGAAGCTTGCAGTAACTGCTGTCTACTCCATCCACATCGTTGAACAGGACCGATTGATTACCGCCATGCGCATCCTGCCTTGTTACCGCTACGAAGGAGGTTCCCAGCCTTTCTGAAGTCCATCCGTTACCGACAGGCGAAGAACCTGCCTGATAATCCTCAAAATCATCCTGGAATACTGCGCATATCGGCGTTTGAACGCTGTCGATGTTGGAGTAATCGGATACGTCGACTTCGTTATATGCCTGAATCCTATACCAGTACCACGATTCAGGATCAAGTCCGGTATCCTGATAGGCAACTTCCGCCCGGTTGGTTTCGCCGATTTGGGAGTAGTTTTCCTCCGCCTGCAACCTTCGTTCGATTCTGAATCCGGCTTCATTTTCGGATGTTCGCGTCCAGGTAAGATGAACAACATCCCAGTCTAACGCCTGTGCGTGCAGATGCTCCGGTGTCCCGGGGGGACCTTCGGGTACCTCGACTATCACCTCCTGACACCAGCCTGATTCACCAGCTTCGTTGAAGGCGCTAACTTGGTAACCGTATTCCCGTCTGTATTCAACTGTGGTGTCAGTAAATATGGTGATATTTGTATTCACCTCGCCTGTCGGATCCCAGCGCGACCAGGGCAGCAGTCGTCGCGCAATCCTGAAACCGAGCTCATCATCGGAGTTGTCCTGCCATTCCAGCGTTACCATTTCATAGGTAACCTCGACAACCTGCAAATTAGAAGGCGCTTCCGGTACATCCTGAGGTGTTGTAATCTCGGCGATGTTGGAATATGGTGAATCGCCATAGTCGTTCCATGCCTTGACGCGATAGTAGTAGGTTGTCTGGCTGGTAAGACCGGTATCGTAATGCCTGGTTACATTTTCATCCAGCGAGTCGAGAAACACCCAGACTTCTTCAAGTGATCTGCTTCGCTCGATCACAAAACCGTGCTCGTTATTACTATTATCGGACCACATGAGCCTCACTTGGAAAGGGCTTAATGCGTCGGCTACCAGATCTGTCGGCTGCTGTGGAGTCAGAACCGTAGTTGCGGCAGAAGCCTCGTTGGACCAGCTCGAACTGTTAGTGTCCTGCATCGCTCTGACTCGATATACATAAACCTGGTTCGGCTGCAGACCGACGTCCGCAAACAGCTCCCAGTTGGGCGGTAGACTAACTATCGTTATGAAATCGCCGGAATATTGCACTCTGCGCTGCAGGTCATAGGCGGTTTCGATGTCGGATTTATCTATCCAGCTCAGCCGAATGACCGTATCGGCATGCTGATCCTGGTAGGCAACCAGGCTGACAGGCATTCGAGGCGGGGTGAGGGTTTCAACTGTCTCGCTCGGTGGAGAAGGAGCATCGCCGTACATCGCGTGCACACGATACCGATAAATCCTGCCCTCATGAACGTCCAGATCGGTGTAAGCTTCGATATTACGATTTAGAATAGTCAACAACTGCCAACCGTCCGATTCGGCATGTTCACGTTCGATATAAAATGCGGTTTCTTCGTAACTGTTATCGCGCCAGCCGAGCCATATAGCGCTGTCAGACAAGGCTTTCGAATTCAAACCGGATGGCGCTTGAATCGTAGGAGCTGATGCTTCATTGGACCAGAGGGAGCCGAGGGTATCATACAGCGCTCTTACTCGATAGAAATAACGGCTGTTGGCTATTAAACTGGTGTCATGAAAGGCGGTAATGTTTTCCGGTAGTTCAACAATACTCTCGAAGTCACCGTTTATTCCCCGTCTTCGTTGAATATCAAATCCTGTCTCAACTTCGGAATTATCCTGCCAAACGATATCAACCGTCGTGCCGGAAATTGCGATAGTTGTGAGATCGTATGGAGCGCTGGGGCGCGTGACTACGGAGACGATATCGGAGGACTCGGAAAACAACTCACTATCAAAGGCGGTTATCCTGTAATTGTATAGGATTCCTTCGGAAAGACCTGTGTCGGTGTAAGTCTCGGTGTTACTAACGAGCAGAGCTATGATATCCCAGTTCTCGTCCACCTCAACATTTCTCTCGATTTGAAAACCCGATTCAAACGAACAGGCGTCGATCCATACAAGTTGAACCATGCTGTCCGTCAGGGGCGTTGCGGTAAGATCGGTAGGCGTGGAGGGAATCGGTTTTACTGGACTGATTTCGTCTTTATCACAGCTACAGATCATGAATGTCAGGCATAAAGTCACAAACAATAGAAACCGTTTCATATCAGGCTCCGAAGATAATACCTAAGATAATATATATAGGTTCCTCTGCAGAATCTATGGATGGATTTTGGTACCATAGTTGATCTAAGCTATTGAAAAAATGGGATCACAACCAGGATATTATGGGTGTTAAAATCCAACAAATAATCCGTGAGGATCCAATGTATATCGAGAGTATAATGAGAAAATATCTGCCAGTCAAGGGTTTCAAGCTTGGCAGGGCGAAATTGATCTTTGACAAGCTCATTCATATCCCCGTCTATACACGACGAGGCAGCCAGTTTATCTGGCTGAACCGACTGCCGATTAGCAACAGTGTTGTAAAGGGTTTGAGCAACAAAGCCAAACTCATAATGCGACGATCATACGGTTTCAGGACAACCAAAACGTGCCAGTTAGCGCTGATGCATGGGCTTGGTCAACTTGAAATTCCCAATTCCTTACCCATAGATTCTGCAGAGGAACCCCTTTCTTTATCTACTTTTCCAGGTTTTCTCCCTTTCTTTAATATTAAAATAAATTCATAATCGAGCTTTAGAATGCCATTTCTCGGGTAAGGATGGGAAACCATGAAATGACCGCTTAAACCTTATTATTTTAGCTAAAATACACAAACCAATTACCCAAATCAACCCCCTTCCCTTTCACCATAAATATCATTATATTCCCTCCTAATGATTTCCTTGGGAAACGAAACTTCATATAGACAATGAACATATAAAGGACAGGATCTTCATCTGTTCGCTACTACCTTCCCAGCTTGGCGAGTCACTCTGACAAAGCCAGTAAAACCCAAAGCCTTTCTAACGCTACCGTTTCTTCCCAACGCAGATGA
>CAYYHI010000239.1:0-4540 GCA_964471745.1 uncultured bacterium | reverse complement strand
TACTGGCAGACGAGGGCGTCTGCCAGCGGGTTTATCTTGATTTTTTATAGTTAACACAGAATCTGGGTATCAATGATTGCCATTTGCAGATCGATTTATTCTATTGCCTGCTCTAATTGGAGTGAAAAATGAGCGCTTTAAAGAATTTCCCACGACCGGATAATCCGCTGCCTGCTCAAGGATTGGGTACGATGTATGATCTTACCGAACTCCTGACAGAGATGATCAACCGCGGCGCCAGCGATCTGCATCTGACCGTGGGTACGCCTCCTCAGATCAGGGTTGACGGTGCTCTGATCCCTCTGAACCTGCCGCGGCTGTCACCAGATAACACGAAGGAGCTTGCTTACAGTGTTTTGACCGAGATTCAGCGCGCCGAGTTCGAACGCCACAACGAACTCGACCTGTCATTCGGTATCAGGGGGCTTTCGCGATTTCGCGCCAACGTTTTCCGTCAGCGCGATTGCGTAGCCATGGCGCTTAGACGCATACCCTTCGAGATACTGAACTTTGAGAAACTCGGACTGCCGCCGGTCGTTGAAGAACTGGCGGATAGACCCAATGGATTGGTGCTGGTTACAGGCGCAACCGGTTCAGGCAAGTCCACAACCATGGCAGCTATGATCGACAAGATAAACCGGGAAAAATCCAAGCATATATTAACCATAGAAGACCCGATCGAGTATATTCATCAGCATAAGAATTCTATAGTTAACCAGCGGCAGATTCATTCTGACACCGAATCGTTCCACAGCGCCCTGCGTAGCGTACTCAGGCAGGACCCGGACGTGGTACTAATCGGGGAATTAAGGGATCGGGTAACGATTGAGATCGCCTTGATCGTTGCAGAAACAGGTCATCTGGTGTTCGGTACTCTGCATACCAATTCCGCGGTGCAGACAATAAACAGGATAATCGATGTCTTTCCGGCGGACCAGCAGGAACAGGTGAGACAACAGTTGGCAATGAGTCTGCAGGGTGTTATCTGCCAGCAGCTTCTGGCTCGTGTCGGTGGGGGTCGCTATATGGTCTGCGAAGTGATGGTTGCTAACTCTGCGGTTCGCGCTTCCATTCGGGAGAGTAAGGTTCACCAGATGGACAGCCTGATTCAGGTCGGAGGTAAGTATGGTATGCAAACGATGAACCAATCTTTACTGAAAGCCTTTTTAGCCGGTAAAATCAATCGCGAGGATGCGCTCACCAGAAGTAACGATCCATCCGATCTAAAGAATATGATGGAACGCAGCCTTCAAGGAAATAGATAAGTTGATTGAAACAAAACCGGAATCAGTTGAACTAAAGACCGAACCTGAGACTGCAGCGAATAACGCTGGAAATGTGCTTATCATTGACGATGATTCGGCGATGGTGGAAGTGCTGACGCAGATGCTTGCTGAAGAGGGTTATCGGATAGATTCATTTACTTCTGGCGTGGAAGGGATTGAGAATTTTAGTGAACACCGCCATGAAGTTGTGTTGACCGACCTCAGAATCGGCGATATGTCCGGTATCGATGTTCTGCGCTCGATTAAGAAGGTAAACCCACTGTCAGCAGTAATTATCCTGACCGGTTATGCCACAACTGAAACGGCTGTAGAAGCCGTAAGACTGGGTGCAAATGACTACCTGACCAAACCGATTCGGATGCTTGATCTTATCAAGTCCGTGCGAAATCAGATGTCTTCGGTTCGTCTGGCTAACCGGGTGACCGAGCTAAACGAGGCTGTCTCTGAAGAGCGTGATAAATTGCGTCGAAGCATAGCTGAGTTGGCGTTACTGAAAAGGCTGGCGGAACGCATGATGTCGATCCTGTCCTTTGTGGAGGGATTTGAAGTAATTCTGAACCTGCTTGTGGAAGAGGTGGATGCGGATATTGCCGTTATTTATAATATTGAGAAAGGCACGGCACGTTTTAGCGCATCTGAAAAACCGAGCATCGGTGAACTGAAACAATTAACCGAGATAATAAACCGGCGTGGGGTGGACTTGTTAGGCAGGGAGATCAGATGTAGGATTGAAGATTTTCCGGGAGTTGATAAGAATCAGGCGGAAGATAAATCCCACGGAGGATTACTTAGCACAATAGTTGTGCCGCTGCAACTCGAAGAAAGATCCTTTGGTCTTTTAGTGGCGGCATCGCGGAAGGATGAGAATTTCGAGGCAGTCTGGTCGGATTTTATCGCCAAGCTCTCCCGGGATTCGTCAGAATTCCTTTCCCGCATTAAGCGTTCTGTTGAGCGGCAGCGTCATTTCACGGCTGCCGTGGTTGAACATACGGCTGATGGAATTGCTGTGATTGACCCGACAGGTGGTGAGGTTCTGTTTAATCCGGTGGCGAGAAGCATGCTTGAACTGCCGCCGGGTGCCACTCCCTCTGCTGAAGATGTTGAAAAACGGCTGGACTTCAAGCTCGATGAAATATGGGAGGAGCTTGCGCCTGATGATGGTAGGGAAGCTACGCAACGCGGTAACGTACTACAACGTGACATCACACTTAAGGATCAAACTGTTTTTTACCGCCTTAACTTATCCGTGCTTCCATCCGACGAAAGTGAGAAGGGATTGCTCTTAGTTGTGATTCATGATGTTACAAAGGAACGATCTGTTGAGGAGATGAAGAAACGCCTCATCTCGAATATCACTCACGAGGTTCGCACGCCTACCGGTGTGATAAAGGAATTTATCGCTTTGATCGAGGATGGGGTTGCCGGTGAATTAAACGATGCACAGCGGCAATATGTGAGTATTATGCATACCAATATTGACAGGTTGCAGCGGTTGATTGAGAATCTACTGAATATGGCGCGGATGGAGACCGGCGGTTTTACGCTTGTCCTCAAACCTACGAAACTCAAACCGATTGTCGATACGGTTGTTGCTTCCATGGATGTGAAGCTTGCCCGCAAGAATATCGGGATATCAGTTGATCTGCCTGCTGAATTACCACTAATTTACGCCGACAGGGATGCAGTAACCCAAATATTGACAAACCTGGTGGATAATGCCTTCAAGTATTCGTCCAACGACACGAAAATAAACATCTCGGCGCTTGATAAGGGTGCCCGTGTAGAGGTTTTGGTTGCTGATCAAGGGTACGGTATCGCCCCTGCGGACCAGAAAGCAGTCTTCACCCGTTTTCACCGGCTGGTTGACCAGGATGATCCGCGGTTTCAGGAAGGGGTCGGACTGGGGCTGGCGTTGGTCAAGGACCTGGTTACCCGTCATGGAGGGGATATATGGGTCCACAGCAAAGTGGGTAAGGGATCGATCTTCCATTTTACACTGCAGATCGCAAAGGAGGACGCGGAGCACAGACCGGCTTAATACCCGGGTAAATCCCCCTCTTAAAGGAGGATAAAGGGGCATTGTGATAAATGGTTGACAGCTTGGAACGTCAATTAATTATAGAAGTTAAGAGAGTGTTAATAAAAGCTGAATCCAATAAATAGTCATTCTGAACGAAGTGAAGAATCTCGTTTTATTCCCCTGCTACCGGTGATTCTTCACTTCGTTCAGAATGACGAAATGAGAACTATCAGAATGACGAAATGAGAACTATCAGAATGACGAAACGAGAACTATCAGAATGACGAAATGAGAACTATCAGAATAACGAAATGAGAACTTTTATACAACATCAGTAATCAGTTAAAACTCTCGAAATTAAACACAGAACATAACAACTGCGAGGATTTCCGTGACGGAAAAGAAAAAGAAAAAAATTCTGGTCGTCGATGATGAGCTGGATATGCTGATGGTGATCAAGCTCCGGCTTGAAGCCTCAGGTTTCGAGGTCATTACCGCCACAGACGGTCTGGAGGGGCTTAATGCCGCACGTAAGGATAATCCGGATCTGATCGTGCTTGACATTATGCTGCCGAAGATGAACGGCTATAAAGTCGCCCGCTTTCTCAAGTTTGATGAGGAGTATAAGAAGATACCGATCGTCATGCTAACCGCACTTGGTGGTGAGGAGGATAGAACGACAGGTATTGAAACCGGTGCAGATGCCTATCTAACCAAGCCGTTTGAAACTGAGCAGCTTCTAAGTGCAGTGCGTAAGTTTCTCAAATAACCCAATATTCGATTACGGAGTACTGCAACCATGATGGCACGGAAAAAACGAATGGGGGAAATCCTCATTGATTCTGGACAGATCACTGAGGAGCAGTTGGAGGAGGCTCTCAAACTAGCTTCCAGTAAAGGTGTAAGGGTTGGTGAAGCGCTGATTGAGCTGGGTTATCTGACCGAGATGGATGTCTATGCTGCGATCGGCGACCAACTCGGTGTGCCCTTCGTTTCCCTCAGCTATTATTCGGTTGATCCTGAGGTTGTCAGCCTTGTACCCGAACAGGTGGCTCGCAGCAATAAGATAATTCCGCTTTTCAAGGTGCGGAATTCGTTGACACTCGGTATGGTGGATCCTCTGAATTTCGCAGTGATTGACCAGGTGGTACGGACAACCGGTCTTGAGGTTGAACCGGCGATATGCAGCGATCGTGAAATCGGACAGGCTATCGACCATTACTATGGAACCTCA
>CAYYHI010000238.1:0-4544 GCA_964471745.1 uncultured bacterium | reverse complement strand
TTCAAATAGGCACGCGCCATGGCTCGCAGGTCTTTATCGCCGCTCCTGGTCAAGCGCTTCAATGCAGCGCGGTGTTTTAATGCCTGGTCTATTTTCTGGCGGTTGAAATTGAAGTCGCCCTGCTTGACATGGTAGTTGATAGACTTGACAGCAGTCAGGACGTCGTCGTAGAACAGATCGTCCGCCAAGACTTGACCCGCCGCCTGTCCGATGGTGTCATCTGCGCCTGTGGACAGAGCCGCCAACAGCTTACGCTCAGCTTCAGGTCGAATCTTCATCCGCATTACCGTTCGGGACTTTCCCTTGAACTGCTCGGTGTAGAGCAGCACGTTCTGATCCTCGATGTCGTCGATGTCCACGGGGAGTGACTTCCCCTGCCAGCCGGACTCGCGAGCGTCATCGATCAGCGCTTCAGCCTCATCAGGAATATGTTTCCACCTCCCGGCGGCTTTATCGGCAGGCAGTTCTTTCACATCCACGTCGAAACGGAACACCACCTTGCGGTCGCCGGTGCGCTGCCGAAGAAGTCCGGTGTAAAACTCCTCGAAATCATTCCTGTTGCTATTCTTGCGAACCAGTGCAGTCTCATAGAACTGTTTGAGCTTCAGGGGCTGCCGTCGAAAGCGACGTTCAGCATAGGGCTTCAGCAGCTCGATATAGGCGTCGTCAGTGATCATTTCCACACGGCGGATGTATCGATACGTCGCCTGCAGGTCAAGGTCGATCTGTCTTTCCCGCCAGGCTCGCATTACCGCGTTATAGAACGGCTCCTTCTCGCCCCAGCCGTGATTGGGATGAAAGGTTATCGACAGTTTGTCCTCGCCCAGGTACTTGAATAGCTGTCCCTTGTCGATTCCGAGAACCTTCCCACTCCTCGTTCGCAGGAACTGCTTTCCATGCGCGTCGTGATTAGAGATTAACCAGTCGATCACGTGCTCGCGTTGGAGTTGCTCAAGCTCACCAGCCTTAAGCTTTTCAACAACAGCGTCTCGGAAATCAAACTCCTTTTTCAGATCAGTTCGCCATTTCTGGATCGAGCCCTTTAGTCTGCCTCTTTCCGGAACGTCGAGCTCGATGTAACGCACCTCAATGGTGTCCGGATCGATCAGCCTGCCGATCCGATAAGCTGCCTCGTCGCCATAGGCTCGAAACTCCTCAGCCGGCTTGAACAGCCACCGATCACCTTTGGAGTCGAGATAGAAATACTTCGTGTGAGCCCCCTCTATATCCGCACGACCCTGGAATTTGAACGGTTCCGTTCCGACAAACTTCTGCCAAGCCTCGTCCGCTGCGGTTAGTTCATTCGGTGCGACAGGTTTCGGCGTCGGCGTGGTTACTTTCGAAGGAAGCGGCTTGGGCTTAACCTTGACCTTCTTACCGCCGTGCTTCTCCGCCCACTTCGCCCACTTGGCTTCGATCCCCGTTTTAGCTGCCTCGATCTTACCCTTGTCGGTGGAGGTCATCAGGACAATCAGCTCGTCCTTCGACGCCCACTGGTAATGGGTTAGTTTGGCAGCCTTGGCTATCTGTTTCAGATCACCCGCGCTCAGAGTCTTGACCGATTGGATGAAGCTCTCTCCGGCGAATTCAACCTGCCCCTTAAGCGCAGACCACTCAGCTTCGGGAAGCAGCTTCTTGGCTTCCTTCAGCGCCTCTGACATCTCGTCCAGCTTGGAGAGCGCCTGCTGGAAGTTCTGCGGCTTCAAAGCGGGCAGTTCGGAAAGCCCCGAAGCGATCTTCTCCCTGACCGCCTCGATCTGCTGCTGAACCAACTGTTGGGTGAGCTCCTCCTTGGCTTCCTTCACCGCCTGCTGTTTCAGCAGTGCAATCAACTCTTCCTTCGAGCGCAGCGCTCCGATCTGGTGCTTCTTGATCAATGCCTTGAGCTGGATTCCCTTCAGGGATTCAAGATCGACGTCCGGCTCCAACGGCTTCAGCAGCTTGATAAAGTCCTTCTTGGTGCGGGCGATGGAGATGCCGTTGGCTTGGGCGAGCTTCTGCAACTGCTTCACGGTGAGCTTGTCGAATTCACCCTCGGAAACAGCCTTCCCGACCTTGACCGCCTCGCCATGCTTCTTGGCTGCCAGGTCCGCGATCTCGGACGGCACCAGTATGCAGTCGTAATCCGGCTGCTTCGCCGCCGCCTGGATCGCCAATGCCCAAGCATAGAGGTGTGGATTCACCATCGTCAATGCACCGGAACTCCCTCCCGGCAGACTTTCGCCCGGGCTGCAAAAAACGCACATCGACATTGAGGATGAAGTGGGATTGGGGGCATTTTATCCATCGGAAACTCCTGTCCATCCAAAGGACCGCACTCCGGGCAGGTGCGTTCGTCACCAGCCGTCACCCAGACGACCATACGTACCCCGACCAGATCGTAGAACTTCCTTCGTCCTTGTCCATGAGCCCTTAGCGTTTCGGTGCGGGTGATAACCTCGACCCGGTTTTGTGCTGTCCTGAACACGGTCTTGCCCGCTTTTCGGAAATCTTCCGGATCGGTGATCACCCTGCCGATCTTCTCACCAATTTTCGCAATTGAATCGCCTGTAACAATCCCGACCGCGATCTGCTGTTTGATCCCGTCCGCCAGCTCGCGGGTGACGTTGCCCAGGAGCTGAAGGTCGTAATTAACCAGGAAGTCCAATGCCGATCGGTCGACCAGGCTCATCACCTGCCCCGCCAGCTTGAGGCGGTCGGCATGCGTCAGGCTCTCGTAATGCGGAAAGCCCAACTCACCGATCTCGCGGATGTTGCTCTCGATCCCCTTCTGATAGGATTCTTTTACCGCACCTTTCATCAATAGCGTCTGTTCAGCTTTCAGGTCGCGGACGATCTCGTCAATCCGTCCCTGCACGCCTCGCAGTTGTTCTCGTCTGACCTCAAGTCCCTTCTTCAACAGCGTCCCATCTCCGATCCGCACCAGCTCCGCCTTGACGCGTCGATCCGCTTCGCGCAGCGCTTTCAGCATCGCGTTCACCTTCTGCTCGGTGTATAAGTCGCGTGAATGAATGCTGCGTAAGACTGCCTGCTGAATGCGTTCGGCTTGAGTCACGCCGGCTCCTCCAGCTTGACCTCCGCTAACAGAAACTGTCGGCAGGATGCTTGGTCGAAAACCCGCTCCTCACCGGTCACCAGACAGCGGTTGTTGTCCCCGTCGAAGAAGGCGCAGTCGTCACAGATATTACCTTCAGCAGCGGTCGCATACATTCCCTCAGCTTCCGTCTTCACCTGCTTTGAGATGTTCCCCGATTCCTTGGCGCTTTCCAGCCCCAGCATCTCCCGAGCCGTATCCACCGACATCACCCCCATCTGCACCAGCGCCACGATGTCCTTGATGTCCCAAGACATGTCGACAAGCGTCCCCTCCTTCTTGCGGTTGGATTTCTCGACGTCCGGATTCAAATCCATCTTGGTCTGGATGGTATTCTTGGATATCAGGTTGCGGTCGTAGAGCTCGATCAGCAGCTTCTTGACTTCGACCTCGTTGGTCAGGTCGATATCGCTGAAGATGTATTGAATCTTCTTGTCTTTATATCCCTTCATCTCCTTCCAGTCATCGAAAATCCAGTCCAAGATTTCGCGTGCCACCTGCTTGATTTCTTTCAGCATGATGACCATCTTCTGGAAGGCGATGGAGGCGGTGGCAAAATTAGGTCCGTCCCCGGTGACGAGGGATTTCGCTACACCGAGCGCGACTATGATATCCTCCTTGACTTCCTTGACCTTGTCCTCAGTGTTCAGAACCTGCCCCTCGGTGCCGTAGGTCTCGGCGCGGACATAGAAGGGAACCACCAGCCCAGATTTCAAATCCATCTTATTGACCTGATCGCGGATGGTCGAGATCATCTTCTGCGTCGGCATGATCACCTTGTCGCCATACTTGCCGCCGACAAGGATGAAGCGTAGCGGCGTCGTCCACCGCTTAGCGATGGCGCGTTGGGCTCGACGATAATCACGCAGGAGTTCGATGGACTCGAACGCCGGCGTCACCATAGAATTGCCCCGCGCCGAGAACTGGGGCGCGTTCCACTTACGGTGGATGAGCTGGTCGAGGGGCAGTTCTATCTCATCGCCGGTGGAGCCGCTTTCGGTCTCCGGTTTCTGTATCGCCTTGATGAGCTCTCCCCCCTCGAACTCAAAATCGACCGAGGGGGGATTGACGCAGATCAGCTTCACGATATCGTTGTGCTCACCCTTGGAAGCTTTCCCGTTCGAGCCGTAACGTTTATATCCGATGCACTCACCCTTCACAAGGAGCTGCAGGATCATATCTTTCAGGAAGCGGTTCACGTTGATGGAATAAAACAATCCCTGAGCTTCCGTTCGCACCTCCTCGTCATCGGCAGTGATCTTCACCTGATCACCGATCGCAAACGTCCGCCAGGTGTTGATAGTATTGGAGACGATAGGCTCCTCGGTATAATATTCCCACGCCTTGCGTGCGCGCTCCTTCCAGTCGGAGGGGATGCCCTTGATCTCGTATTCCGAGCTGAACACCCCGGAATCGATGTTGGCTGCAGTTCCCATCAATTCATCATCGA
>CAYYHI010000237.1:0-4562 GCA_964471745.1 uncultured bacterium | reverse complement strand
CGGGTGGCACGGGCTACTTGTTGCCCGTGTTTCATTACTAAAATGAAGTATGTTTAGAATAGATAGTTTCTTATTAATCTTGCTTCTATGAGTAAAGATACACGGGTAACAAGTAGCCCGTGCCACCCAAAAGGCTCTGATTAAACGAAAGGTAAAAATATGTCCACATTTGACGAATCGGTAAAAATCTGGTTTTCCGGTCGAATGATCGATTGGAAGGACGCTACCATACACGTTATGTCTCACGTAGTCCACTATGGATCTGCGGTATTCGAGGGACTACGCTGCTATGACACTCCAAAGGGATCGGCAGTTTACCGGTTGAAGGAGCACATTCAGCGATTGTTTAATTCAGCAAAGATTTATAGAATCGACATTCCCTTTACCCTTGAGGAGGTATTTAACGCCTGTATTGATGTAATCAAGATCAACGATATGCGAGACGCCTATCTGCGACCGATAGTCTTCCGCGGTTATGACAGTCTGGGTGTTGCCCCCGGCAATTGTCCTATCGAAGTGGTTGTAGGCGCCTGGCGCTGGGGTCAATATCTTGGTCCGGAAGCCCTGGCAAATGGTGTTGACGTTCGTGTAGCCTCCTGGACCCGTATGGCACCCAACACCTTCCCGGCGCTGGCAAAATGTGGTGCGAATTATATGAATTCACAGTTGATTAAATTGGAAGCCATGGCTGATGGTTATGTTGAAGGTATTGCTCTCGATACCGGTGGATATGTCAGCGAAGGCTCCGGTGAAAATATCTTTCTAATTCTTAATGGGGAAATCCTGACGCCCCCGCTTGGCGCATCAGTTCTACCCGGAATTACACGAAATACAGTCATCAATCTGGCGAAGGAACTTGGCTACGAGGTGAAGGAGATATTAATTCCCCGCGAGATGCTATATATTGCAGAGGAAGTTTTCTTTACCGGCTCAGCAGCCGAAGTCTCACCAATCAGGTCGATTGACCGTATCACTATTGGAAGCGGTAGGCGCGGACCGATCACGAAGGAGCTCCAGGATCGTTTCTTCGCTTATGTCAACGGTGAATTAGCTGACAAACACGGCTGGTTAACTTACGTGAACTTTTAAATAGTACTATTGGCTGAATCACACTCAGAACCAGGTACCACTGTACCCTCCCGAATTCCGAGCAGAAGACTGGCAAGGGAGATTGCACTCAAGGTGGCATACGCGCTTGATATACGGAAGTGCAGCATGGAAGAAGCACTTATGGATCCACTCGTTACCGGTGGCGAACTTCCTCCGGCTTATTCAGTCAGGTTGCTCACTCATGTCGAAAGATATCGGGAACAACTCGATAATCTGATCCGTTTAAAGGTTGAGAAGTGGGAGTTCAACCGTATTGCAGTTATAGATCGCATTATCCTAAGGATGGCGACAGCGGAACTGCTCTACTTCCCGGACATTCCTCCTAAGGTTTCCATCAACGAAGCGATTGAGATTGCTAAGGATTACTCAACCGATAATAGTGGAAAGTTCGTGAACGGGATACTCGATGCCGTATATACCGATATCATTAGTGGTAAACTGGTTCTCGATGGAATGAGCAGAGCTGACATTTGAAGATAGCAGTCATCTCAGATATCCATAGCAATCTCGTTGCATTGGAAGCCGTGATGGATTCCATCCGCAACGAAGATGTCGAGCAGGTGATCTGCCTGGGTGATGTCGTTGGATATGGTGCGCGACCCAATGAATGCGTGGAGGTCATCCGGTCCAATGAGATTCCGTGTATCCTGGGAAACCATGATGAAGCTGCGATAGGCTTGGGAGATATTAATTATTTCAACCAGTGGGCAAGAGAGGCGATACTTTGGACTTCCATCAACCTGAATGAAAAATCCAAAGAATTCCTGCGAGGTCTAAAGTTCACCCATGAGATTGATGATATATTTTTTGTTCACGCATCTCCTTATGAACCTGAGGCTTGGCACTACATATTTTCCGAATATGAGGCACGATTATCGTTCAGCTCTTTCAAGCAACGGGTCTGTTTCGTTGGTCATACGCACATTCCGGCAGTCTTTTCAGAACCTGACGGCAGGCGGCGTATAATTAATGTCGGATCCGTCGGACAACCGCGCGATCACGATCCCAGGGCTTGTTGGGAACTGTATGAAACCGATAAAGAGAACTTCAAATTGGTAAGGGTCGAATACGATGTTGAACAATCCTCCAACCAGATAATTTCCGGGGGATTACCCGGTTTTCTGGCAGATAGGCTTAAGTCGGGCATATAGCAGTAATATTTAATTAGATTTGGTTGTTTTTATGGGTATTAACAAAATAATGAATCCAATACATTGTCATTCTGAACGAAGTGAAGAATCTCGTTTTCGTTACCCCGCAGTTGGAGATTCTTCACTTCGTTCAGAATGACGGAATGGGAACCTTCACACATTATCGATAATCAGTTAAGACTCTTGTTTCATTTCGCCTTGTCTGGTAGGCATTATCGTCCATTCAGGCAGAAGAGGCAATTTATATAGATGTTCACACAGGTTTTAACGTCAATATTCGGCTCAAAAAAAGACCGACAGCTTAAGCCTATAATACCGCTGGTCGGTGAAATAAATGAGCATTTTGAGCATTACAGGAAGACTCTCTCCGACGACGACCTGCCCAAAATCACCGAAGAATTCCGTCAGCGTCTCAATTCCGGTGAAACTGTTGATGATTTATTGCCGGAGGTATTTGCCCTTGTTAAGGACACCTGCCGCAGGTTATTAAATACGAAGTGGGATGTGGTGGGAATACCAGCCGTATGGGACATGGTTCCCTATGATGTCCAGCTTATCGGCGGCATTATCCTTCATCAGGGAAAGATTACCGAAATGGCGACTGGCGAAGGTAAAACTCTGGTGGCGACTATGCCGCTATATCTTAACTCACTGACCGGAAAAGGCGTACACCTCGTTACGGTCAACGATTACCTGGCTCAGCGCGACAGTGAGTGGATGGGCGGCGTATTTGAACGGCTCGGCGTCAGTGTGGGCTGTATCCTTAACGATATGGATCCCGGCACGAAAAAAGCAGCATATAACTGTGATATTGTATACGGTACCAATAACGAGTTCGGTTTCGATTATCTGCGGGACAACATGGCTACGCGGGTTGAAGACATCGTCCAGCGCGGGCATTACTATGCTATCGTTGATGAGGTGGATTCTGTCCTGATCGATGAAGCCCGAACACCGCTTATAATATCGGGACCGGTAAGTCAATCCACCCAGCTTTACGATAAGCTTAAACCATCCGTTGACAGTCTTGTTAAAGCTCAGCGCACCCGGGTTAACGAACTGGTGGCTAAGGCTGAAAAGTTAATTAAAAATGAACAGGAAGCCAGCAGCTACGAGATCGGTCAACTGTTACTCAAGGCTAATCGGTCGCTGCCCAGGCACAAGCGTCTCACAAAGCTGTTAGGCGAAAGTGGTATGAAACAGCTCATGCGCGGTGTTGAGAACGACTACCTTCGCGAAAAGAAGCTGCATGAATTGGATGAAGAGTTGCTCTATGCTATCGACGAGAGACAGCACTCCATAGATCTGACTGAAGAGGGTCGGGAACTGCTGGCGCATTATGAAGGTGGAGATCCCGACCTGTTTCTGCTGCCGGACCTGGCGGATGAGAGTCACAGAATAGAACAGGATGATAACCTTTCCCCTGATGAGAAAGCCCTCGAAAAGGACAAGCTGCAACGGACATACGCCGAACGCAACGAAAAGATACACAATATCAGCCAGTTGCTGCGAGCTTATTCTCTGTATGAAAAAGATGTCGAATATGTTATCCAGGATGGTAAGGTTCTCATAGTTGATGAGTTCACGGGGCGTTTGATGCCCGGACGGCGTTATTCCGACGGCTTGCATCAGGCAATCGAAGCCAAAGAAGGCGTGAGGATAGAGGGTGAAACCCAGACCATCGCAACCATCACGCTGCAGAACTACTTCAGACTGTATGACAAACTTGCCGGTATGACCGGTACCGCCGAGACCGAAGAAGGTGAATTCTGGGACATATACAAGCTTGAAGTGATAGTGATTCCAACTAATGATGCGGTCAGGCGTGTCGATCAGGAAGATGTGATATTCAAGACCAAGCGGGAGAAATATAACGCTATTATTGAAGAAATCGGGGCTCTGAATAACGACAACCTGCCTATATTGGTCGGTACAACATCGGTGGAGGTTTCTGAGACGCTGTCCAGGATGTTGAAACGGCAGGGTATCAAGCACAACGTTCTGAATGCGAAACAACATAAGAGCGAAGCTGAGATTGTAAAATATGCCGGGCAGCCCGCTGCCGTAACAATAGCCACAAATATGGCTGGTCGAGGCACTGACATCAAACTGGGACAGGGTGTGGTCAGGTGGCGCAGCGACAAGGGCGATAAATCCAATGCGGTCGGCGGTTTGCAGATACTTGGTACTGAACGACATGAGTCACGTCGGATAGACCGGCAGCTTCGAGGTCGTGCCGGTCGTCAGGGTGATCCCGGTGTCTCTATGTTCTACCTGTCGCTGGAAGACGACCTGATGCGG
>CAYYHI010000236.1:0-4612 GCA_964471745.1 uncultured bacterium | reverse complement strand
CCTGAAATTCGCGGGACGGGTTTCTTAATAACAAATGATCGGGTTTGGAGATGAAGTCAAATAATCTGCTGATACCGTTGATTTGCGTACTGCTGATTTTCGGTTCAGTCAAATCCGCCGGATCTGTAATAAACGGTCTGGATCCGACGCTGGTACGGGATCTTTACCTCATCGAGTGTTTCCAGGATGATCCCTCTGCCGAAAACATAAACAGGTTACAAGCCTGTAACCTTTCATTGGAAGATGATCCCGAGTTGAAGGTATTCCTGCACTTCAGCGATCTCCCGATGGGGAAGCCCAAGGATGATATTATCCAAATGGGTGTGCGGCTGTACGAGCACAGTTGGATTCCACCAGTGGGGGCGAACAGTACCGGATTCGTTCTGGCGAAAGTCAGGGCGTCGCGAATAAAGGAGCTTGTTAAGACCGGGTTGGTTCGTCGGGTGACCGCGGCGTATCGGAAACTGCAGCCGCTGAACGATAACACGGCGGAGCACACTGGAGCTGCCATCGCCTGGGAGCAGGATCCACCGGTTACCGGCGAGGGCGTCAGGCTGGCGATACTCGATTCCGGCTTCCAGCTCGAACACGAGGATCTGCCCGAACCTGCTGTGACAATGGATTATGCAGATTATCCGGATACGAGCGAAGACGTGACAGACCTGCGGTCGGGTCACGGTACGCACGTTGCCGGTACGGCGTTCGGATCGGGTCACCTGTCCAACAGACGCTGGAAGGGCATGGCTTTCGACGCGGAACCGATATACCTCAAGATCGGCGATGATAGTACAAGTAATGCATCATCTGCAGCGGTGATCGGAGCGATCAGGGGAGCTGCAACCTGGTGTGAAGCCGACATCCTAACCATGAGTTACGGCGGTAGTGACGGCTTCAACGACGGTTCATCCGCTGAGGAACAGGCTGTCGACTGGGCTGTAAGCCAGGGTGTGACGGTCTTTATGTCAGCCGGCAACGAGGTATACCTAAGGAGACACTATATGGCTGAAGTTGCAGCCGGTGCCACCTCAGAACCGATCCAAATCGTAGTCAAGTATGTCAACGATCCCACCTACTGGGGTATCAGCATGAGCTGGTACGATGGACCGGATACCTCGGTTCATGATGAGCTGACTGCAAGAATCTTCGACGGCAATGGTGAGCCTATCGAATATATGGAAATGGATCAGGTTTCCAGTCCGCGCGGTACTGAAGCGCGTGAGTATATGCCGTTTGAGATGATGCCCCGCGACAGCACTTCGTTTTTTGTTGAAGTAATTAATCATTCAGATAATAACTGTCAGTTTCACATGTATACTCTGAGTGGGCACTGGTACGTCCGTTTTCGCAATCCTTCACCGGAATATACGGTAGGGCTTCCATCGACGGCGGACAGTTGCATATCGGTCGGGGCATTTCTTACGCGGAACCGATGGACGGACCAATTTGGCGTAGAGCATTTCATCGATTGGGATGTTATTGGAGAGATTACATACTTTTCATCCTGGGGACCGCGCATCGACGGCGTACTCAAGCCGAATATTACCGCACCCGGTCAGCTGACGATCTCGTGTCGTGACAGTGCCAACATCGATCTTGGCGGATCCGGTGATAGCCTGATCATCTCGAATGACGGCGAGGGAGGGCTGCCGGCGGATTATGTCGCGATGATGGGCACTTCGATGTCAAGCCCGGCGGCGGCTGGTACGGCGGCTCTGATATTGCAGACGAGACCTGATTGCAGTCCGAGTGAGCTTAGAGAAATGATTTTCCTGGGCGCCAGAACGGATGAATTCACTGGCGATGTACCGAATAATACCTGGGGTTGGGGGAAGATCGATTTTACCGGTGCACTATCGGCTCCTTATGGTAAACACTACATGACCGTCCCGGTCGATCTGAAGTTGGAATCGGTTTATCCGAATCCGTTCAACAGCGGATTCAAGGTGAGATTCAACACATCAAGAACCGGCATCGTTCATTTTCTGCTGTATGATGTGGTCGGGCGCGAGGTCTGGTCGAGTTCATCGTTCATTCCACAGCCCGGAGTGCATTATCTTACTATGCCAGTGGAAATTCAGGGGATTTCATCTGGCGCATATATGTTGTCCGTAAAGAATGCGTATGAGCAGGTGTATTGTCCTGTGACGTTGGTTAAATAGGAAAACTAAGCTAAGTTGTGTGATTTACGGATTTTAATCAACAAAGGGAGCAAGTGATCAAGTTATCAAGTGAGCAATTTATCAGAGATGGGAGTGCTGATACGTGCTTCCTTGCTTCTTTGTTTCCTGTTATCGCCGTAAAAGGTTGCAGGACGGGGAAATATATAGTATCTTTTCAGTTTCAGTAGAAATAGAAACAGGAATTAGCAGAATATGCACCTTACCGCTCAGTTAATATTGTCGACAGCGATGGCTGCCGTGGTCATGATTCAACCGGCGCCTGTCAAGGAGGTTGATATAGATGATTATATCAATCCCCTTATTGAGACTTACGGACCAAACATGATCGACAGTTGTACCGTTTTGCTTGAACGGTTGGAGGAGGAGTCGCTGCTGAGGAGCGGTACGGTTCCTGAGGAAGATTTCCATGAACTGTTTCAGCTTCTGTTATCGATAGAACCTGAACCGTACAGCTACCAGGAAGAGCTTCTGCAGGAACTGATTGAGCGTTCAAAGCAGGCTTTTGCGGTTTATCTGCATTTCATGGACGAGCTGCCGGAGGATGTCGATCCGAGCTTTATCTGGGATGAGATTGATACGCTGACGATTTCACCTGCGCTGAGGGATGCTGCTGGAGATATTTTCGATACTGCTGAGCCTACCGATAGTTCGACTTTCGACGTTGGAGAGCTGGAAATTCAGCTACTCCATGAGAAGCTGCCGCCAATTCCACTGGTTCTGAACAGACGAGTCGAGCGCGCTATCTCCTATTTCAAGACCAGGGGTCGCAAGGTAATGCAGAAGTGGCTTGACAGATCTGCGGAGATGATTCCGATAATTTTGCCGATTCTGGAAGAGGAGGGTATGCCGGAAGATCTGGTCTATCTGTCGATGATTGAGAGCGGCTTCAAGACGAATGCATATTCCTACGCACACGCTTCCGGTCCGTGGCAGTTTATCTCCGCAACCGGTCGGAAGTTCGGTCTCGATATCGACTGGTGGTACGACGAGCGGCGGGATCCGGAACTGTCGACCAGGGCGGCAACGGCATATCTGCGAACGCTTTACAAAATGTTCGATGACTGGTATCTGGCAATGGCGGCTTATAACTGCGGCGAAGGAAAGGTCAGACGTCATGTGAGACAGTATGGAGGTGATTACTGGTCGCTGCAGCGATTGCCGCGGCAGACAAGAAACTACATGCCCACCTTTATCGCCGCCACAATCATCGCCAAGAATCCGAAGGTGTACGGTTTTCATAAGCCCGAACAGATTCAGCCGATCGAGACTGTGAGTGTGGTTATTACTGAGTGTGTTGATTTGGGAGCCCTCGCTGAAGCCGCCGGTATTGATAATGCGACATTGCGCAAGCTTAATCCCGCCATCGTGAGGTGGTGTACGCCGCCCAACAGGGACAGCGTTACGATAAACCTTCCCGCTGGCTTTTCACGCGACAGCTTCTTAGAGAAATACGCGCAGATACCGGCGGAGAAGAAGGTCAGTTATATCAGGCATAGGGTCCGCCGGGGTGAAACCCTATCGACGATTGCCCGACGTTACGGCGTTCCAATGAGCATGATTATTCGACATCCGAAGAACAGGATTTACAACAAACATCGTATCCGCGCCGGTCAAGTGCTCTTTATTCCGGGTATCTCACCTGACCGGGCAAAGAGAGCGACGAATTATGAAAGCGATCCGAATGACTTAATCCCGACGAGCGACGTGCATGTTGTCAGTCGTGGTGAGACGTTGAGCGGCATTGCGTCGCGATATGGTGTGACAGTTTCTCAACTTAAGCGATTAAACAGGTTGTACAGTAAGCGATACATATATCCCAATCAGAGGCTGAGAATCCCGAAAAGTAATCGGAACACGCAGGACACTGAAGTTATTACAGTATCTGGCAGAAAGGGTAGCAGTCACGTTGTTACCCGTGGTGACAGCCTCTGGCTGATCGCCCGTAAGTACGGAGTTTCGGTTGAAGCTCTCAGGCGGGCGAACGGATTACAGGGGAGATCGTTGATCAAACCGGGACAAAGACTTACCATACCGACATCAAACTGATTTACTGAATTTATACAGAAGAAGGAGTAGCATGAACCGAGCAGACATTATCGAGAACATCTCAGACAAAACCGGCTTGACGCGCATTGAGGTGTCTACCGTGTTGGAAGGTGTTCTGAAGATGATTGAATCGGAACTGGCTAACGGAGGAACAGTGGAACTCAGGCGATTCGGTACATTTCGCTGTGTCGAACGTGCAGCTCGCCGCGCGGTTAATCCGCGGACGAGGGAACCTGTAAAGGTACCCAGAAGAGTGATGCCGGTCTTCAAACCATCACCCAAGCTGCGCAAAGCGGTCGCCAAGGTTAAGTTCTAATACCAAGTTGCATTCATAAGGACACTAATGATGAAACAAAATCAGTGGGACAGACATTCTTGTCTGTCTG
>CAYYHI010000235.1:0-4612 GCA_964471745.1 uncultured bacterium | reverse complement strand
GAGCTGAACACCCCGGAATCGATGTTGGCTGCAGTTCCCATCAATTCATCATCGACCACGATGGCAGTTACCATTCCTGAGTTTTCAACCTCATCTTCCCGCGAAGGGGGTGTTTTAGTATCTGTCTTCATGAAGTCGGTTCGCTTTCGGATTCTAATCTGTGAGTATTTACCACTGACTCAGATTCATCGTTGCTGCCCGGCGCGAAGACGAGCATCGTCGCCAGACAGGGAAGTTGATAGGTCTCCAGGTTATCATCCTGCCAGAAATCCACGCGGACGTTCTTCTGAAGCAGCACTATCGTACCTGACGGATAGCTTATTATGTTAAAGAAATTGACACGCTCGCCGTTCTCGTCGACCACCCATACCGTGCGCTCGTTGCCGTCGGCAGGGACGCAGATCGTTGGCTGGAGTTTTTCCGCCATTATTCTTCCCTCTTTTCGTTTAATCGTAAAGCCAACATCGCCCTTGGTCAGCCGGACGCAGATCGATATGGATGAACGTCTTCGCCACTCCGATCCCGTTAAAGCCCAGTAGTCCTGCCAGACGAATGATCTCCCCGCGAAACTCGCTGTCAACGCAGGAGATGTCCGCCGCCAGTCCCTTCAGATGCCAAGAGCCGGGTTTGCCGCCACTCTCACGGTTGTGAGTCTCACACCGGGCTCCGGAGGTAACTGAAAGTGGACGTCCAATCATACTCCGTAACGCCTCCAGACGAATCAGCAACTCCGGTGAAACCGTCTTCCCGCAACCGCAATGACAGTCCATCTCGCGGTCGCTGAAATGGGTATTGATGATTTTGTTTGCCATTTGTTATCCTTTCAGAAAATGGGGTTTGTCGCCATGGGAGCGACGTAGACTTCTTCGTAGTGCGGGTCGACACCTTCCAGCTTTTCGATCTCCCGCCGCAGGAACGCGCAGCGTGTCGAGTCCACGATGTGGTCGTTCCCCTTCGAATAGACCACGCGCCCGTTCTGCAAGGTGTAGGTATGCGTCGTGAACTCGCTCTCTATATCGATGTCATCAATGGGCAGGATGGCCTTTCGCTTTGCCAACGCCCGATTGATCAGTGCCGTCATGTATTCCTTGGTGCGCTTGCGGACTGGCTTGGCATCGTCGTCATAGCCGATCACCGTCGCTCCGCCGAAGTCGAACCCCCGCACCTTAGTCTCGAAGTCCTGTCCGCGAAACTTATCCAGGTTCTTCAGGTCCTGCACCACCGACAATCCGTTGCCGCCGTTGTCAATCCCGATCCCGCGCGGGTTGTAGTAGCGGTCGATCAATGCAATTGCTTCTGCGAGTGCCGGATAAGCCACATGCTCGGCGTGAAGGCGGAACACGAGCCTCATTGATTCCTCTTCATCCTCTCGCCAGACGGTCACCTCGGAGGGATCGTTGGTATAGCCGGTGTCCGCCCCCACCCAGAACTTCCCGTCCTCCGGCGCCAGGCACATCAGCAGGTCCAACCGATCCCGGACCTCCTCTTCGGAGTCGCAGTCGGAGAGTTCCTCGCCGGGGATGTGAACTGCCCGGTAGCCGTCGTAAGTCTTCTGACACAGCTTGAACTGCTCGTGGTTGAACGCGCCGTAGGACGGCCTGCCGTGTTCGCCCAACACCTCGTGCTGGAAGCCGGGTGTATCCCGCCCACCGTAAAAGTCCGCCAGCTCCTGCTCACGCTCCTCCGTCCAGTTTGGATTCAACGACGAGGGCCAGTGGAACGACTTCCATCGTTTCTTTTCTTTCGTCAACCGGTAATAGGTTGTATCCCTCAGTCCGTTCGGATTCGAGTATATTCTGAAACGTCCTCCGGCATTAAGGCATTGTCTGACCGCCCGCCACGCCGGCTCCGGCAGCCACGCCGCTTCATCCACCCACACCCGATCCACGTGCAAAGAGCGGAAGGCTTTGCCATAGTCCCCGCCCGGGCGGAAGTGGATCACCGTTCCTGATATGAACTGTGCCTTGAAATATGGTTTGCTGGTGATCGTCGGATGCCCCGCCTTGTTGATCGCTATCGCCGACATCAGATCGGGATTCTCGCTGAGCTGGAACTCGAACTCGTCGATCAACGTGTCGAGGTGCCCCTGGTGCGGCGCTGCAACCAAACCGCTGCCGCCCTTGGTGGTGAAGGCGTAATGCAGCACGTCGGTGACGATGCAGACTGACTTCCCCACGTCCCTGCCGTCCTGGTGAATGATGTTCCGGGATCTGGAGCGCAGATCCTCCCTCTGGTGATCCCAGAAACGGCGCGGACTACCATCCCGATTGTGAAGGAACAGCTCGCCCCATTTCACAGGATCGGTCAGGATCGCGTAAAGCCTTCGTCGATCTCGCTCCGGCAATGCTGCTATGTCCTTAATGTCTTTCACCATCATAGGGTCACATTTATCTTTACATCGCATGCCTGACCACAGAAATAGCTTGACTTCCCGCATCCAGGACTGCACCGTTGCAACCGCAGATTACACATCAATCCAAGCAACAATAGGAGATAACAATGACACGAGACCAGTTTATCAGTTGGGCTGAATCCCAAGGCTACAGCTTCAACGACCAGAGACACCTGCTGAAGAAACTTCCGAACGGGATTCTGATGCGATACCGGATAATCCGAGGGATCGTGCATCATGAAGCCCGATACAATGAAGAATTGAACCTCTGGCAGACCGTGAGCCACAGTAAGCTGTCAGGATTAAGCATCAGTGAGAACAACTTGCTCATCGGTTTAACATCCACAATCAAGGAGACGAACTCATGAACAAACAGGAATTTATCGACTGGGCTCAAGTCCACGGCTGGAAGCTCGACCGCTTCGGGCATCTTAAGAAGACTCTGAACGGCAAGGTTTACCGCTTCAAGCTGTCCCGCATCGCCGCCAGATACGAACTGAAGATCTCGACAGGCTGGGTGTGGATCAGATCCGGGTACTTCTCCAAACTCAGCCTCACCGACGAGGGTAAACTCGCCGGAATGCGGCGATAACCACAGGGGACAGACAATGCAAGACAACACACCCGAAGAACGGGTCGCCACCGTCAAGTCGCTCCGGTACATGAGCACCCTTCTCATCGTCGGTTTCATCGACCGAACCGGCAACCGATTCAGTCTCATCGGTGACCGCCGGATGACCTCGCCGATCAGCGAGTTCGTCGAAGAACCCGTCCGGCTGTTCATCACAGACCAGTCCAACTGGAGCTGGCAGCCGATAGACGACCCGGAGCCAAAGGATGAGGAGGATGAGTTATGATCCTCGAACATGCGGTTAAACAGTTTCTGGAACACCAGCTTGCCAATGGACGCTCGCCGCACACCATCGGTGCTCATCAGCGTGACTTGAAATTGTTGATCAATTACTTGGGAGGGGAGATTCAGGTTGAACGCATCACGCCCCACGACCTTGATCGGTTTATCCTCAGCGATCCGGTTACTCGGCAGTCCGACGGTCGCCCCAAGCAACCCACGTCCATCGACCGCACCAAAGCCACTATCAAAGGATTCTTCAGATGGTTGACGGATACTGGGGTGCTCGCCCGCAATCCCTCCGCAGGCATCTGCATCCGACGCAACAACCGAAAACCGCCGGTCTACCTGACCGAGGACGAGAGGCGGTCGCTGTTGAAGACCATCCGTCATCACAAAGGCTGGCAGGCAAACCGCGACTTGGTGATCGTCACCCTCTTCCTGCATACCGGCATCCGGCTCTCCGAGCTCGTTAACCTCGATATCGCCGACGTCAACCTGCTGGATAAGCGGATCATGATCCAAGCCAAGGGCGGTCAGATCGTTTATAGATTCTTGAACGCCAAAGTGCGAGCTGTCCTGCATTACTATCTGAAAGAGCGCAAGAAGGTCTTCGCTGAAAGCCAGGCACTTTTCCTCAGTCAGATAATGGACAGGATTACCACCCGGCAGGTCCAGCGCCGCCTCGACCAGTGGATTGCCAAGGCTGGGATCGACAAGCGAGTCACTCCGCATACACTGCGGCACTCGTTCGCCACGTCGGTTTACGCCCGCACCTCCAACCTCCTGGCAGTCCAGCAGGCGCTCGGACACGCGTCTGTGACCACGACTCAGGTTTATGCACATCTGCTCGACGAGTCCCTTGAAGAAGCCCTCGACACTCTGTAGGCAAGGGTTTGAGCCATCTCGACCGATCGAATGAGTTCGGCGTGGATTTACGATGACACGACATGGATTGGCGAGGTTCAAAAACCCTGAAACCCTTGCAGCAGGAGTGTTTGAGGCAGTTCGAAAGATTGATCGCGGCATGCTATTCTTCCTCGTTATCGATCGGCTCGATTCGGATAGTGATCCCACCGCGCCTCAACAGCCACGTTGTCACACGATCCACGACGATGTAGAGCACAGCGATGAATAGCAGCCCCGCTAAAACCCACGTCAGTAGAGTCATTCCGGTTCCTCCCGGAGTTTTGAAACCTTGTCCCCAGCGAGAGCACCATTTTCAGGTTGCCCTTCGGAGAGGTCGGTCGCTTTGGATTTTGCCTTTCGCAATATCCCGCCGGACAGCAATCCCAGAACCGTCATATACGGTGTGTTATGTGACCCTTTCACCAGTTCCAGCCTTGAATTCATAAAGACTTACAACCTCC
>CAYYHI010000234.1:2497-4692 GCA_964471745.1 uncultured bacterium | reverse complement strand
TATTCAGGGCTCGTGACCCTTTGCCTCCCTGCCGACCCGCCGTATCCTGATTTTTACCTTGAGCTGTTGGGAGACCAGCGTATTATCGAGAATCCCCGGCAATTCCTTGAGATTGTTAAGAACATCAATCCTGGTTATGAGCTAAAAGCAAGAACCTCTGTTGCTATTGCGGCAGGCGAGCGTGAGGCTTTGACGTGCATTTGTGACGTAATTCGCGAATTTGATGGTTAGCATCTCGCTTGTGGATTGTATCGATGCAAGACTACACCAATTAATTGGAAGAATGCTGTTGCCATCGAAACAGATTCATCCGTATTGACTGTAACAGCTTTTCTTACTATATTTCAAAACTCTGGGAATTATACAGGGCAAAAATGCCAGACAAAACCTTACTCGTAACCGGTTCTTCGGGGCTGATCGGTTCCGAGGTTGTTACATATTTCGACTCCCTCGGCTGGGACGTACACGGCATCGACAACAACATGCGCGCCGACTTCTTCGGTCCACAGGGCGATACGAGGTGGAACCAGAAACGCCTCGAAGCCACCTGCCGAAGCTTCACACATCACGAGCTGGACATCCGGGACCGTGTGGAAATGCTCAACTGCATCAAAGAGATCAAGCCCGATGTGGTCGTTCATTCAGCCGCTCAACCGAGTCATGACCTCGCTGCAAACCGCCCGTTCGATGATTTCGATGTTAACGCGGCAGGGACACTAAACCTGCTCGAAGCCACGCGCCGGTTTATTCCCGACTCGGTATTCGTATATATGTCCACGAACAAGGTTTACGGCGATGCACCCAACGAGATTCCCCTGAAAGAACTGGAAACGCGCTGGGAATATTCACGACCGGAAGACTACAAAGGCGTGCGGGAAGATATGCGCATCGACCGCTCCAAGCACTCGATCTTCGGCGCTTCGAAAGCGGCGGCTGATGTGATGGTTCAGGAATACGGACGCTATTTCGACATGAAAACCTGCTGCCTGCGCGGCGGTTGTCTGACCGGCCCGCATCACTCCGGCGTAGAGCTGCACGGCTTCCTCAGCTACCTGGTGAAGGTCAACGTCACCGGCGGCAAATACAACATATACGGCTACAAAGGAAAGCAGGTGCGGGATAACATCCATTCGCTTGACGTGGCTCGGTTCATCGAGATGTTCATAGAAAATCCCCGCTGCGGTGAAGTCTACAACATCGGCGGTGGCAGAGGCAACTCATGCTCGATACTGGAAGCGTTTGATATCACCGAAGCCATCACCGGCAGGAAGATGAACTACGAGTATATTGATAAGAACCGCGAAGGCGACCATATCTGCTACATCTCCGATCTCTCGAAAGCAATGGAACATTATCCCGGTTGGTCGATCACCAAGTCGCTGGACACCATCTTCGAGGAGATCGTCGAAAACTGGATGAATCCCCGTTCATGAACGACAAGCCGAGACTCGAGTTCTCCCGACCGATTATTTACGCCACCAGCGCCTTTCCGCCACGACCCGGCGGTTCAGCCATTCTCAACCGCAACCTACTGACAGCCTTCAGCCCGGAAAGCATCACCCTGGTTACGAGCCGTCCACCCGTCAGTCTGCCCAGGGTGGATTTCGGTGGACATCAACCGATCTACGTAACGAAAGACCTAACCTACAGCACCCGCGTGAATTTCTACTGGAGTTGCCTGCAGAATTCCTTTGCCGAAAATCGCATAGTCCGGTTGGCTCGTCATAACGATTTTGGTGCCATAGTCGGAGCTTTTCCACATGTCTTCATTTTCCACGCCGCTTTAAGGGCTTCAAGGCGGCTTAAGCTCCCGTTTATAGCCTATCTGCACGATACGTTAGCCGAATCGTTAAATCACAAGCTCATGTCAAAGTTGGGGCGGGAGCTCCAGGAGTGGGTATTCAGCAACGCCGATAAGATACTCGTAATGAGCCAGGGGATGTCGGACCTCTACCGGGAGAAATACAACCTCGAAACAACGTCGCTCGTGCATTCGCTGCCTGAACCGATTCGCTCTGAGATCGAGACGTCCGAGCCTGACAGGAGCGCGTTCTGGGGCGGGTCAGTTTACGATATAAACGACCGTTCAGTGATGCGTATCTATGAAGCAATAACAAAGGTGGATGGTTACAGACTGTTCATCGCCAGCAATGACCGCCGGGATCGACTGGTTGAGCGTGGTATGGACGAAACCG
>CAYYHI010000234.1:0-2397 GCA_964471745.1 uncultured bacterium | reverse complement strand
GCAGCGGCTGATTACGGACAGGACACACGCTGACGATCTTGCCCGCAGAGCGCTTGAAACGGCAAAGATGTTTTCGCTGGAGCGTGTGGCTACGCAGTTTCACCGCGAGGTTGAAGAGGTGTTGCAGAGACACGAGGGATTTTCCCCCTCGTAATCATCTGCACAGACAAGAGTGTTTGTGCTCCCCGAGGTGGGAGGTTGGACACTCCTGTCTGACCACTGCACAGACAAGAGTGTCTATGCTCCCAGAGTTCGGGAGGTTGGTGAAACGCGGGTAGCGGAGCTACCCGTGCCACCCTATGCTCCCCATACTTCATTCTTCATACCTCATCCCTCATCCTTCAGTCAAGCCTTTTACACTTTCACACTGACATCCACTTGCACTACACCTGACTTGGAATTATATTTATTGGTTAAACTCTGAATAGGATTTAACAGATGTTTCGATAAGTCTAATGATCGCCGAACATAGCCGTATCACCATAGGATAACTTACTTGGGAACCAATATATGGAATTCAAGATCAAAGAAGAAGAGCTAAAAAAGGCATTCAAATTCCCTAAGAAACATGATGTTATAGAAAGACAGCAACTTCCTGTCCGCTACCACGTTGAGGACTTTGATGTTGAGGGTCGTCCGCGTCGTTTCCTTGAAGCTATGGCGGCAATTCTGAAGCATACAAACTACCGCTTCGTTCTCGAACACTTCATACGCATCAGCGCCAAATGCTCGCGTTGTACGGCTAACTGTCCGATATATCTGGCTACCGGAGACGATAGAGATATACCCTGCCATCGTTCGGAACTGCTGCTGTCGGTCTATCGCCGTCACTTCACGGTCGCCGGGCAGCTCCGCGGCAGGATTTTCGGCGATCCCGGACTGACTGATGAAGACATTCAGCAGATGGCTGACAGCTTCTGGGACTGCACCGCCTGCCGCCGTTGCTCAAGAGAATGCCCGGTGGGTATCGAACACGGCTTGATTACACACTTGGGAAGATACATACTGTCCGAGATCGGCATCGCGCCGCGGGCGCTGGTCATCAGTACCCGTGAACAGCTTATCGGAGCTACAGGCAATACATCAGCCATTCCGGTTCCGGCGCTCCTCGACACACTCGAATTCCTCGAAGAGGACATGGAGGAGGAAAAGGGCGTACCAATCAAGTACCCCATTGACCAGGAAGGCGCTGAATATCTCTTCGTACCGGCTGTGTCGGACTTCCTTATGGAAGCCGATACGCTGATGGGGAATGCCGCCGTTTTCGCCGCTACGGGCGACTCTTGGACGATCGGTACCGGTTTCTTCGACAGCATTAATTATGGGTTGTTCTACAGCGATCATGTGCTTGAGAAGGCAGTGCAGAAAATCCGCGATGAAGCCAAACGCTTAAAGGTCAAGAAAATCCTGATCGGTGAATGCGGTCATGCCTCTCGCTCAGCCTATTACTTCTATCCGACATTCTGCGGCGGCAAGGACGCCCTGCCGGTCATCAACTGTATGGAGTATCTGCTCGAACAACTCAAGTTGGGGCGCGTCCAACTCGATCCCAATGTCATCACCGAAAAGGTGACATATCACGACCCTTGCAACATCTCCAGAATGGGATGGATCGTCGAACAGCCCCGTGAAATCCTGAAGATGTTCTGCAAGAACTACGTCGAAATGACGCCGAACCGGCGCGATAACTACTGCTGCGGCGGCGGAGGTGGGACAGTATCCATCGATGAAATCAGACCCTACCGAACGAGCATCGGGGGAAGAATGAAAGCCAAGCAGATTCAAGATACAGGCGCTCATTATATCGTAGCGCCCTGCGCAAACTGCAAGAAGCAACTCCGAGAGCTGATCGAAGATCAGGATCTCCACGGAGATGATGGTGAATTGTGTGAACTGGTCGGATTACACGATCTGTTCTATAAGGCAATAATTTTAAAATAGTGAGAGTATTAACAAAATAATGAATCCAATTGGTTGTCATTCTGAACGAAGTGAAGAATCTCGTTTTCATTCCCCCGCTGTTGGAGATTCTTCACTTCGTTCAGAATGACGAAATGAGAACTTTCGCACTTTCACACTTAATCAGGAGGCAATGATTGGAGGCTTGGCTTGAATTCGGGCGCGGACCACTTTTCAGAATATCATTCACATTGATGGTGCTGGGACTGCTTCGAATATTCGTATTGCAGATAATTGGCATGATTGAAGCTTACAAGCGTAACAGCGACAGGATAATTGACTGGGGAGACATTACTAAAAAGACCATCTCCTGGTTAATTCCAATTGTCAGCATCTGGAAGAAGAAACCTGTCTACAGCGTTATATCGTTTGGGTTTCATGTTGGATTGATAATAGTCCCGTTATTCCTCTCAGCACATGTGATGTTATGGAAGGGAT
>CAYYHI010000233.1:1166-4735 GCA_964471745.1 uncultured bacterium | reverse complement strand
TAATTAGGCTGTCACCTGCGGAGAGGTGACAGCGGCTTTGAATCATTTTCGGACAGACTGCTTTGTTAAATAGAAAATAAGGTTGACTATCGGTGTTACTCTTGCTATCGATAGATATAGTTATATCAAATGAAATAATTCAAATGGAATGCACAGCAACACAGGGTGTCCGAGAAGTGAGATTTTCACGGATTCTTCATCATTCCATCAGAAGATGGAATCCAGTAATTCTCGCAATATCAGCAAGTTCTCTGGGTTCCAACTTTCGTTGGAATGATGAATCCCGAGACAATTTGGTATTCTCGGACACACTGAACAGTTTTAATGACAGACAGGAATGTCTGTTCTACCGGTTAACGACCGATTATCTTAATACTCCTGAAGCTTGGCTTTGATCCCGATTTTCTTACAGATACGATTCGCACGAGCCAAAGTTCCCTTTGGGATCAGCAGCTGGAACGACTTGACAGCATCTGCAATTGGTTTCCAGCGTTCCTCAGCCCGGGTGTTGTCAATGGATGTACTGCTTTCGACCTCGATAACCGTGAGAATTTTCGATCCTTTTGTGTCTTTAAGTACTATATCCGGTGCAACCCCGCCAACTTTTTCAATATCGCCATCTGCAAGATTGGTAAAGACCTTAAACTGATCAGGATTGTTCTTCTGAACCAGTTCGGCGTATTTCCTAACCACAGTATCGTGGTCGTCGTAACTGTGTATCTTTGCCATGATTCGACCCAACAGTATATTGTTTATCCACTGAGTTCCGCCTTGTTCAATCTTCCGGTTGATGTTCGCGGCAGGTCTTTATAGAATCTGATGACAGCGGGAACTTTATACAGAGCCATTCTCTCACGGCAGTAATCCGCAAGCTGCTCAGTTGTGGCGGTCGCACCCTCTCTTAAAACAACACATGCTTTGATCTCCTCGCCCATAACATCATCGGGAATGCCGATTATGGCAACCTCTGCAACATCAGGATGGTTATAAAGAACACCTTCAACCTCAGTAGGATAAATAGAGAAACCTCCCTTAATAATACGATCATTTTTTCTTTCGACAAGGTAAAAAAAGCCGTTAATATCCATCTTACCGAGATCGCCGGTGTAGAACCAGCCATCCCTCAGGACTTCAGTGGTCAGGCGCGGTTTATTGATATAACCTTTCATGACGTTGATGCCCTTGATGATTATCTCACCGACTTCACCGATTGATGCTTCGTTGCCCTGCTCGTCGACAACCTTTATCTCAACACCTGGAATAGGATGTCCCAGCGATCCTACCCGTCTGCCGGTCCGCCATTGGTTAAAGGAGGCAACCGGTGATGTTTCACTGGCTGTATAACATTCGAGGATATAGGTTCCGAAAACCTTCTCGAACTGCTTGAGAATCTCCTCCGGAATGGTGCCGGCGCCGCAGACGCAAAGTCTGATCGGCTCTTCCGGTGGTGTCTCATCTTCTCCAACCTTATCAAGGAGGATTCTGAAGATGGAAGGAACTCCCACGAGGATTGTGTCATCGCCTGCTTTTATTGTTTGGACTACAGCGTCAGGATCAAACTTCGATTGAAGATCCATTAGAGCACCGGTGCATAACGAGAGGTTCATCAGCATGGTTTGTCCAATGGGATGAAAAAGCGGGAGGACAGCGAGTAGTTTATCTCGTGAAGTCACTTTCATAATTTCACGGCAGGCGTTTATGTTTGATATTATGTTACCATGTGTAAGTTCCGCGCCTTTAAGAGTACCGGTTACACCGGTTGAGTACTGTATCACAGCGGGATCGTCGTCATCAAGGTCCATGATGTCTGTCATAGGATTGCTGTGGGCTATTAATTTAGTCAGGTCTAATGCATTCTGTGGAAGATTATCGCCTAAAAGAATTATATGTTTAATGGAATTTAGCACCGCAGTATAGCGTTGTAAATCCCACCAAACTCCGTTCCAGGCGATAATAGCCTTTACCTCAGCGTCTTCAAGTAGCCGTGCAACTTCCCGCCCCTTGTACATCATATTAATGGGAACTACAATTGCTCCCATACGCAAAACAGCATAATAGACTATCGGAAATTGCGGCAGGTTGGGCAGCATAAGCGCAATCCTGTCGCCGCGTCTTATGCCAAGTTTATGAAGACCGCGGGTCAAACGCTGCACAGCTTCGAGCAGAGTTGAAAAGGAGATATCCTTATCTGAAAAGCGTATCGCGACTTCAGAGCCGCGTTCAGTTGTAACCTGTTCCAGTATGTGGTTAAGGTTCATTAATGGTCCAGTTATTGAATAGTAGTTCTCTGATCTGAAGGATGAAATTATAATCCTACAGTAGTTTTTGTAAAAGCTCCAGCTTTTCTTTACCGTTCATGCGCAGGATTCGATTTATCAATTCAAGGTCCAAATTAGTGATTAGAACCGGTGGTTTTTTCACAGTTGTTTTCCTGGCTGAAGCGGCAACCGGTGTTTTAACAGGAGCCGCTTTCGCGACTTTTAGCTTGGCTTTTCTGCCGCGTTTTTTCTTTACTTTATCCACGACTTTTTTAGGCTTACGACCTCTTCGTTTTGGTTTCTCAACAGCGGTTACTTTCGGAATCTTAGCCTTCACTTCCTGGACTGCAGCCGGTTCACCTATTTTCGCCTTGGTTGTTTTTCCCTGGATGTCTTCGATCGCAGAAGCAAGCTTCTGGAGTGTCTTATTATGTGGTTTGTGCTTGGCGCCGATCTCAATCTGACGTAAGGTAGCCAGGCTAATTTTCGCAAAATCAGCAAGTTTCTTCTGGGAAACCCCAAACTTTGTACGCCACGATTTAATCTCGGGCAGTTTCGGTTCTTCCATCATTTCCTCTTTACTTTACTATTGAACTGTTTTCAGAAATGGTATTTGGAAACCTAAATCCAGAACTCCCGGTCCAGGTTTCGGTATTGTATCGCTTCAGCAATGTGTTCCGGCTTAATGTTTGCAGTCTGGTCGAGATCGGCGATTGTTCTGGAAACTTTTTTTATCCTGTCATAAGCTCTTGCCGACAGTCCAAGCGAATCCATGGCGGATTTCAGCAGCAACTCGCCTTCCTTATCAATAGAACAGTATTTTCGTATTTCGCGCGTACCCATGTCGGCGTTCACACTGATGGCGGGCACATGCTGGAAGCGCTCGGCTTGAATATGTCGCGCCGCAATTACCCGCTCCCGGATGGCTTCTGATTTTTCCCCCGATGTATCGGCTGCAAGATCCTTATACTCGATAGCCGGCACTTCGATATGAATATCAATCCTGTCGAGCAGAGGACCTGAAATATGCCCCAGGTATTTCTGAACCTGCGTAGCGCTGCAGCGACATTCCCGCGTTGGATGACCGTAATAACCGCAGGGACAGGGGTTCATTGCAGTTACGAGGTTGAAGTTGGCGGGGTATGTAACAGACATCCGCGTGCGGGTTATAGTCACATATCCATCCTCAATCGGCTGCCGAAGCACTTCAAGCACGTTTTTACGGAACTCGGGCAGCTCATCCAGGAATAGCACACCCTTATGAGCCAGTGAAACCTCGCCCGGACGCGGAATCTGTCCACCACCGATCAG
>CAYYHI010000233.1:0-1156 GCA_964471745.1 uncultured bacterium | reverse complement strand
TGGTGTGATGCGGATTGCGAAACGGACGAACGGACAATAGAGGCGTTCGTTGAGGCAGGTAACCGGCGACCGAGTAAATCTTCGTGGTTTCGAGCGCTTCATCCAGCGTAAGAGGCGGCATGATTGTCGGCAGTCGTTTGGCAAGCATGGTCTTTCCGGAACCGGGAGGACCGATCATTAGGACATTATGTCCCCCAGCCGCTGAAACCTCGATGGCGCGCTTGGCTTGTTCCTGACCGCGGACATCACTGAAATTCACGGGGTAATCTCTGGCAACGTCAAAGAGCGTTTCAGGGTTAACGGTGACGGGCTTTTTATCGGTTTCACCGTTCAGGAAGGAGACGGCATCGCGCAAACTCCTGAGGGGGAAAACGTCAAGCCCATCAATCATCGCGGCTTCCTCGCTGTTCGCTTCGGGTAGTGCCATGTATTCTATCTGTTTTTCAATGAGCGCAGAGGCAATCGGAAGCGCACCGCGTATCGGTCTGAGGTTCCCGTCGAGCGCCAGCTCACCGAGCAGCACCATCCTTCCGATGCGTTCGGTCGAAAGCTGACCCGTGGCAGCCAGAATCCCCAACGCTATCGGCAGGTCAAAAGCGGAGCCTTCTTTTTTTATGGCAGCGGGAGCCAAATTTACAGTTATTCGTTTCTGCGGGAACAGAAATCCACTATTTTTTATAGCTGCGTTTACCCGTTCCCGTGACTCACGCACCGCGCCGTCCGGCAGACCAACCGTGGTATATGCCGGCAGCGCCGAATCCAGGTGTACTTCAACCTTGACAATATAAGCGTCAATGCCCTGAACAGCGGCTGAAAGAATCCTGGAGTACAAAAAAATCCCTATTAAAGGTATAATTAATTTGATTGCCAAATAAGTATGTAAAATATAGTCCAAACATAATTAACAGTCAATAGGTTTTTATGAATTATTCCATTTCGAGTCTTGAAGTCCCTAATATATTATTTCTTTTGAGAAAGTAGAAATTCTGTCATTCCTGAGCGGGGGATAATCCAAATAAGTTATTGATATTTTTCAGATTCCAGCATTGATTGGATTGTTCAGACAGGATATATTATAACAAGATCATGACTTCGTTCAGGATGAGATCACAGTTATTATAACACGTCTAATAAGTCTTCTCGTATTCGTGGTAGC
>CAYYHI010000232.1:0-4741 GCA_964471745.1 uncultured bacterium | reverse complement strand
TGATCCCGGCGAGTGAGGTCGTCTTCGGCTTTGGCATGGTTGAGCGTATTGAACAAGGATATAGCTTTCTTTATCCACTCTTGACCTTCAACATCCCCACCCCTTACCTGAGACGGCTCGATTTGTGGGGCTTCAATGTCTACCATTTTCTCCAGTGAAATCTTCGTTCCTATTTCTGCTTTCCGGTCTTTGCCTGCATACTCATAAGCAAAATCAAGAAATGTTATCCGAGAAAGAACTTGTTCTCGATAAACCCAATCCCTGGACTGGTCTTCCAGAATTGAAAGAAGATAGCGACGTTCCCGATCAATGTCGTCCAAGTTAAACAAAATGGCCACAATTTCAGCTAGCAGTGTAAACTGGTTTTGAGCAGACGGGTTAAACCGGAATTGAGTCCATACTCGGTACAGCGGCTCGGTTAAATCCCATGCTGCCGACCTTTTGCCTTCATCATTGGTTTGGGCCAGCGTCTGCTTTTTTTTGACGGGCTTGACGATGGATTTGACTAGCCCCTTTTCCCGGAGCCGGATCAGCAATTGGGAGACTTCATTAACTGGCACGCCGTACATTAGACTAGAAAGTTCCGTTGGACGAAGCGGGCCTCTGGCCATAGCAAGGTTATGGAGAAGGTCGAGTTCCGCTTCGGGAATCAGACGAGGGTCAAGACGCTGCTGAAAATACGAGGTCATTTCATCCAAAAACCCGTTTAATGTATCTAGCGCTCCCTTGACATCCGTGTCTACGATCACATCATATAACAGATGGGCGTATCTGGGTATCCCGCCGGTAATAGCCAGAACTCCTCGGAGGAACTTTTTTCTTTCTGGAAATCGTTTTTTGAGCTTTTCCACTCGTTCGGCACGGCCGGGGTCAGAGGACGGCAAAGTAGTCTCCTCGTTTAACCTGCGCTCGATGATCTCGATGAGCTCCTCATTTTCAAGTTCGTCCAAAAAATGGACCTGGAAAAATTCGTAAAAAGGTGAATTATGGTCATCTATAGCACCGAACCGGGTGGGTGATGAGGCGATGATCAGAAGGTAGGGCGTGTTTTGAAGATGCTTACGGAGCGCCCAATGCTCGGTGTCGCGTTTTTTCCAAGTTGACCTGGCCCCTCTGAACAATATAGTGTTAAAATTCTCAACTGTTGGGAGCAAGACAGCATTTAAATTTTTTGACACCTTGGCCAGGGCACCGGCTGCTATCTCAAGCCGGTCTACAGGATCGCTCACCGGCCGGGCCGACTGGATGGCAAAAATGCATTGAGCCCGAACCTCCCGTAGGATATCATCGGATTTCCCGGGCAGATTCATAACGGTATCAGCCAGTCTTTCGAGGATTTTTAAAAACAAATCCGCCGGAGATCGCAAGGGCGTTTCTTCCGGCATGAGGATTGGGACATAGGCATTGTTTAACTTTCGGTTTCCGGGGATGGTGCTGTCTGTGAAAATCCTTATGATATGGGATTTACCGCTCCCACGAGGGCCGATGATTAAGTGATGCTGGTGATTCTTCCTTCCGATTTCCGCTTCCAGAGATAGGTGGATTTGCTTCATGACAGCGATCCGTTTTTCACCGCATGTCAGGCGCGAAAGCAGGGCGGACGGATCCTTTTGGGGGTTGTAGGTTAATAATCGCATGGTACACCCTCTTTTGTCAGCCAGGGTTCGCCAAGCCGCCACCGGTCAGCCAGGACTTTAGATCGGAGCCGGAATTCATTTTCGGAGCGCACTAGATCGTAATCTTCCTCAAGACAGGACATGAGTTTTTCATAAACGCAGTCGTTGGTAAAGTAATCTCTTAATACAGATTCTGAAACGCGATGGGGGAATTGCCGAGCAAGGGTTTTTAACACCGCTGACGCGCAAGGCTTGCAGGTTTTCGGATAAATCCTTTCCCGAAGGAAAAAATCTCTGAAATAATTATTTCCTCTCGGCCCGAGCAGGCCGTTATAATATGCATCAGCCACATGGTTTTCCGAAAGTTTCCGCTGGGTCCCCGATTCCATAATGGTCTCATTGACAAGCGCCTGGATAAAATAAGGAATTGGTTCACGCTGTCCCGTATGCAACATAACAGAGTCAATCACACCCGGCGAAGGGATTTTATCCATTCCGTAAAACAATTCCTCGATCAATACTTTGGCATCTTTTTCTGAAATAGGGGGAAGGTCCACTACCGAGAAATCATCAAAATACTGTTTTAAATTAAAAAACTCGATATACGCGGAAAGCCCCGAACTGCCGGCAAGCACAACAGTTAGCGGGTTTTCCTTCCGTTTACGAATGTTTCTGAAAATTTCCAGAAATCGTTTCAATTCATCGCAACTGTTTTCATGCATTTCCCGTAAAACAACACTGAATTCATCTACCAGAAGATAGGTTCTGGTGTCGGCAAGAGCGCTTAACGAATCATGGATCAGCCGTTCAATTGATTCGGATGGCTCCGTCAATGTTCTAAACATGTGATTAAATAGGGTTGTATCTCGCAAGGCGTCATAAGATGGCCAAGATTTAAAAGCTTGCAAGCGCAAAAGGGTTGCATGGCTTTTCTTGTTGACCAAAGCCACCTTTAGCAAGCCTTTAAGCAATCCAATTGATGATCGCACGTCGCTTACCTCGATAAACAAAGCATTTTCAATATGTTCTTTGAGACTTAAAAGAATGCTGGTTTTACCGTACCGCCTTGATGCCCGAAGATGGCAGGATTGATTGCTCCTTAATTTTAAGAGCAGTTCAGAGATCTTTTCTTTTCGTCCCACCAAATCATGGCCTATAACTACAACCCCGATTCTTGGAATAAATCGGTGGATGGTGTTATCTTCAATCAAATTTTGCAAGTGGCGCATGAATCGGCCTGTATTGCAATTGTCATCTAACCAGAGATATTCATTCAGACTCCGCACGACCACATCAGCAGGCATAACTGTATGGATTTCCGTTTTCAAACGGCGCGGTTGAGAGGTTCTCATTGAACGCACCACTTCAGTGAAAGCCTTGATCCTCTCGCCCGGCGGCACTGAATCGTCATGTGGAATCTGAACCGCCAGACCACCTGCCTTCTGCTTGCTTTCGTTCAGCCAGAAAACTTCAAAATAAATATCATTTGCCATTTTGCGTCTCTTCTAAAAATTTTCCCCAGTTCCTGTCCGCCTGTTGATCCACCACATGAAGCGCCTCGGAACATGCGAAATCATTTACTATCAACCCAGAGGAAAGCTCTTTGTTCTCCCGGATCCATTCATAAATGGGGTGATTGCGACGATCCCAGGCATGTTGCAGCAAGCTCATGAACTGGACTTCAAACCCAAAGGTGATATCACTCTCAACCGGAACCCTAGCGGAAAACTGACGCGCCCGATGCCCTTTGAGTCCGTCACGCTTTTCAGGATCATAAATGAAATCCTTTATTCCATTGGGGCATTCATACTTATTTAGAAACCGATCGCCATTGAGCAAAATGTGTGACAGGTATTGCGCATCACTACAAAACGTACAGATAATTCGAACCCGACCCACGTCAGAAAACTGGTATATCCGGTTTTCAATACCCTTATGATTCAAAGGAATACTAATCCTCGTGCCCCTTTTTTGTTCCTCATCGCAAATATCCCGGGCAAGCTTGCTTCTTATGCTTCTCACCGATTTGACCGGATTTTCATGCCCAAATAACTCCCAGTAATCACGGTTGACTTTTTCCTGCTCCGCAAGTTTCTTTTTTTCATTCTCCAGCGCATCCTCTAGTTCCCTGATCACATCCGCAGCAACCGGCTGAACCTGTTCCAGGATGATCTCACACCAGTCCTCAAATCGATCTGCCTCAACCAAATCTGCAGGAAATGTTCTTGTAATCACGGAGTCTATGGTTTCCATGATTATATTTATAAATAACAACAAAACTGTTGTCAACAAAAAAGTTGTATAAATTACTGCTGGATTTTATTTAAAATATATTTAACAACAAAAATATTGTCAACATATTTGTTGTAATAAGTAATACGAATTAAAGCTGGTTCTTTCTGTGAGCGCAGGGCACGCCCCAAAAATTCTAAATGTACTTATTTGCAGAAAATGATGTAATTCATTTATGCGCCTTCAAGAGCGCATAGCCGCTCCTGGAGTGATTCATCACATCATTGTCAGAGGCATAGAATGGAAAAGGATATTCCACGATGACAAAGACTGTAACGATTTTCTAGACCGTATTGGCGGTATTGCAAAAGAGACCTCGAAAATCTGTTATAGTTGGACCCTGATCCCCAACAATATTTTATTCTGAGCTCAATATAAGATAGAATATGTTAATCGGGCTTAATAGCCCAAGAGGGATTTCCCTATAAGCTAAAATCTATTAGAGTCTTTATACAATACAATCAAGTTGGATCTATGATAGTCTCCACTGCGTTTCATCATGAAAGAGAAATCATATAAGCCGGTTATTGTCATCGACGTGGGAAGGGTCCTGGTTGACATCGATCCGGACATAGTGCTGAGGGATCTTTCAAGGAGATCCGGAAGGGAACTGCGGATGCCCCCTCCCGATGATCTAGATAAGATTTTCCTCCCGTTATATGTGGGCGAGCGTTCGTGGCCGGAGATACTCGAGACCATAAACCAAGCACTAGGGCTTTCCCTAAAGGACGCTGAATGGCGGGAGATCTGGTGCAGTATTATCACCGGAGAGGTGCCTGGAATGAGGCAGGCACTCAGGGAACTCAAGGATGAGTTCACCATCGTGGCACTCA
>CAYYHI010000231.1:0-4782 GCA_964471745.1 uncultured bacterium | reverse complement strand
TGTAAATAGTTGTTTATGCTTTTCTTTTTTGATTTTTCAGAAAGTACTATATAACCTTAGATACATAAGCCATTGTTTTGAAAGTTATTATAACAAAGACACCTCTGGATTCCCGCCTTCAGTGTGTTCGAGAATGATTCAAAGCCGCTGTCACCTCTCCGTAGGTGACAGCCTAATTATAATCATATCATAGTGTTGCTGTCACCTGCGGAGAGGTGACAGCAGCGAACTTCCTTATTATCAGACAGACTGCTTCGCGGGAATGACATGAACCATGTGATAACTTTTATTGTCAATACAGATAGCTGTTGACAGATATTGAAATAATCCACTTAATCTGCTTCATCTGCCGTGAATTAACTATAAACCTTTTATCAAACCTGGAAATGAAATCGTTTCTTAAGGAGTTCCGAACATGAGCGATACAATTCCCCTGCTGATCGGCGGGGAGAAGGTTTTTACGGATGATATTCTGACGGTCGACAGTCCCTGGACAAGGGAGAAAGTCGGCGAATGCTGTTATGCCGATGAGAAACAGGTTACGCAAGCGCTGGAAGCCGGTCGAGCCGGTGCGGAGGTCATGCGTGGACTTAAGAACTACCAGCGTGCCGAGATACTCCACCGGGTAGCAGATGCAATCGCTGAACAGAATGAATCCTTCGCCAGACTGATTGCACGGGAGGGTGGCAAGCCCATCCGGGAAGCACGCGGTGAAGCGTCCCGCGCTGAGACAACCTTCCGTCTGGCTGCTGAAGCGTCGCGCACCTGGGGTGGTGAACTGCTGCCGCTCGATATCAACGCCGGGGGCGGCGATCGGGTGGCGCTGGTCAGGCGGTTTCCGCTCGGTCTGGTTACGGGCATATCGCCGTTCAATTTTCCGCTGAACCTGGTCGCGCATAAGGTCGCTCCGGCGTTGGCAGTCGGGAACGCAATCAACGTCAAACCCGCCAGCTCCACCCCGCTTACGGCTTTGAAACTGGGCGAGCTACTGTTGGAAGCTGGTCTGCCGGCGGGAGCTTGTAATATTATACCCATGCCCTCCCGTCTGGCAGCGCCGCTGATTGAGGATCCGAGTGTAAAGGCGGTTACTTTTACCGGTTCCGCCGAGGTCGGATGGGGGATTATGAAACGCGCCTGTGGCAAACGAGTATGCCTCGAACTGGGTGGGAACGCTGCTGCGATCGTCGAGCCTGACTGCGACCTCGATCATGCCCTACAGCGTATCCTGATCGGCGGTTATGCCCATACCGGTCAGGTGTGCATATCCGTTCAGCATATCTTGTTACACAGGGATGTTTACGAACAGTTCATGAACAGCTTTGTGCCGATGGTTGAAGGGTTGAAAATGGGCGATCCACTCGAAGATGAGACGCAGGTTGCCGCGATTATCGACGAAGGCGAGGCGCTGCGCATCGAAGAGTGGATCGACGAGGCTGTCATTGCTGGAGCCAAGCTCATCTGTGGCGGTGAGCGCGACGGTAACCGTATAACGCCGGCAATCCTCGAAAATGTACCCGAAACCTGCCGTATAAGCGCAGAGGAAGCGTTTGCGCCTGTGACAATTATGTCTGCCTACGACAGCTTCGAGGCGGCGCTTGAACGGGTGAATTCATGGAAATTCGGACTGCAGACCGGCGTATTCACCAGAGACGTCGGCAAGGCAATGCTCGCTTATAACCGGTTGGATGTCGGCGGGGTAATCATCGACGACATACCGACTTTCCGCGTTGATAACTATCCCTATGGCGGAGTGAAGAGTTCGGGCTTCGGGCGCGAGGGTGTTAAATACGCAATGGAAGAGCTCAGCGAGTTGAAAACACTTGTAATTCCCGCGCCGAGATGAAGATAAAGGCAAAGAAGGCATGGCCCCCCGTAACCCCGCTGTTGACCGTCGACGCCTTTATCCGCACACCGGATGGGATTGTACTGATAAAGCGTAAGAACCCGCCGTACGGCTGGGCGCTACCGGGTGGATTTGTGGAGGTCGGTGAGACTGTCGAAGACGCTGTCGTCAGGGAGGCAGAGGAGGAAACAGGCTTGCAGATCCGTGACCTCTGGCTGGTGGGAGTATACTCGGATCCGGCGCGAGATCCGCGTTTTCATACGGTCAGCGTTGTGTATGGAGCGACCGCCGTTGGAAGACCGAAAGGTCAGGATGATGCCGCTGAAGCCGCGGTTTTCAAGGATGATGATCTGCCTGACAATATAGTCTTCGACCATTCGAAGATTATATCGGATTTCCTGCGTCTGGAAGGCGAATTTCGCTGATACACTGCGGTTATCCTTAAGCTCGCTTGCTACAAACTTGATTAAGCATTACCTTATTATACTTCATTGCAGCGGGAAGAGGAGGATTTGGATGCAGGAATTTATATACCTGGATAACGCGGCGACCACTTGGCCCAAGCCTGACATCGTTCACGACGCGATGAACAGGTTTTATCGCGATTACGGCGTTAATCCCGGGCGTTCGGGTTTCGATCTTGCCATCGAAGCTGAACAGACAGTAAACAACTGCCGCAAGCAAATGACCAGCTTTTTCAACGGCGATGATCCTGAGCGTCTCGTGTTTACCTACAACGCCACCGACGCGCTTAACCAGGTCATACAGGGTGTGCTCTGCCACCAGGGCGGGCACGCCGTATCAACCAATGTCGAGCATAACAGCGTCATACGACCTCTCTGGCACCTTTCACAGCGAAACGATATAGATGTCACCTGGATACCCTTTGATCATAATGGTTTTATCGACCCGGACGAGATTCGTCGAGCCATCAAACCGGATACGAAGCTTGTTATCGTGAATCACGGTTCCAACGTCATCGGTACCTGTCAGCCGATTGGTGAAATTGGTAAAATCTGCAAGGAGCGCGACGTTTTCTTTGCCGTAGATACCTCACAGACTGCCGGTGTATTGCCGATTGACATGAAAGAGATGTGCATCGACGCCGTCTGTTTCACCGGTCATAAGTCGCTGTTCGGACCAACCGGTATCGGCGGTATATGTGTAGCTGAAAGTGCGGTAATTTATGCCACACGTTGGGGCGGCACCGGCGTAAAATCCGCACTCAGGTTTCATTTGGAGGAATACCCTTACCGACTGGAAGCCGGCACGCTCAACACGATGGGCATTGCCGGGCTTCTGGCGGGACAGGAGTTCATAGAATCGCGCGGCGGTCCCAAAGCGATCCACGAGTACGAAATGAAGCTTATGCGAAAGCTCTGGGAAGGGATGAAGGACATCGACGGAGTTGTGCTCTACTGTGCTGAATCACTTGATAATCACCTGCCGGTATTGTCGATGAATGTGGAAGGCTTTGAAGCTGCCAACACCGGTACTCTGCTGGATGTTGACCACAACATTGCCACGCGCACCGGGCTCCACTGCGCGCCGCTTGTCCACGAACAACTCGGTACCGAGAAGATCAAGGGAACCGTACGTTTCTCGATTGGTCCGTTCAATACCGAAGAGCATGTCGATGCTGCCATCGAGGGTGTGAAAGATATTGTATCATCTTCCAAGGCTTGGCGGAAGAGTTCCTGATAATTGTAACCGAAGGTGTATCATGGTTGTCAGTAACACTAAAGGGTTCATTGCGATAGTGTCGATCCTTGTTATCATGCAGATGTCTTTAGCTCCGGCATTTGCTGCTGAAGAGGTCGGTGGATTACTGCAGAGGTCGGTTATCCGCGAACTTCTTACGGGTGAAGAGCCGGTTTCTGTGGTAACCAGGGATTATCTGGCAAAACATCCGGTCGATTCTCTGATTAACTGGATTGTGAACTTCCGTGACTATCCAGATCCGGATATTGTCGGCTGGCTGTTTAAGCTGAACAATGTCATTTCTGATACCCTGAGAGCTCCGTTTTACGTCTATGTTCCTACCGGTTACGATCCGTCACAACCGACGCCGCTGATGGTCTGGCTGCATGGCGGAGTTAATCGTGAAGAATTCATCAACGAGGACGAATACATCAGCCAGCATCCGATGATGCAGTTGTGTGAGGATCAGGGGATGATTATGCTCTTCCCGACCGGTATGCAGGGATGCACCTGGTGGGATGATGCCGGCATCGATAATATCCTGTGGCAGGTGCGCGAAATGAAGCGTCGTTACAACGTGGATGATGACCGTGTATTCCTCGGCGGTTTTTCGGATGGCGCCAGTGGGGCTTTTCACTTGGCTATGCACACTCCTACTGATTTTGCGGTGTTCTTTCCCTGGTCGGGTAATATGGCGGTGGGGTCTCTGGCGGGCAACGCACCATCGTATATACCAAACATACGCAGTCGACCGATGTTTGCAACCAACGGCGGTAAGGATGGTCTCTATCCAAGCGAAAAAATGGTACCCTTCATGCAACTGGCGCTCGAACAGGGCTGCGAACTTTATTTTACTTCCCACGATACTGCCGGGCACAATTATGGCTACCTGAGTCAGGAATGGCAGCCCTTTGCGGAGCGGGTGAATTCATTCAGTCGCAAGCCGCTGCGACCTCATCTGGTATGGGAAACATCCGACCTGAAGTACGGTGGTGTCGATTGGCTGGAAATGACTGCTCTGGACACCACGTACGAACGCGAAGAGTGGCACGTCGATGCTAATCTACTCCTTACCGATGACAGGGTTACAATCGGCTTCAATCCCGATTACGAATGGGAAGGTGAGGGCGTGTTTGTCGATACCGTATCGCAGGACACAAGTCTGCCGGCTTTCAAGGTCGGTCTGCAGAAGGGGGATATTGTGATCGGTCTTGACGATATTCCTGTCGCCGGTCTCG
>CAYYHI010000230.1:0-4805 GCA_964471745.1 uncultured bacterium | reverse complement strand
TCTCATTTCATTTTTCGGTAATTACTTCTTTGGAGGGTTGCATGCATATACTTAACATTGACCTAAACAGCAGTAAGCCCACTGAATCCAGATTTGGAGTTAGAGTAATGCGATTACGTTTAATAGTTCCAGTCATGTTCCTGATATCATTGATTTTACTGCTGACATCACGTTCTCTCCCTGCGGCTGGTTTCGGTAAGAATACAGTTCAGTATACATACTTCAAGTGGAAGTATCTGACCACCGAACATTTTAATATCTATTACAACCAAGGTGGGCGTAAGATAGCCGATTTTACAGCCGAAGTCGCAGAAGCAGCCTATCAGGAAATCGCGAAAACCTACCAGTATTCCACAATGAGTGATGATCCGATCACTATCGTTACATATCAATCTCATAACGACTTCGAGCAAACCAACATAACAAGTCAACCTGATGAGAGCACAGGCGGGGTAACTGAGTTCCTGAAAACACGGATAATTGTGCCTTTTGAAGGTGACCACGAGAAGTTCCGCCACGTAATTCACCACGAACTGACCCACGCCATGATGCTGAATATGATGTACGGGCAGGGATTCGACGCCATCCTGTCAGGGCTGTCACAAGACAGAATGCCTTTGTGGTTTATAGAAGGATTGGCGGAATATATGTCACATGACGGTCTGGATACTGAGACAGAGATGTACCTACGCGACGCACTGGTCAACGACATCCTACCGGAAATTGATTATATGGATGCTTATGGATATCTAAGTGTGTACAAGTGCGGACAATCCATTCTATACTGGATAGCTTGGCGGTACGGTGATGAAAAGGTCGGTGAAATCCTCCACCAGATCAGCAAATTAAGAAATTTCAACAGTGCATTAAAAGCAGCCATTGGAATTGACAGTAAGGAATTATCGAAGCGCTGGCGGCGATTTATCAAGGAACGTTACTGGACCCAGGTTGCGAAGATGGAGCCTCCCGACCAATTCGCACGGCAGTTGACAAATCACGAGAAAGAATACTGCTATGTCAATAACAGTCCGGTTCTCTCGCCAAATGGAGAATGGCTGGCTTTCCTCTCCAACCGCTCGGATTACTTTGATATATACCTGATGAACACTATGGACGGAAAAATAGAGAAACGGCTCATACGCGGTCAGCGTTCAGGGAAATTTGAAGAGCTGCACTGGCTCCAACCCGGTATCACCTGGTCACCTGACGGTAGCCGGATAGCGTTGTGTGCTAAAACCGGTGAGATGGATGCGTTGTATGTGGTAAGCATTCCTGAAGGTAAAATAGACAGAAAATACCAATTTGACTCGAATGGACTCTTCAGTCCAGCCTGGTCACCTGACGGCAGGCAGATCGCAATGGTAGTGGTACACGAGAACCGGAGCGATATTGTTACCGTCGAACTGGAAACCGGCCGCTTGAAATATGTAACAAATGATATCTTCGATGCAGCCGATCCGTCTTGGTCCCCCGACAGCCGGCGCCTGCTCTTTACATCCAACCGAGGTAATGTCAGCCTGAATGAAGCCATACTCGAAGGTAAGACCATCATCGATTTCAATTATGCAGAATTCGACATCTATGAACTGAACCTGCAGACCCGACTTCTGAGACGCCTGACGAATGATCCTTACATAGAGAGAACGCCGCTCTGGACGCCAGTCGATAATACGATCCTCTATGTTAGCGATAAAAGTGGTGCATATAACATTTATCTCCATAATATCGCTAATGATGAAATCCACTCCATCACAAATATCGTAACTGGTACGTTTCAACCGACGATTGCCCGCAACGCCGGAACCCTGGCTTTTTCGAGTTATTTCAACAACGGCTATGACATCTTCATGATTAACGATCCGTTCGGAGAACATATTATTACAACTCCCTTTCAGATAGCTCAAGCTGAGAAGGTGGTTTCCAGTGAGAGAGGCGATTCCGGTCTCGGTTTAAGCTCTGCTGATTATCGGCACTATGTCTTTGACCGGCTGTATCACCGGGATGGAGAGGAGGAATCCAAGGCTGTGGACAGTACCGAGATCGTAGTTCGCACGCGGCAGGTGGACGGCAGGTATCCCAGCCAGGATTATCACATGCACCTCGAACCTGATATGGTATTCGTCAGCGCTGGTTATAGCCCCTATTATCTGCTGCAGGGATCAGGGCTTATATTGTTTACCGATATAATGGGCAACCATGAGCTTTATATCAGTGCAGACCTTAACAGGTCGACAAAGTACAGTAACCTGTTCGCTATGTATAACTACCTGGCGTACCGCTTTGATATCGGCGGCGGCGCTTACCATTTCGCCTACCCGTTCTATAGCCGAGGCGTAACCTGGTTAGACCGTAACTACGGCATATTTCTTAACACTTCATATCCGATAAATCGCTTTAACAGGCTTGAGTTCAGCTTCGATTATTCCACGATTGACAGATCAGAATTATCCGATTATAACCTGCACGGACAGCAAATCAGCGCTATAATCCCTCATATCGGTTATGTACACGATACGTCGATCTGGCGCTGGTCGACAGCGCCTGCCAATGGCGGAAGATGGCGCTTTGATCTCAGTTGGAGCCCGGATCTTTACAGCGAATCCGATAACAATCTGTATGATAAAGGGATCGATTTCACTACGCTGACAGTAGACTGGAGAAGATATTTTGCCTATCATAAGGATTATACATTCTCTTTCCGCTTAAACGGGTCGGTATCTGAAGGGAGAGATCCCCAGCGTTTCTTCCTCGGCGGTATGATGAACTGGTTTAACTCGCGCTACGACAACAGCAGCGGCAGGATAATCATCGATATGCAGGATATTTATTTCTCCAGATTTGTAACACCACTCCGCGGCGTCGGGTATTACAACCAAGTTGGTACAAGGTATATACTTGGTAATTTTGAATTTCGCTACCCCTTCATTCGTCATCTCATGTTCGGCTGGCCTCTACCGATATATTTCAGGGATGTACGCGGCGTCTTTTTCACGGATGTCGGTTCAGCCTGGTATACGCTTGGTCAGGGAATTAAAGAAGAAAACAACAACGCACGCGAAGAGGATTACCGGATGACACTTCTTAAAGGCGGACAGCTTATTCCGAGTTACAGGGACTGGACTTTGGGATTCGGTTTCGGCATCCGGCTCGACCTGGGGATATTCCCGATTGAATGGGATATTGCCTGGTCGGAAGAGACTGGAATGTCACCTCAATACTATTTCTCTTTAAATCTTGGGTTTTAGGTTATATATTAACTAAGGTTATTATTCCGAGTAGTGTTAGAAATTCATCGTCATTCTGAACGAAGTGAAGAATCTCGTTTTCATTCCCCTTCTGCTGGGGATTCTTCACTTCGTTCAGAATGACAACTAATTCGTTAAGAATGACAACAAAGTGGAATCAGTATCTCGTTAATACTCTCATTATTTCCAAAGAAAAAGCACTATTATCCCAGATAATCTCATGCTAATCTCGAAAAAAAAGCAGCGTTCGAAGGTAGTCAATGCGATAATCATCATCGCCGATATTGAGAACTCCTCGCAGATAGCGGAGACTACATCCCCTGGTACCTATAACAACATGATCCGCGAGTATCACCGGATTGCCTCGCGGGCGGTTGATGAGTACAGCCGCACCAACAGTAAGCTTAATGATGCAGTCTTTTACAAAAAAGCCATCGGTGATGAGGTGATTATCCTGCTGAATTTCCGGAATCCCAAAGAGATCGTCACGTTTGCTCTAAATTTGGCTGTACTGTTGGAGGTTGAATGGTCCAGATCCCGTTTTAATGGGTGGCGTATCCGCGAAGATAAATCCCCCTGCCGACTCAGGGTTGGTATCGGACAGGGACATGTTACAATCGCTGAAAGCGTCTGGGAACAGGGCAATACTCCTGAAGGCTATGCTATTGCGAAAACCAAGCGAATTGAAGCCAACGCCGGCGCCGATCTTAGTGAACCGCATATACTTATCGCAGGTTCTTTGAAATCAATCGTTCAGGAAATAAACGGTATTGAGACTGGTACGAGCGAGATAATTCACCCTATTAAAACCGCGGGAACCAAGGCATTTGAAGCTGTGAGAATTAAAAGTTATGAAGGACTATACAACGAATTTAAGCAGAGGATCAGAATAAGAGACCGCTATTCCAGATGGTTCACTTTCGGTTACCAGGCATATTCAGCGGGTGATTACAACGAAGCTTATCGCTGCTTCAAGCTTGCCGTGAAATATAGACCGGAAGGAGAGTTGACTCTCACTAATCTCGCTGGTATTTGCCTGTTTTTAGATAAATTAGATGAAGCTGAGACAACTCTGCGCAAGGTCTTAAGTCTACGGAAAAACTGCTATCAGGCACTTAACACACTGGGATCAGTACTGGTTAAACAGGACAGGCTTGAAGAGGCTGAGAAAATGTTCAGGAAGGCATTAAAATCGAATCCGGAGTATTCATTATCTCACTACAACCTGGGGAATACACTCTTTGAGTTGAACAGACCTGAAGAAGCCGAAGACGCATATAAGAAGGCAATAAAACTGCAACCGGACTATATCCAGGCTTATTGCAATCTGGCTGCGTTGAGGTTAAACCAGGAACGAATAGAGGATGCGGTCAGACTGACAAAGAAAGCACTGGCAATAAATCCACTCCATGATGTAACCCAAAAGCAGGTGAAATATTTGGAAACCTTGAAGAAGGGAATTGATCTAGTTAAGCAGGATAAGCTTGATGAAGCTGCTCTAAGGTTCAGGGAGATGTCAAAAAACTATCCTAAATATCCACTCGTATTCTATCATCTTGG
>CAYYHI010000229.1:0-4826 GCA_964471745.1 uncultured bacterium | reverse complement strand
GCCCTCGTCCCGCTGTGAAAAGTCTGTCATCAAAGGCGGGGACGAGGGCGTCCCCACTCCACAAACTCAGTATTCTATATACCCTAAATCTTCAAATTAATAAACACTAAAATCTAAGCATACATTATATCAGTTCAATGAGATCTCGTCAAGCACATCCTCAGCTCGGATTCCCGAACTAACCTCTTCATAATCATCCAGCCAGTAAGCATCCGGGTTTCTACCGAGTGCCAGAATCTTGCCGATCATTCTCTTCTCAGCAGCGCGATGATACTTGAAGAAAACCTGAGAATCGGACATACCGAAGATCTCCAACTTCCCGGTGTGATGCGACATCGTATACCTGGCACGCTTGGCAAGTCCTGAACATCCCATGCGCGCCGCACGCAGAATCCTTATCCCCTCCTCGATAGGTACGGCATAGGTGTGATTTCCCGCCGTCGGTCGGCACTGGAACAGGTAATAAGGCGGTACCCCGATATAGGACAGTTTGTTGAACAGGTCAGAAAGGAGCAGCGAATCGTCATTTACACCTCGAATAAACGGGGTCTGATTTACCGTTATCAACCCGGCTTGCTGCAATATGTCGACAGCAGCAATTGCTTCACTGGTTAACTCGTGCGGGTGGTTAAAGTGCGCCATGATGTAAATCCGGCGATGTGTGGTACTGTATCGGGACAGCATTCCTGGCAGTGACGCATCTGCGAGCACGCGGTATGGATTAAATGAAAGCATCTTGGTGCCGATGCGGATTATGTGAATGTGATCAATGTCGCGCACCTGGCGGATAATGCGCTCTAATTTGCCGGTGGACATTAGAAGCGGATCCCCGCCGGACAGCAGTACGTTGTTGATCTCCTTGTGTTTCCTTATATAGTCCAGTCCCTCTGAGATGTCACGTACTACTTCATCGTTTTCGTTCAGGAACAGACGCTTACGGAAACAGAAGCGGCAATAGGCGCCGCATACGTCATTAACCAGCAGCACGGCGGTGTCACGATACTTGTGCTGAGTCCCCGGAGCTACGGTGTAGTACTCCTCATTCGAGGGATCTAACTCACCCCACTCCAGCAGTTCGGATTTGTGTGGAATAACGATTCGTCGTATCGGATCATTAGGATCATCCCAGTCAATTAATGAAAGGTAGTACTCATTAGCACGGAAAGCATACCTTTCGACAACAGGTTGGAGGTTATGAAGTTCTTCATTTGTCAGTTGCGGAATGTCTTTGAGGCGGGTTACATAACGTGGATGTTTCATAGGCTTCTCCTTTTAGTTTGTAAAAAAGCGAAAGCCTTCTATTATATATAAATCTTTCAATGAAAATCAAGTTGTTTCACAAAAATCTCCGGATAATTTTCAACTTTTTTAATGAATGTTATTGACAGTTGCTTACTGAAACCCGATTTACCAGCAAATCGGGGCACATTGTAATCCGTCGGGATAAGGATGAAGAAGGAGTCAGACAAGAATGTCTGACCCACTTACCGAATTAAAAGGTGATCAGACAGGAATGACTGACCCATTTACAGAGTAAAAGTATAGTCCAGACAGGATTGCCTCAGCTACTGTTTATCAATATAAAAAATGCCGACTCGTAAACGAATCGGCATTCAGATGGTTTATAAACTCCGGATCCGTGATTGGTTTGGCACGTTTTAGAAGTCATGTATCCAGTAATGGTCCTGGCTGTATAGTGTGAAATACCCCTCAAAACCGGCGCCGCGGGATGTGAAGTAAACGCGTGAAATTGGTTTGCCGTACAATTTTATCTCTCCATAACCTGTACCGTTTGCCTGCATGGTAATATCACCGGTGACATGATCATTCTGAAGGTTGTCTATCTCGTCACGGTGTGGGAAAGTACCTTCAATAACCAGGCGGGCGCTGTGATCCAGCGCGTCAGTACTGAAATCCTCGATGCGTATCACCCAGGTTGGATACATATAGTACTCATAAGTCGTTATATAATCACCAATCTGTATCTCCTCCTCGAACTCAACAGCACGCTTGATGTCAAACCAGCCTTCGACATGACGGGGATCATTCCTGTTCTGGCTATATTCTACGACGAGATGAATATATTCGTCCACATCCATGTAGAATTCAAATGAACGTTCATTAAGGAAATTGCGCAGTTTCAGGAAGGAGTATTCAATATCGGAAGGCGTGCGTACAGCCCCTTCGAGAGGATTCTTGTCGAAACGAATGCCCTGATACTTCTGATCGAGGAAGTTGTGAAAATACAGGGTATATGGCGCTCCGGACGTCGTATCGACGAACGGAATAGCCTGCCAGCCGGCAGGCAGTATAGTCGCGTAGTTGTTAGTATGTGAAGCATCCTCGAGAAATCCGACCGACATATCCATATGATCGTAAAGGGAACTGACCACGTCCTCAACCAGCCGGCTGACGGCAACCTCATCACGCTGGGTTGGTCGGTAGATATATCCGGTCGGCTGCTCGGCACAACTGAACAGACCTGCCGTCAGAAAGAACAGAGCAAGAGTGATCTTTATCAGAATTAAATCGGATTTTAATCGGGACATATTTTAATCCACTGGAGTTTTTTCCAAGAAACTGGATCTTACCCTATAACGTTAATAAAGATTCAAGCCGCTGTCAATAGCTCCTGAACCTTTCGTATTTATTCTATTATTAATGAGGGCGGAAAATATTTGACAGTTTCAGGAGGACGATCTTATATTATTCTAAACTACAGATCACTAACATTATCATGAAGCGTCATTGTTTCTCACACCACTTCGATCGATCGGTTTTACAAAGAAAGTCTTGCTTTCTGCTCAAGCTTGTCTTAAATTATAGAAATACTAACAGAATCTATTACCCTGATTTACCAACAGTGCTGCCTCATAGATATTAGCTCGCTATCATATCAGGGTTGTTAACAACAGAATTTCGAAGATCATATTAATACGAGTTCGCAACTTGCTCCCCAAGGATTCATACCGCAGTCCATTAGTTGGAAACGTTGCTCTGCTGCTCACATGACTGCATTTTAGAAAAATATGGAGGATTTATGAACAGTTTACGTTTGTTTTTACTGACCATCATCACCTGCCTTATACTGATGCCATTTACTGCTTCACGCGCTGAGGTTATCGTTGATCCGCTCGGCTTAGCTGTTTCAGTCGAGGCTGAGGATGAGCTTGAAACAGAGATAATCCTCGCCAATACAGGTGATGATGACGTAGCATTCCGTTTTCGTTTCTTCGATGTCGATCGCGAAGAACAGCGGCAGCGCGGTCCGCGGCGTGATGATCCCGGTGACGTGATCGGAGAGCTGGAACTTGAACATTCAGGAGCCTTTGGTATCTGTCGCGATTTCGAGAATAATGCAATGTGGGTTGCGCATACTATCCTTGAAGGTGATCCCGCCGTGCCAGTCGATGCCTTTTTCACCTGTTATCAGGTTGTTGGGGATGAAGTCGAAGTAATCGCTGAGATAGAACCGGATGGTGCACCTATAGGCGGCGGATACTACGACGGGATATTGTATACAACGATCTGGGGACCAAATAATAATATGGTTCTCTACGACTTGGAAGGTGAAAATCTGGGGGAAATTGATATAGGCAATCCTGATAACAGTTACATTATGGCGTTCACTGTCGACCCGGAACGCGCCTATCTTTTCGTCATCATTTTCCCGGAGATAGACATATATGTCTTAGATATCAACGACGACTACAACCGGATTGGTACAATTGAAAACATACTGGACGGTCGTAATGCACCCGACAATGATTTCCGCGGGCGTATATGCTGGATTCCGGAACATGATGAAGGACATCTCTGGGTCTCATGGCTACCCGACCCGAACGAAGACCCGTTTACAGCCTGGCAGGTGAGTATCGATGAGGATTGGAACTGGGAAGAGGTTCAACACTTTGAGGCGGAAACGGATACTCGGTCTTTCGGGATCGGACATGATGGATGGAATCTCTGGATCGGTTGGCTTGGCGCGGCTACGATCACAATCACGGACGACGGCGTCAATGAACCCAACTGGCTGGCTGTCGATCCTGAACGAGGGGAAATCGCCGCCAACGAAGACATCACCATTAACGTCTTGATTACCCCCGGCGAGTTGGAGGAAGGTGTATATGAGATGCTGATCAGGATCGTATTTGATGATGAGCAGCAACCTTATGTCGAGATGGCGGCGGTGATGTCGGTCGATTCCCCTGTCGCTCAGCTTACCGGTACGGTCACAGATCCGGCTGTTAACGATGAGGTTGTCGAGGATGTTAGTGTCGATATGGACTACTACCTCATAACCCGATTTACCGATGAAGACGGCATCTACGGTTTTACTGACCTGCCCTTGCGGGAATATGAGTTCACCTTTACCAAACCGGATTATCTTCCAGCCGTCGAATCGATTGATTTGAACGAAGAACGCGAATTTGAGCTGAATATAGATCTCCTACATGCGGAGTTTACACCCAGCGATGACGATTTTATCATCTCCCTCGAGCCCGAACTCGAACAGACCGTCGATTTTGTAGTCGAAAACGGCGGCAACGGTCCGCTGACCTACACCTCCACACGCAGACTACTGGGCGGAGCTGAAGCAGATCCCTGGGATATTCGGGCTGATTTCAACGCTGAAGAAATCGTCCAAGATGACCAGATCAACGGCGTGGTTGTCATCGACGGGTTGTTCTACGTCTCCGGCGGCAACAACGGCGAGGACTTAAACAAGATATACGTCTTCGACGCTGAAGGCAACAACGTCGGTGAGTTCGACCAGTTCGCCGAATCCTACTACGGCATGCGCGACCTGACTTATGACGGCAGTC
>CAYYHI010000228.1:0-4833 GCA_964471745.1 uncultured bacterium | reverse complement strand
GACCCGGTGATACCGACTGTGTCGTTTATCTGGGAGACTGCCGACTGGCATGAACGCGAGGCTTACGACCTGATGGGCATCACTTATGAAGATCATCCCGATCCGAGACGAATACTCTGCCCGGATGACTGGGAAGGTCATCCGTTGCGCAAGGATTACGAACCACAGAAGGAGTGGCACGGTATCCCTCTGGAAGCGATTTTACCCGAAGACTTGGATAAGAAGGGAAAAACCGGGTGAACCAAATAAAAGAACTGAACCTGCCGCTCGGTCCTACTCCTGAGAAGATAGAAGCCGCGTACGCCATTGCCGATCAGATGCCCGGCGAATACATGCGGATACAGATGGGGCCTCAGCATCCAGCTACGCACGGTGTTCTGCGCGTGGAGATCGAGACCGACGGTGAGATGATAGTTCGGGGAACGCCTCACATCGGTTATCTGCACCGCTGCTTCGAGAAGGTTGCTGAAAACTGCACCTGGCCGCAGGTCGTGCCTTTCACCGACCGTCTCGATTATTGCTCCAGCATGAACAACAACTTGGGCTGGTCACTCGCCTGTGAAAAGCTCTTCGGCATCGAGGTTTCCGAGCGCGTTCAGACGATACGCGTGCTGGTTGCCGAGTTGAATCGGATTGCCAATCACTGTGTAGCTATTGCTGCTTACAGCCTCGACATCGGCGCCTGGACGCCGTTTCTGTTGCTGATTCAGGAGCGCGAGCATATCCTCGATCTATTCGAGGAGATCTGCGGCGGACGCTTGCTGCTTAACTACATCTGGATTGGCGGTCTATCCCACGATGTTCCTGACGGCTGGCTGAGCAAGGTTCATGACTTTGTTAAATACATGGAACCGAAGATACCTGAACTCAACCAGTTGCTTTCATACAACAAGATTTTCGTCGAAAGACTGGCGAACGTGGCGGTGATTCCTGCCGATGTCTGCCTGCAATACGGCGTAACCGGTCCCAATATTCGGGGCGCCGGAGTCAAGTGGGATTTGCGTAAGAATGAGCCGTATTCCGGTTATGAGACCTACGATTTTGATATACCTGTTGGAATCGGTGAAGTGGGTCAGGTCGGGGATGCATTCGACCGCTACATGGTGCGCGTGCAGGAAATAGTGCAATCCTTAAGGATCATCGAACAGGCTGCCGAACGGCTGGAGAAGATGCCCGGCGACGATGTTCAAGCGGCTATTCCCAAGACATTTTCGAAGGTTCCTGCCGGTGAGCTTAATTTCCGGACTGAGCATCCAAAGGGCGAACTCGGTGTCTACATCGTTTCAAACGGCAAAGGCAAGCCGTACCGGGTCAAGTGCCGTGCGCCGTCGTTCTCGAACCTGTGTGTTCTGTCGAAAGTTGCGCCGGGACTATTGATTGCCGACATGGTGGCTCTGATCGGTTCCATTGATATAGTGCTTGGAGACGTTGATCGATGAATCTCTTTTATCAAATACCACTGGAACTACGCTGGACAGCTTACGTCGTTGTATTGATCGGTTTTGTGTCGGTGTTTGCCCTGTTCGCCATCTGGTTGGAGCGCAAGGTTTCCGCCTGGGCGCAGGATCGGATGGGACCGATGGAAACCGGAGGCTTTCACGGCTGGGCGCAGACTATCGCTGATATGTTGAAGCTGCTCCTGAAGGAGGATATTATCCCCAGCAGAGCGGACAGGAGTCTGTTCAAGCTGGCGCCTTACATTGTTTTTACCAGTTCATTTGCGGCGTTCGCGGTTCTGCCGTTTGCAGCCAACCTGATCGGAACCGACCTGAACATCGGCATTTATTATATCGTGGCTGTTTCGTCACTGGTCGTAATCAGTATCATTATGGCGGGCTGGGCTTCCAATAACAAGTGGTCGCTCTATGGCGGAATGAGGGCTGCTTCGCAGATGATAAGCTACGAGATACCGGTGGCGCTGTCGCTGCTGGTTCCGATACTGCTCGCTGAAACCCTGTCGATGCAGGAACTGGTGAAGGTTCAGGCGGGTGGATTCTGGAACTGGACTGTCTTCGGTAATATATTCGGCAAGGGCAGTGTTTACCAGTTGCCGTTTACGTTGTTGGCATTTATCATCTATTTCTGGGCGAGTCTGGCGGAGGTCAACCGCGTGCCGTTCGACCTGCCGGAGGGTGAGTCCGAAATTATCGGTTTTCATGTCGAATATTCAGCAATGCGCTTCGGGATGTTTTTCTTCGCCGAGTTCGCAAATATGTTCCTGGTTTCAGGTGTGGCTGTGGCTCTGTTCCTGGGCGGCTGGCACGCACCTCTGCCGTTCCTGGAGGTTTCGGCTGAAACAAGCTTAATCTGGCATAATGTTATCGGCGCATTCTGGTTCATCGGCAAATCTTTGATCCTGGTGTTTGTACAGATGTGGTTGCGCTGGACCTTGCCCCGGTTGCGCGTTGATCAGTTGATGCACGTATGTTGGAAGGTGTTTTTACCGTTTTCATTTGCGAATGTGTTGATTGTTTCATTGCTTATAGTAATTACATAAATGGCAGACTACTTCAAAGATATTTGGGCAGGTGTAACGACCATAATCGCGGGAATGGCGGTAACTTTCCGGCACATCTTCGCTGAGCGTGCGATTACCATTCAATATCCCCGCGTTATCAAGGAGATGTACCCGCGGGCGCGCGCCAGACTTGTCAACCGCATTGAGGACTGCGAATGCTGTTACAAATGCCAGCGGATCTGCCCGGTTAACATCTTCACTATCAAGGGTGTTCGCGCCGACAAGGACGAAGACCTGGGCATGCTTCCCACCGGCAAGCCGAAGTTGATGCACATCCTCGAGTTCGATATCGACTTCAACAAATGCATGTATTGCGGCTTGTGCGTCGATGTCTGCGATACCAAGTCACTCCACTGGGAAGCGCCGCAGGAAGCATCGGTGTATTCGCGCCGTGAATTGGTTAAATCATTCGCGGTTATGTCTGAGGAAGAGAAGAAACGTTTGCTGGAGAAGGAGGCGGCGAAGAAAGCGGCAAGGGCGGCAAAGGCTGGCGCTAAACCTGGTGTGAAACCGGTTCCCAAGAAGTCAGAAAAGACAGAGAAGGATGGCGAGAATGATGTAGATGGAAAAGAGGCACAGTAGCGCTCATCATTCCATCGTCATCGAGCTCATCATTCCAACGAAAGTTGGAATCCAGAAGAGCAGCACTCATCATTCCAACGAAAGTTGGAATCCAGAGAGGAGTTGAAATAACAATTACAGAGCGGAGTAAAAATGAGGCAGTTCCATTACATCTTTGCATTCATCTTTGCAACCTTCATCGGATTGCTCGCACTCGGTTGTTCTGAGGACGACGACAATCCAGCAACCGGTCCAAGTGTGAACCATGCGCCTGTGATCATCAGCGTAACGGCTAGTCCGGACACTATTAGATATTACATCCCGGATCACACATACAGACATGACATAGCTACGCTCAGTTGCATCGCAATGGATGATAACCAAGATAATCTTGAGTATGTCTGGGAAGCGTCTGAAGGATTCTTTTTTCAACCTGCATCTGGACCTTCTGTACAATGGTCTAACAGAAATAGAGGCGGGTACTGGGTTCGAGTCAGTGTAAGCGATGGGATCGAATTTACAACGGATTCAGTCAATGTCTATGTTCAATAGTTTGCGTGAACGATGGCTGATCCTGATGATTCTTGCTTTCATCGGGCTGGCCGTTTTGTTCCTTATACTTACTGTCAATTGCTCGCTTTGGCCAGCGGTAGTTGGTTTGGCTGGTGCAGTGATTGGCGGCGGTATTACCTCATTCACCACTATCGTGAACTCCAGTGCCGAACGGCGAACAAAATTTCAATTAGCCGCTCTGGATAAACGCCTTGAAGTATATCAAAAAGCATATACAAAATGGATTGAAATCGTTAATACTGTTCATCAACCAGACAAGATTCATAATAAAGTAATTGAAATACGGGATTGGTTCGATAAGAACTGCTTATATCTCGATATAAGATCGAGAGAAGCATTTCGTAGATGCCTTTTCTCTGCATCAATACATCGAAGCATATTGGGAGAACGACCACGTACAAGAGAGAATTTGGAGATGGCAGAGAAGAATTGGGAGAAAATAATGATTGTGGGTTTGACTCTACAAGAAGGAGTGGGATTGCCGAGCCTCCTATGGGATAAAGATATGCCGAAGTATGATGAGTAAATTAGACAGATGCAATTTTTGAATATGGTTTTTAGACATAACATGTTGGCTGAGCAATGTCTTTCGTTAAAGAATAACTAATGGAACTGGATTCCAACTTTCGTTGGAATGATGAGCATGGAGGAGTTGGAATGATAAGTTGGAAGAGGTAGCGGAGAAATGGCGATGTTCTGGGTATATATCCTTGCGAGTAGGCGCAATGGTACCCTCTACATAGGGATTACCAATGATCTAATTCGCAGAGTTGCAGAGCACAAATCAGGTGTGTTTGGAGGATTTACCAGGAAATACGGTGTTCATCTGTTGGTATATTACGAGGGAACGCCCTACCACGCGGCTGCAATTAAACGAGAAAAACAACTGAAAGCGTGGAAGAGGCAATGGAAAATAGAATTAATCGAGAAGAATAATCCTGAATGGAAGGATCTGTACGAGGAGCTTCTTTAATGCATTCAGTATCATCATTCCAATGTCACATTTAGATCATCATTGGAAGCAGCGTTCATCATTCCAACGAAAGTTGGAATCCAGAAAAGGGAGTTCATCATTCCAACGAAAGTTGGAATCCAGAGAAGTTGCTGATATTACATGCGTTACTGGATTCCATCTTCCGATGGAATGATGAGTTTCGGTACGTTTTTCATCTTTTCTGACA
>CAYYHI010000227.1:0-4875 GCA_964471745.1 uncultured bacterium | reverse complement strand
CTTGCGGGCTTCCTCAAGTATCATTTTCGCTCGTTCCCAGGCGGCAGTGGTTTCTGCTGCCAGCGAGCGCCGACTTACATTAACCAGGATATGCGAGGTGTTCACCTCCAAGCCTGTCGATCGCTTCTCGAGCAGCTCGATGATATGATAACCGTAGCGCGAGCGCACCGGTGGTGAGATCTCACCGACGTTAAGCTTCCAGGCAGCTTCCTGGAATTCATCAACCATCTTGCCCCACTTGAAGAATCCGAGGTCTCCGTGCAGGCTGCGGTCTATCGACGTATCCTCGCTGTAACGACTCACCAACTTCGTGAATTTCTCACCAGCTTTGGCTTTCTCATAAACCTCATTGATGCGTTGCCAGTATTCAAGTGTATCTTTGCCTTTGACATCCTCATCGACCGTAATCAGTATGTGACGGCAGCGAACCTCATATCTATAATGTTCCCAGAAATCGTGCAGCATCTCCCCAGTGACGAATGAGTTGATCACCTTATCATCGTAAAGGAGATTACTCGCATTGCGCTCGATCGCATCATTATATGACTTTTGAATGTCCTCGCGTTCGTTGAAGGCAAGCCGGTATCCTTCGGCTATCTTTAACGCTCGAACGACGTACTCGTCAAGGACCTTTATCCTGTCCTCGTACTCCTTCTTCATAGCGCTTGATTCGTTCGAGTAACGGACGTACATTTTGTTCTTGAAATCAGCAACCGTCATTGCTGTGTCGTCCCATGAGACTATTATTTCCGTATCTGAAACAGTACCTCCACCGGTGGTACACCCTACTATTATGGAAAGGACAACAACAGTTGTCAGGTAGGTCATGATCCTGATGTAAAGTTTTGGCATGTTAATCTCCTCGGTTAAAGTTCCGCGATTTTTCCTGTTACTGGATGTGATTCTCCAGTCTACTTGGATTCTAAAGTTACTGTTTTAAATTCTTAATTGAAAGGGTTTCGATTGGAATTTTCTAAACCTGTAATATACCTTCTCTTGTAAGCCTCCGCAAGAATTTTCGTGCTCGATGCAGGCGGTTTTCAGACTTGAAGCGATATATCATCTCAACCTTATCAGTAACACGAAATTCCACCGGCTCCGGATCAGCCGCCGCAACCAGCTCCCCGATCCTGCGTTGGCTCTCAGCAGGGTCATCCGGCAATGACAATTCAGCGACGATGTATTTGTCGTTTACGGCTAACTTCCTGATGTTGGCTCTGCGACATAATACTTTTAACCGTGCGAGTTCGAGCAAGTTCCCGGCGGGTGTCGGTGTTGCTCCGAATCTGTCCGACAACTCCTCTTTCAACATATCGATCTCTTCGATTCTGCTGACTGAAGCCAGACGCCGGTAGAAGTCATATCTCAGATCACCGTCGTCGATATAGTCAGCCGGAAGTATTGCCGGACCGTTGAAATCGATGGTTATCTCCTCTGTGGTTGTAAGTTCTTCAGGAGACGGCTGGTCTTTCAGCTTGCTGACCTCCTCGTTCAGCAATCGCGTGTACATGTCGAAACCGACGGCATTGATATATCCCGACTGCTGTGCGCCGAGCAGGTTGCCAGCGCCGCGGATCTCCAGATCGCGCATAGCGATCTTCATCCCGCTGCCCAACTCGGTCAGTTCTGTAATCGTTGCCAGGCGCCGCCGGGCTTCGCTTGTCATAATCAACCCGGGCGGCGTCAACAGGTAGGCGTACGCCTGTCGGTTGCTGCGCCCGATCCGCCCGCGAAGCTGGTAAAGCTGCGCCAGACCGAAGCAATCGGCTCGATTAACGATAAGCGTGTTTACATTAGGCATGTCAATCCCGGATTCGATGATCATGGTGGTTACGAGGACATCATATCGACGGCCGAGAAAATCAGTAATGACCTTTTCCAGTTCTCTTTCCGGCAACTGACCGTGAGCCACGCCGTAGCGCAGTCCGGGTACGAGTCTCTCGAGCATGTTCTTGACGGAGTGTATCGACATGACCCGGTTGTGCAGAAAGAACACCTGTCCTTCACGGTCTATCTCACGCAGGATCGCGTCCTTTATCAGCTCCTCCGACCAATTATGCACTTCGGTCTGAACCGGCAGACGGTCAATAGGCGGGGTGTTGATCAGAGAAGTATCCCTTGCACCCATCAAAGCCAAATGCATCGTCCTGGGAATGGGCGTCGCTGTCAGGGTCAACACATCGACGTTGGTTTTCAACTGCTTGAGCTTCTCCTTGTGGCGCACACCGAAGCGGTGTTCCTCGTCGATTATCAGCAAGCCCAATTTTTTAAAGGCAATATCACGTGAGAGCAGACGGTGAGTGCCAATCACAATATCGATATTACCGTTTTTCAGACCCTTGACGACCTCCCGCTGCTCCTTGGGAGTGCGGAATCTAGACAGAACTTCGATCCCGACCGGGTATGCCGAAAGCCGTGAAGTGAACGTCTCAGCGTGCTGCTGAGCCAGGATGGTCGTCGGCACAAGGATGGCAACCTGGGAAGAGTCTTGGACAACCTTGAAAGCCGCCCTGACCGCGATCTCAGTCTTGCCGAATCCGACATCGCCGCAGAGCAGTCTGTCCATCGGGTTTACTTCTTCGAGATCATGTTTTACATCGACGGTCGTCGTAACCTGGTCAGGCGTGTCATCGAACTCGAATGACGCCTCCATTTCCTGCTGCCAGTGCGTATCATTGGGGAAGGCATGACCTCGCACGACCTTGCGCCTGGCGTAGAGCCTGATCAGCTCAGCCGCCATATCCTGCAACGCCTTGCGCGTTCGTTTCTTGGTGCGAATCCATTCACTACCGCCGAGCTTCGACAGCTTGGGTCGGATGGATTCAGAGCCTACATATTTCTCAACAAGTCCGAAATTTTCCACCCGCACGAAGAGGATAACATTTTCCTGGTACTTGATGCGCAGGCATTCCCGCGGCTGTCCCCGCACCTTGATGGTCTGCATCCCTTCGTACATACCGATGCCGTATTCCGTGTGAACCACCAGGTCTGACTTTCTGAGGGAAGCTCTATCAAACCTCGACCTTAGCGGCGTGCGGAATCGCGTGTGACGCGCCCGCAGGCGACGGCGGTTGAACAATTCGTGGCTCGTCAGCAGGGCAATACCAATATCGGATGAAACAAACCCGCCGGAAACGGATGGTGAGAACGTTGCGACTTCGTCAAGTCCTGCATCTGATAGCAGTTCCTCAATCCGGGTTTCCTCGCCCCTGGCGCCCACGGCAATCCAGACCTGAATACCCTTGTTCAGATAAGAATGAAGATGATCCGAAAGCCTGTCCAGTCCTGGAGGGGTGGGATCGGGTTGTCTTGCGTCGAAGTCGATCTGCGAATCGCTACTGTGAGTTGGACCAGCCCAGATAACCTGCTGGAATCGCTGTGCTTCGGTAAATACATCATTGGGGAGCTGATAGATAAGTTTCAGCTTTTCCTGATGTTCGACGTCTGCAATCTGCCGCGCCTCATCCAGACGCTGCTGAAAGCGGCTGAAGCGGTCTTCTATCTCGTCGCGGTTGTGCCAGAAAACTATCATCCCGCTTGGCAGCAGGCTCAACAACCCGTCTCGTATACAATCCGATTCCCTCCCCAACAGGAAGGAGACCTCATCCAGTTGGGCCGTGCTTCGCTGTGTAACAGGATCGAACCTTCTCAGGCTTTCTATGGTATCAACGTCAAACTCGATCCTGAGTGGATTTTCGTGTCCGTAAGGGTAGACATCGATGAGACCGCCACGGACGGCGAACTGTCCCTGAGCATCGACGAGGCTCTCCCGCTGGTAACCGGCGTCATACATTCTCGAAAGCAACTGTTCATGTGTGTATTCTCTATTTTTGCTCAGAAGGATGCTGTGTTCGTCGATCCAGGAGCGATCCGGTCCTCGTTCCAAAAGTGATTCCGGCTGGGTGACCAGGACGGTCGGACTATCCGCTTTAATCCTCATCAACGCTTCGGCTCTTTCGTTGCGCGGTCCGAGTGCTGAAGGTTTGGTATCAAAGGGATGCCTGTACATGGGCGGCAGGAAACCGACCTTTTCCGCACCAAGAATGGACACCAGATCGTCAAGTGCGGCTTCAGCCCGCGAGGGACCTGACGCTACGAAGAGCAGCGATGAACCGGTCTCGTCAAGCGCCGATGCAGTCAGAAAGCTGCCCAACGATCCGGCGAGACCGCTTACATCGATCACGCCTGGTTTCGTCTCAAGCAGCTCCAACAACCGGGACATCGGCTGGGAGTTCTTCAGTTTATGGTAAAAACTCTTCAAGAAAGTTTATCAAACTTTGTTTTATACCCTCTTTGGATAAGATTAATCAGTAGGAATTCTGCACCAAACATCGAGTATTGGAAACAGCAACGATTCCTTTTAATGAAATATGGGGTCTTCGCTGATTCGTGTGGGTAAATGATTGCCGTCAGGTCTTGATCCGACTGATACTACATAAACAATGTCGGTGATATTCATTATACCGTTTCACAAGTCTAATGTTTACATTCACAAAGGAGGATTGTAACCTGACGCTCCATATAATTGACCATTACCCATACGATTCGGAGAAGAACCTAAAATAACCATTATTATACAATATATTTCAAGCTTTATTGAATAATTACAACAAAACTGATTTGAATGAGTCATTTTCTTTCATAAATTGCAAAGATATGATAATATTGATTTGAAAACGGTTTATACGGCTGTTATTACAAGTGATAATAACAAGGGATTAATGCAACCCAATATTTCGACGCTTTAACATTGTTAACAGGAATTCAGCAGTATATTCCCATATTTGTTAAATTTGCAATCTATCATTAATGAACCGAATTTAATACTCTTGACCGGTTCTTTTACAGAAAAACGGCAAAATGCCAAAGACGACA
>CAYYHI010000226.1:0-4887 GCA_964471745.1 uncultured bacterium | reverse complement strand
AAGGTTTGCTTTGTCGCTCTCGGGAAATGGCTATCTTTAAACTCAGGTAACATTCAAGTAAAACATTACCCAACAATCAGCGATTTGTGATTTAAATTAGGCCACTCGGCCAGGAAGAGGTCAGACTGTTGACTCGCTACTGGCAGGATAGTATGCTAAGGTCAATTACGGGGTTAACTTCCAGATAATGGACGTGAGAGGTGAATTGAAAATCCTGCTGGTTTACCCATGGTATCCGGATACTTTCTGGAGTTTTAGACATGCACTACGCTTCCTCTCAAAAAGGGCAGCCTTTCCTCCTCTAGGCTTGTTAACTGTGGCAGCCATGCTCCCCCGTCAGTGGCAGAAGAAGCTCGTAGATATGAATGTCACCACACTGACTGATGAAGACCTTAAATGGGCTGATTACGTGTTTGTTAGTGCTATGTCTATACAGAAAGGGTCAGTGGAAACCGTTATCAGAAGATGCAACCGATTAAATGTCAAGGTAGTTGCTGGTGGCCCTCTATTTACTACTGGATATGAACAATTTGGGGGAGTAGATCACTTTGTGCTTAACGAAGCCGAAGTCACGCTTCCAGCTTTTTTAAAGGATTTGGAGAAAGGGAACGCCCAACATGTTTATACCAGCGGTGAATGGCCGGAGATAGTGGGTAGCCCGGTCCCGCTGTGGGAGCTCGTGGATATGAGGCACTATAATTGGATGAGTGTTCAGTGTTCACGAGGCTGCCCTTTCGATTGTGACTTCTGCGATGTTGTTATCCTCAACGGGCATAAGCCGCGAACCAAAGAGAAAGGCCAGCTATTGGCAGAGTTGGAGGAACTATATAATAATGATTGGCGCGGCGGCGTGTTTGTTGTTGACGATAATTTTATAGGCAATAAAGTTAAATTGAAGACATCGATTTTGCCTGCTATCACCAGATGGATGGAGGAGAAAAAACATCCCTTTTCGTTCTCCACGCAGGCTTCCATAAATTTGTCTGATGATGAAGATTTGATGAATCTTATGGTCAAGGCGGGATTTGACGCGGTATTCGTGGGCATCGAAACTCCAAATGATGACAGTCTATTGGAGTGCGGGAAGTATCATAACCGGAATCGCGATCTGATAACCTCAGTCAAAAAGATCCAAAACCATGGGCTACAGGTGCAGGGAGGTTTTATTGTTGGATTTGACAGCGACCCCATTTCCATATTTAAAAGCCAGATTGACTTCATTCAGAAGAGTGGTATCGTCACAGCGATGGTTGGTTTGCTTACTGCGCTCCCCGGAACAAGACTGTACCAACGCCTAAAAAACGAGAACCGTCTGCTCCAGGAGGCATCTGGTGACAATACCGACTGTTCCGTGAATTTCAATCCCAAGATGAATTACGAGACTCTGGTCAACGGTTATCGAGAAGTCATCAGCACTATTTACTCACCTAAACAATATTATGAACGAGTCATGACGTTTCTAAAAGAGTACAAGCCAAAAAGGAAAGGGGTATTTCGCCCCCAATTGCGTATTTTGAAGGGGGGTATAATATCTGTATGGATTCTGGGGGTAAGAGACAGAGGAAGGAAGTATTTCTGGAAACTTCTTTTCTCCACTATACTGAAATATCCTCGCTGTCTCGGTACATCAATGACATTCGCTATATCCGGATTCCACTTCCGCACAGTAGTGGATGGTTATAATAAGACTCTGCTCAGATAACGTTCGTCCAGAATATCAGCTAAGGTAACAAACTAGTATTTTGAGACCTCTGAAGAATAGATAGGTAGATTAAATAGCAGACTATATGGATAGTCTTTTCCCTATCCTTCGACCTTAGGAATTCCTCAATTACCTTCTGTGCTTTCTCGCTTTTCTCATCAAGCAGACCATTATGCTTTTCGTAGTGTAATATATCAGAGGAAATTCGCCCATTATCTTTACGATAACGTAATAATTCAGTTGGCACGTAATAAATATCTCTCTCTATACCCATTCTACTTTCTTGTCTGAAATTTATTACACACTTAGCCGGCTTAGGCCCTAGTCTTTTCCTTTGCCAAATATCTTTTGCAAAGTCCTCAATTATTTCTCTGGTTTTCGCCTTGGTGAGTGCACTCATAAATCACCCCCATTGTTGTATTTACATTAAATTCATACTAATCCTATTTATTGAAGGGACATAAGTAATAAACTTCAATTCTCTAGGTATCACATATACCTCACCATAATCTATAATATAAGGCAAATAACCCTTTGCTTGTCTTCTGTCGCAACTCTAATTGTCGCCTACCCTTATTACCCAGCAGTATAAATAGTAGTTCCCTGGATTGCAATAGTTCTGTGGCTTCGGAAAGAATACGCGACTTTTTGAATGAATCAATCGCTTTTTACGGGAAATTAACCTCAGAAGTGAGCTCGGCAGGGCTCGAACCATACAACACCTAGTACAAGAAAGAGACTATATCTATAGTCTTTGGTTATGGAGTCAGCGCATAAATCTAAAATTTATATACTCGCTTACTACAGGCTTCTTCAAAGCCAACAAGTTGAGTTTTTGTTACCTCAATCAGGGCAATAAAATGGACTATTGTTACACAATCTGCAGGTTACTGAAGTGGAAAGCCTAAGAGGAGCTACATCTAGACGCAACCTGATAGTGGAGGCAGGAATTAGTTATATGATAATAAGCAAGTTAATCGGCTCTTGCGAATAGACGAGACTGCTTGCCCTAGTACAAACAGTTGCCCCACTGTTGGTAGACTACAAGCCGTTCAGGAGCAGGCACAGTCACTAGGGATAGGCATGCAGGTCGATGACCTCTTCCACTGCTTTCGAGTTTACGTCTATGACCGAGATACTATCGGAGTGAATGTTCACTGTGAAAATCTTGCTGTGGTCATCGTTTGCGAATACGAAATGCGGGAACCATCCCCTTAAGGGGATGACCTTCGGTAGAAACTGGTCGGTGTTCAGGTCATAGATACTGATGAAACTCCGGTCGATATGGGCAATGTAGAGATAGTTTTCCTGAGGGTTATAGACCAGGCCAACTGCGTTGATGTAGGTGAATTGCCGACCTTCAAGTCCAACAATCCTTGCTGTATCCCCTAAATGGATGACCTTCTTAATCGTATCTGTGTCCGTGTCTATCGCCAGGACTACATGAGTAGCCCCTACGAAAAGGGTATGCGAGTTGGAATCATACGCGAAGGGGTAAGTGTTACCAAGACTTATACCTAACAGACCCGGCTCGTCAAAGGTGATGGTCTTCTGAATGGTATAGTTTTCTGTCTCAATCACTGGAATAACTACGGGGCCGTTTTGCAGCCCGCCGACGGCGTACACCTTCGAGCCATCCGGTAGTTCAAAAGGTCTCCCATTGAAGGCGCCGCCTTCGAGCCTAAGAACTGCCTCCACCTGGAAGTTTACGGTATTGATTGCCACAAAAGTATTCGGTTGATTCTGTTCTTCGCCTCGAGCGTGCGCGATGGAGTAAAGCCTCCTCTGCTCCCTTGACAGGATAAAGTGCCAGATGGACGGGGTACCTGACGGGAGGGGATAAGTTCCCAGCAGCCGCAAATCTTCTGAATCCACCTCTAGCACTTGTTCCCCCAAGGCCACGAGCAGCCTCCCCGTGTCATCGATGGCTCCACTATATGAATAAGCGTCTGAACGAGTCAAGGGCAATTCGACAACACCTTCTATAGTTGCCTTGTCAAGATCGAACTCAAAGGCTTTGCTGCTTTGATGAATGAATATGTAGCCGGTGGCTTGCCCCGGTTTCCTGACAAACAGATGCGGGCGGAAACTTGCCTCGTTGAAGACTATATCATCAACGGTGGTCAAGCTATCCAGGTCTACTTTGACCAAGCTGTTGGCGTCGGCATTGGTTACATAGAGAATTTGCGAATTAGACGGGTCAATCTGCAAGTCATGCGCTTCCAGAGGTGGCCATCCGTATTTGTTCCTGCTCAGGTTAACCTGCCCCACGATACTGTCGGACTGAGTATCAACTACCAGAATGTTGTTGGTGTCAGGCACGGGCCAGCCGGTACCTACATACAGCCGCCGGCTGTCCGGGCTTGCCTCTAGGCACAGGGCGCCGCCATCTATGGGAATAACCTTGGGAGTTGCTCCTCCAACCAGGTCAATGGAGTACAGCCAGCCGTAGGCATGGTATTCTGGATACCAACCGCCCAGGGTGGCTACATAGGCCTTCTCCTCGCTGGGCAAGACCTCGAGGTCAAAAAGGCCTTCCCCTTCTGTTTGCAAGGGAAAGGAAACCGCATAGCTCCATACCTTCGCTTCATAATCATAGATGCCTACCCTGTAGCCCTCCGATGGTCCTCCGCTGACGACATACCATTTGTCCGGGTCAACATTGCTCTCTCTGATTTTCACGAATTTCATTTGATTGTCTCGGAATTCCGTCACCTCGTAGCTCTCTGTGTTAACGAATTTCACCGTGTTCCCACCGTCCCAGGTAATGAGTAACGGGCCATATCGTGACCGTATCATGCCGATATGACCGACGTCATCAACGGTGTGAATGAGGCTCATCGTCCGGGTATCCAGAACGAGCAGTTTCCGCCTCGAGGGAGCGAGAACAAAGAGCTTCTCTTCGCTGGCGTCCAGGGCAATGAGCTTACTCTCCAGCGGGAAATACTCGTACAACTCAGCTACCGCCTCTACGGTGAAGTCTTCCAGACGTATCTTGAAGGCTGTTTCCGACTGATTAAAACTGAGGTAAGCGTATTGCCCATCCTCGGTAATTGCTATGGCAAACGGACTGAATCCCTGAGGCATCGGCTCTCTCGTGGTTGGGGTTTGTGTGGGAGTAAGTGTCGGTGGCGGTTGCGAACTACAACCAAGCAGTATCGTTAGTATGAAAATTACTGCAACTA
>CAYYHI010000225.1:0-4896 GCA_964471745.1 uncultured bacterium | reverse complement strand
ATCTCGAACGTATAACCGTGGACTGTCTGTTTCAGCGTCAAAGGCTTGTGATCGCCGCATCCAAACAGAATCAGCAGCAGCAGCAGTGTTGAAGTTATTCTGATAAACATTCTCACTTCCCTCTCGTTACAGCAAAATCCGCCAGGTTTTCCAACAAACTACGGATTTGTGATTCGGGTAAAACCTTAAGCGCATGAACCGCCTTTTCCACTTGTGACTTCATGAAATTCTCCGCGTAGACGTCTCCGTCGTGGCTGCGGATGAACTTGACTATTTTCCTGGTCTCGCCTCTCCTGAGGCCTCGCCGGATGCGCGCCTGGACACGTCTTGCTTCACGCTTATCGACGCGTGACAGCGCCGCCAGCAGCGGCAGCGTCAGTTTTTTATCCTTCAGGTCGTGGCCCATCGGCTTGCCAAGACCTCTGCCGCCTCCAAAGAGGTCAAGCATATCGTCGCGCACCTGGAATGCAATCCCAAGCTTCTCGCCGTATAGCCCCAGTGCAACAATTTCATCGTCAGACAATCCGGTGGTGAGTCCCCCCAAACGGCAACTGGCGCTGAACAACGCAGCGGTCTTGTCAGCGATCATCTCGAGGTAATCGGCTTCGTTCATGTCCAGTCGTTTGGCGCGTGCGGCTTCCATCAGTTGCCCCTTCGCCATGCTCCGAGCCGTTTCGGACAGGATATCCAGCCAGCGCAGGTCACGTGCGGAGAGTGTTTCTCTGAGTACACCGGCGAGCATGTAATCACCGAACAGGACGGAAATCTTGTTCTTGAAGCGTGCCGGAAGCGAAGGCAGACCGCGACGCTCTTCCGATCCATCCACCACATCGTCGTGAACCAGCGTTGCCTCATGAAGCAGTTCGACGATGACAGCCGCTCGAATCGTCGCATCGTTGGGCACACCGCCGTTCAGTCGGGCGCAGAGCAAAGTCAGCGTCGGTCGGATTCCTTTGCCGTGCGAACGGCACAGGTACGCCACAACGTGGTCGATTACCTTGAAACCGCTCTGCAGCGTCCGGCGGTACTGCTCGCGGAACCGCGCCAGGTCGTTCTCAATCGGCGCCTGGAATCTCGTCAGAACGCCGTCGCTGCGTGTCGTCATCCCAGTCAGCACCACTTCTTCAACTGCTCTTCTTCGTGGTATATAAGAAAGAAACGCCGCTTGCCGACCTTAATTCGGTGAGGCTCACTTATATCTTCTATTTCATAACTACCGATGAACTTTTCACCATCAATAGAAACCGCTCCTGCATCAATGAGTCTCCTTGCCTCACTTCCAGATGAGGCAGAACCACTCGTTACCATTATACGTGGAAGAAATCCATCTTCAACTATAAAAGCCTGGCCCGATTGAATAAGCTCTTTATGTGATGGCAAATCCTTATCCCTGAAACGTGCGAAGAATGTCACCGATGCCTCTTCGGCGGCTTCAATACTGTGATAGCGGTTGACGATATGCTTTGCCAGTTCATGCTTCAGCGCACACGGATCATCGCACGGAAATCTATCTTTGACCTCATTCATTGTCAGCGACGTAGTAAGCTGGAAGTATGTTTCCAACTGATCATCCGTTATGGACATCACTTTGCCGTACATATCGTCGGGCGGATCGGTGATGCCGATGGCGTTGTCCAGCGACTTGGACATCTTCTCGTTGCCGTCCGTACCGCTAAGGAGCGGCATCAGGAACAGCGCCTGCGGCTCCAGACCATAAGCGCGCTGGATGTGCCGGGTCAGCACCAGGTTGAACTTCTGGTCGGTGCCGCCGAGTTCGACGTCCGCTTCGAGCGCCACGGAGTCGTATGCCTGGATCAGCGGGTAGAGGAATTCCAGCATCGAGATCGGCTGTTCCGCCTTGAATCTCAGCCAGAAGTCGTCGCGTTCGAGCATCCGTCGCACGGTATAGTGGCTTGCCAGCTCAAGAAACTTATATATATCGCATCCGGCGTGCCATTCGCTGTTGAAGCGTACCTCGGTCATCTCCGGGTCGAGGATGCGGAACACCTGCTGACGGTAAGTTTCTGCGTTGGCTTCGACCTGCTCGCGGGTCAGCCGCGGACGCGTTTTCGACTTACCGGACGGATCGCCGACCATGCCGGTGAAGTCGCCGATCAGGAAGATGACTCTATGTCCCAGTTCCTGGAAAGTTCGGAGCTTCCAGATCGAAACCGCGTGCCCGATATGCAGGTCGGGTGCGGAGGCGTCGAAGCCCTGCTTGACACGGAGTGGGCGGTTTTCGACGCGTGACCGCTCCAGCTTGTCCAGCAGTTCAGCTTCATCTATGATCTCAACCGGCGGGACGTTGTCCTTCAGGCGGTCGAGTTGGTCTTTTGCGGGTTTGAAAGGCATTATTGCTAAATTCCACTCTCGTGAAGGTGAGTATCCCAAAATTCTTTACCGTGAATATGCATCACGCCTGTGCTTGACAGATAAGACATAAATGCTCGCCAGATGATGATCGGCTTGATATCGCTCGTAATGGTCTTAAGGTCTCGACTAAATTCCGTTTCGTAGACAAGAGTATAGACTACTACCTACTTGCATAAATAACTGGTATTAAAAAGTCACGGATTTGTCATTCCCGCGCAGGCGGGAATCCAGGCAAACCACGTAATATCAAATGCTTATCTGGATTCCCGCCTGCGCGGGAATGACAGCAACTTACTTACGTCCTTTTACTCAAGTAGGTACTACTCCTCTTTCCATATCTCCTCAGGGGTGAGCCAAACAGGGTTGGCGAGACGAGCCTTGAGTTCTTCAGCAAAGTCATCTGCGATGCTGTCTTCTTCGTGAAGCACTTTGCGGACTGCATTTTGAATCCGCTCTTTAAACTCCTCAATAGTGAGGTCGCTGACTTTTGTTGGCATGATCATTCCTTCTTTAAATCGTGCTTTAAAACCGCAGCCTGTTTGAGTGATTTCATTTTGTTTCCATTTATTTCATTATTATCACTTTGCTCGTATCCATTGGTTGCCCATTCACATAGAGGCGCAAAAAATATACTCCAGACGGCAAATTTATTGGATCTAACACACTGTTTTTAAAGCCATACAATGAATCCGAATGCAAAACACTTTTAACAAATTGACCTTCTTTATCGAATAAGAGTAAATCCACCACACTTGGTGCTGCTGCAAATATCGTTACCGAACTAACTGAGCTGAAAGGATTAGGGTATTGAGGCTCAATTCTCCAATCCTCACTCGGCGCGATATCTGTCCTCACAGCCTGTGTCCAATCCATTTCAATTAATAATGTTTCGGAAAATGTTGATTTGCTAAAAGAAATAACTAAAGGCATTTCAGTTATTGAATCGATATTTTGTATCTCTGCGCCCCAGGAATATACTAATACTTTGTTGCTTCGGTTAGGATCAATCGTAAAACTCTCTTCGTATTGACAACTCAACCATCTGCAATCCAGATAGTGCCCTGTTTGATTATTCACTTCAACCTCGATACGAGCGTACCTGGGTAAACGCGCATCTTCAACGATGGTTATATTCGGAGTTGAAACCTTAACCGAATCGTGCTGGTCTGTGACCGATTTCTGAAATCCAGGGATCCACTTGCGCTGCCATTCGATCCATTTATCGCGACCGCCATCGTATTGACGGAAGTCTTCACCGGTGATATCTATCAAGGCGTCTTGAGCCCACCAGCTATCAGGGGCATTCCTGTTTTGCATTATATTATATAAGGGTACGATGGCACGTTTGTCGCCGATCGATCCAAGTGCGCGCATAACATCATGACGCACCTCAGGAACCGGTTCGTGCAGGGCTTCGATGAGCGGTTCAACCGCTGCAGCCCTTCCGATCGCTATGGGTCTTCTCGCCTCTAAGGAGCGGCTAGTTCCACATGCTCCTATCGCAATCACAGCGCAATGTCGGTCGTTAATATTCGGGCTTTGCAGTGCAGGGATGATGGCATTGAGTGCTTCGGTAGATTTAAAATCGCCAAGTGCAACCATGACACTACCGTTATAATTCCCTGTTGCATCTTTCAGATGCGACAGCAAGGGTTTTATAGCTCGCGGATCATTGATATGGGCAAGTGCGGATGCAGTCCAGCCTGAGAGCGAGTTTTGATCCAGCAGACGAATTAGCGGCTCGACCGCCCGCCGATCACCGACCTTGCCAAGCGCCTGGACAGCCTCTTCACGCAAACTCGAGGCTGTGTCGCATGCAATATCAATTAAAAGAGTCACGGCTGAAGTATCGCGCCTCTCACCCAACTCTTCGATTACTTCACGTAACACCATCGAGTATGATATTCTAAATATGGGAGGCTTTTCTTCATAATAGCCCATCCATCCATAATGAGGTTCATAAAACAGATATGATGATTCTAGAAATTGCTTCAGAGCGACGTTTGTTCTGGCTTCCTTAATTTGTGCAAGAGCATATACTGACCATAATTTTTCATGCTCATCACCTGTGTTGTAAAGCGACAGTAGAGTATCAACCGCCGCACCTCCTATACGAGCCAAATCAAGGGCGGCTCGTTTTGCCGGACAATCGCTATAATCCGGCATGGCGCAAAATGGATTGGGGTAAGCACATCCTACAGAATAGTCATGGAACATCGCCAGTAGATGTGGAATCGCTGCTTGTGCGGAATCACCCATCCAGCCCAACGATGAGGCAGCCTGACCACGCTCCATAGGATCATTGGAATAGAGACGCTTGATTTCGGCGACGACCTTTTGCAACGAATCTGGCGGGATCTGTTCTCTGGGAATAGTCGGTTGAGCCAGAGTCTGGACTGCAAGAGAAAACAAAAACACGCCGGCTGTCAAACGAACGTTCAATATCATTGACAAGTTCTTTCGAGTGATCACAACACATTTATATCGATACTATTGTTCTGAAAGGGTGGCCCGGACAGCTTG
>CAYYHI010000224.1:0-4899 GCA_964471745.1 uncultured bacterium | reverse complement strand
AGCTGGCGTCAAGAGCCGATGCGACGTGGTTGAGCAGTGCGATGTTGTAGCCCCAGGCTGAATAATCCAGCAGTTTGTTCGAATCATGGCGCATATCCATATAATGCAGTATATTGGATGTTACACCGTCAAAGTAACCCGTTCCATTATCGAGATATTCCCACACGGCATCGCTCCAACCAAATCCGAACTGGTGGTTATATTTACCAATCATCTCGTAGTACTGCTGTTCATAGCTCCAGTTGGCATCTCTTTGTTCCCTGGTTGGAAGCTCGTGTGTGAAGCCTTCGCGGGGCAGGAAATGAATCTTCGTCTCCCACGGTAAACCTGTCCAATCGTCAATATCACCGCTGAAGCCGACCAATGTATCGCCTTGCGTTGGATCCTGAGCAAGCCGGAATTCCTCCTGCCGGTAAACCATTTCATCGAAATTCTTATCGGCGAATTCCATGAATTCATCCTCTTTATCCTTGCCCTTGTTGTAGAACAGGATCACACCTGTCCAGGCGGCGACTTCTACTGCGAAGAAGATCCCGGCTTTGAGCTTGCTGCCGGCATAGAGCTCACCGGCGCCGGGGACGATTGCCGAGAGGAGTAACGCTTTGCCCGGGTTGAGGTTTTCCGCAACCGAGGCGGGATTGTCGTTGGCTTGGAAGCTGGGTTTACCGGCTCCGGTCAAGCCAAAATCGGTTAGTTTGAGGGGTACGGTTTCCGGCGCAAACAGCTTGTCGGCTAAGCCATCCAGGTCAGCAGCGTATACATTGCCGACAGCGAAGACAAGCGCCAGTGCAAAAAGCAGCCGTTTCATTCATCCTCCAGATTTAAGATGTTTATGTATTTTATGAATTTTCAAGTGTTTCTCTCAATGAATAGTACCTGTTGCATAAGTCTTACAAGTGTCATACCTGCGAAAGCAGGTATCCAGAGAGAAATTTATAAATACTTGTAAACAGTGGATTCCTGTCTTCCAGTCTGTCCGAGAACTGAGATTCTCATGGTTTTTTCATCATTCCATCGGAAGATGGAATCCAGTAACTCCAGCAATATCAGCAGCTCCTCTGGATTCCAACTTTCGTTGGAATGATGAATCCCGACACATTTTGACATTATCGGACACACTGTTTCGCAGGAATGACAATAGATTAAGCTGATGCAGCAGACTAATCCGTTTAATCTGCTTAATACGCTGTGAATCTACAGAAAACCAAACAAAAGTGTCAGATACCACCGCCATTCCCGACCGTATCCGGTTCTATCGCCGTTCTCGACCACATCGAAACGGTCAAGTCCGTATGCTGCGGCAATTTGCAGATCGGTCGGGAAGACATACCACGAAAACAGGCTGAACCTGAGCTCAGCGCCCACGTCCCGTTTGATGTCGTCGAAATCCAGCCTTCCTGTCCAGGCGTCGCCGGCTTCGGCGAAAAGAGCGCCGTTGATCCGGTCGAAGTAAAATGGTCCCCAGCGGGCATCTATGTTAGAAAATATCGGGAAACGAAGCGATGTCCTGAGAACAGCTTTTCTTGTGCCACCGAGGCTGTAAAAGCTGTAGCCGCGCATACCGATCAACCCACCGGCGTATATATGATAGAATGAATCAACGCTGTCCGAGACGACACCCGCCATCAGACGCGGGTTGAACACTAACCCTTTAAATATCTTCTTGTAATAGTCGAAATCACATTCAAGACGATGATAATTGTAAGATTTATAAACCTCGCCGATGGTACCCTTCGATGCATCGATTTTGAAACCCTCGATGAAACGGTTGTTCTCGCGGGCGTATTCGAACCAGCCCTGCCAGCCGCTGACCGGGTGTATATCCCGGGTAGCTGATACCCCAAGCATCTGCGCATCCAGATGCAGAATAAGCGCGCGCCCTCTATGGTACGTGTAATCGAACGAGCCGCCGTCGCCGAAGTCCAGAGCCGATTTATAATCTGACAACCTGCCGAATGCGGATAGCGATAATTTCTTGCCGACCGGAATCTTACCGCCCAAATCGACTTCGGTTAAATTAAAGTCGTAATCGATTGAATACTTGCCAAAGACAGGGACAACATCATTACCGACACTATCCTCATCCACAATCACGAACGTGTCGTCGAAAGTAAGACTCTGTTTCCTGATTATTCGGTAAGCCTGTATAAAGAGCGTCGGATAAAGAACGCGGTACTGCAGATCCAGGTACAGATCAGCTTCACCCTGCGGCGTTACGGCAATGCTCCCGAACAGATTGATTCTTTCGAGCAGGTCGCTGGTCATCGCATAGATACCGGGCTTGAAAGTACCCCGATCCCAGAACAGGCGCGGGATGACGAACAGCGTGCCGAAGGGATTGGAGTACGTTTTCGCAGTCACGGCTATCCTGGGCGGTGGTTTAAGCTCGCACGGTTTCTTGCGCCCACCAGGCAGATATGACGTCAGAACCGGATCAATTTCGGTAACATCTTCCAGCAGCCGCAGTCCGTAACCTTTTATGGTAAACTCAGCATAAGCAATCGTGCCGTTATCGCTTACAACCGGCATGAACGCTCCGCCGATGACGTTCGTGACCGGTTTGGTCGAACCGCTCTCAAGATCGGTTTGGTAGAGGTTAAAGATGCCGGTGCTGTCGTGCGACCAGTATAATGTCCTGCCGTCGTCTGCAAAGAACGGATCGCGGTCATCGGCGCAGGTTGCGAAAAGGGGTTTCCATTCACCGGTTTCAATGTCGTAGCGATAGATGTCACGTGGTCCAAGGTATGCGCTTGAACAGACGATCCATTTTCCGTCGGGCGAAAACCTCGGTTGAAAGATCTGTGTGCCGTCATGGAAATTTGTCAATTGCTTCTGTTCAACTTCAGCGCTGATATCCTTTCCTTCTATTGTGTCCGGCAAGTCCAACAACACGAGATTCTGCGACCCGCCCTGGTTGTGAACTGCAACAACCTGCCTGCCATCCGCTGAGAATGATGGATAGATCAACCGGGCGTGCCTGCTGATCTGAATAGGCTTTTCGGTTTCCAGATCCCATAGATAGATGTCGTTGAAATAGGAGCCGTGCTTATCGGGTTTGCCCTTCGCTGAATAGACTATATATTTACCATCCTTCGACCAGTCGATCGGACCGTTTGCCGGACATTTCGTAGCGTAAACGCTGTCCTTCTCGACGTTGTACATGTAGACACTGCCCAGCGACAGGTAATCCCTGCCCTTGTTGGAGATGAACGCTATTCGTCTGCCGTCCGGTGAGAAGGCGGGATAGAAGTTACCGAAGCCCTCGTCGCTGATGACCCTGCCGCTTACGATGTTGTCTCTGATGATGGCTGTTTTATCCTCGTAGTCTTTGTACAGGTCGTTCTGCCAGATTTTGTAAAGTTCCCGTTCTGATATTCCCAACGCCTGGCGGCAGGATCTGTCGAATGACCAGTTGAACGGGCTGTGCATCGACCGGGTTATCTCTTCGAGTGACTTCTCACCCCAGATGTCGGCGATGTACCTGACCAGTGCATAGCCGTGGTTGTAAACCGATTCGTTGCCATAGGAACTCTTACTGGCGAACACACCCATCTCGTTTATAGTCAACATCTCGCCTTCAAGCACCCGCGTCCGCATCATCATATCGCGATGGCTGTCCCAGTATTCATAGCCGAGTCCGCGTGCCTGCGATTGAGCCGTACCTTCGGCGAACCACATCGGCACCACCGTTCCAATCACGGGCCAGGACGCAATGGCGTTGGGATAGCCGTACAGTACGTCCGGGCGTTTCTCCGGCTCGTAACCGAAGCCCTGAAAATAGATCTGCGGCAGCCAGCGCGGAGCCTTGCGCGATGCGCCGAGCTGGATCATGTGTGTGAATTCGTGCGTGACGACGTTGTACAACCAGTGATGCTGACCGCGCAGTTCGAAGTCCAGCGGCGACGCCCAGATCTCGATCTTCTGATCGTAATAGTATGAAGCGCCGTTCGAGTAGTCGTCGTGATCGCGGATGATCCAGTGCACTTTGGCATCCGGCTCATAGTCGTACAGATTCGTGATCGGTTCATAGATCAGGTCGGCGATGCCTGCAACTTCGCGAGCCGTACGTTCTGCGCCTTCGTGAAAGTGAACGACCGCACGCTCCGACTCGATGGTCATCCATTTCAGTTCCGGGTGGTTGTAGGGCGATATCTGCGCCGTTATTGGTGAACATATAACAAAGAACAGAAGTAAAATCGTTGTTACTGCGTTTGATAACAGCCCCGCTGCCACGTTTGACAACAGCCTCGCTGCCGCCCCTCCGCGGGTGGCAGTAAAGTTATCGTTAACTTGTTTTCTTGGTGTCACCTGCGGAGAGGTGACACCGATGTTTCCACGTGCCGGGATGTCGTGCTCGAATATTGTCAATATTATTTAACCACCGCAATTTTAATCAGTTTCGTTTCGCTTCTACCTGCACCTTCCGCTTTGATAACCGCAAAGTATGCGCCGCGGGCGATGCCTTTCAGCAGCCAGGGAATCTCATGAGGAAGACCGGCTGATTGGTTCGGTCGGTGGAAACTGGTAACCTTTTCACCCATGATATCGAATATGTCAACATCCACCGCTGCATCGAAGTTGAGGAAGTAACGGATATAGGTTTCATCCTTTGCCGGGTTGGGCCAATTGTAGCACAGGTTGTCCGGCAGCAGAATCGACGCGTTTGATGGTGAGAACGGCGTCGCCGGTTCCCAGATGGCGTTGGAGTGGTCATTGTCGCGATAATCCAGTCCCCACCAGATTGAAGGTGTACCATTACCGGAGAATTCAAAATCATAAACGTCGAATTCCTCATCCGTTACCATTAATAATTCAAACCACGGATCGTCATCCAATTGACACAGACGGCATTCAGGATTGTAGAGGCGTGAAGCGACCGGAAATCCCGCCAGATTTTCA
>CAYYHI010000223.1:0-4943 GCA_964471745.1 uncultured bacterium | reverse complement strand
GATACCATGATGAAGAAATCGGCGGTCTGGACAACAGCTTTAACCACGCAGGAACCTGTTTCCTGCGCATTGATGATAACTGGTTCGAATATAACGATTTTCCCGGCGACCTCATGGCGAGGGTCGTGATATTGGATCATTTCGAGGAGGAGCAGCAGCGTCTATCGCCACAACCTCCAACCCGCATCGCCCGCAGTATACGGACAACTGGAACCAATATAGATGTTGACAACATCAGGTTGATTGATCCCACAGCCCGTTTGTTCATCAAAACGGGTAATCCATTCAACTGGCGCTCGATTTACTCGATGATCCAACAAGGTGTCATGTGGGGAAACATGACACCACGACCACGCCGCGATCTGCTTCTTCACTATCAGATCTTTGTCAACGATGAGTTAACTGTAGAAGAAACCGACTCAACAGACTGGACGCATGTTGTACGCAGCAATCACGAAAACGAGGAATACACCTACCGCGTTGAAGCCGTTTATGAGACCGGTGAGGAGCTTGGTGATGCTGAGGCTGTCGGTATTGCTAATATGCCCCCGGCGCCTGTACGCACCTGTATGATTTTGAATGACGGTAGTAGTTTCACGCTCTCATGGAGTTTCCCCGATACCAATGAGGATGGAACCGACTGTGAGGATTACGCGGGCGTTGAAATCTACTTGAACGACCAGCAGGTGGCGATTGTTGACAATGAGAGTAACAGTTGGAACGGTGAAATTGAGGATGGTCAGGAGGGATGGTACAACTTCCGGATGATAGCGTTTGACGAAGTGCCAAATATGTCACAGCCGCTTGAGTTTACCGCTGCACTCGGTGTTTCTGAAGTGTACGGCTTTGAGTGGGGTGAGGATGATGTAGTTGAAGCGGAACCAGAATTTGACGGCTGGGAGTGGAGTCAAAACGCGCTTCATGGTCCCCGCGGTGCACATTCGGGTTTGCGTTACTGGGCGACAAGACCGTTTGAAGGGCGTTATGAGGACAACATCGACTGGCTTCTTACAACCCTGTGGGAATTCAGGGTGGAGAGGGAAACGGCGCGTCTTGATTTCTACCATTACATTGCCGCTGAGCCCGGTCAGGATGGCGGTCAGTTGTTGATTTCGGTCGATGACGGTGAATGGGAACTATTTGAACCGATTGGAGGATACCCCGACCAGACCATAGCCGGACTTAACAATACACCTGGTTTTACCGGTATAACAGAAACTTGGGAATTGGTTTCCTTCGACTTGTCGCCTTACCAGGATAGAACTATACGCCTAAGATGGCGGTTTGCCTCGGATCGTAGTATCAGTTGGTACGCAGGCTGGTACATCGACGATCTTGTGTTATGGGGTTGCAGTGTTCCGCAGTATGCCGGGCTATTTGGTACTGTTGTCGATCAGTCTGCAATACCTGTACCGGAGGTCGTTGTAAGATGCGGTAGAGCTTTCGATACGACTGATGAGGAAGGCAGTTATAGTCTGGCGGAGATCATACCGGGTGAATATACAGTTAATGTCTATAAACCAGGATTCCCCGGCATTGTGGATCAGATCGTATTGAATCCCGGTGAAAATCGGGAACTCGACTTTGAGATTCACCGTCCGCTGGTTCACGTTGACGAGGAAGAGTTCGGGTTTGTGCTTGGCGGCAATGACAATCTTGATCTCGAATTTACTCTGTCCAATATGGGTGATATACCCCTGCCTTATCTTATCAGACTAAACGCCACACCTGGCGGCCTGCGCGACAACGGACAGGATCGCCTCCTGCGTAGTATCAGCCGGTCGATGCCTTCAAGGGATGATCCCTGGGATACGGTGTTCGATTATAACCTGACCGAGATTACGGGTTTGGAACACATTACAGGCGCTGAGTTCGCCGACGGCAGGTTCTTTGTAACCTCAGGAGATCCGGACAGAAACGCGGTGGTGGTTGTTCTTGATCGGGACGGCAATAGGTTGAGTATATTCAACCAGCCTTTTGAGCAGGTCGGCTGGGGGTTGCGAGACCTGGCTTGGGACGGTGAGCTTCTTTACGGTTCGCAGGATGGTGATATATATTCCTTTGATCTTGAGGGTAACGCCGTCGATCAGTTTGAAGGTGCACCACTGACCTTGAACCGGGGACTTGCCTATGATCCTGAAGCGGGCGCGTTCTGGGCGGCGGAGTGGGGTGATGCCTGGTACCTGGTCAGCAGGGAGAGTGAAGTTCTGTTTGAATGGTTCGATCACGGTTTATCCGGTGTTTATGGGTTTGCATACCATCCGAACGATCCGGACGATATGCCGCCGCTGTATGCCCTGAACCTGGAGGATGATGGTCGAACCGGCATCTACCGGGCTAATCCGCATAATGATGAAATCGAACAAGTTCACGTTGTAGATGGCGCTCCGCAAGGATGCTTTATTACCGGAAGTTGGGACGGTAGTATGTGGATTTTAGGTGGAATATTCGGGACTGATCCTCAGCATCTGGTTGGTTTTGAGCTTGGTGAACGCATAGGCTGGCTGAATGTTGTCCCGACGCAGGGCGAGATTGCGCCTAACGCTTCGGAGGAGATCTCACTAATAGTAAGGGTTCCGGAGGGAGCCCGTGAGGGTGACGATTATTCAGCCGAAGTTGTTATTAGGGCATATGGCGCCAGCCAGGCGGTTGTCAGTTTGGATTTGGAGATCGTTGAGGGCTTCAGATATTTTAACAGCCCCGAGGAATCGGACCGGTTTATGACGCTGTGGATTGAATCGGTGGATATGGACGGCGGGGAGTTACCGGTCAGCAGTGAGATTGCTGTATTTACGCCTCGTGGAGATGTTGGTGGCGCTATGCGCTGGACGCAGCCTCCCGGTGAGTTGACCACTTACTGGTCGGAAACAGGCTTCCGTAACGGCGAGCGGTTTGACTTCAGGATATGGGATGGTGAAACCAACGAGGAAAGTACTCCCGAAGTCGAATTCATCGAGGGTGCATCGATCTTCCGAGTACGAACGGAAGCGGTTGTCAGATTAACTGTACATGAGCCCGACGTACAGACAATACCCTTGAACCGCAATTGGAACCTCGTCTCAACCTATGTCGAACCATTCGATCCGGATATCACCGCGATTTTAGGTGCAATCAATGATGAAGGCAACCTAATTATAGTAAAGGATGATTACGGGGATTTCTGGTGGCCCCGCTTTAACTATAATGGTCTTGGCGACTGGGATGTACTTGACGCTTACCTGATTAATGTTCGTGAAGCTGCTGAGTTTGATGTTGTTGGATATAGAGTCGCACCCGACACTCCAATTCAGCTTAGTGCGGGATGGAGTATGGTCAGTTACCTGCTCGACCAGCCTGTTGATTGTGAAGTAGCCTTTGCTGGTATTGTGGATGATCTGTTTATCGCCAAAGACGGTCGCGGCGCCTTTTTTGTGCCTGAATACGGCTACAATGGACTTGGTGACTTAATTCCGGGCAAGGGCTATAAACTGATGATGCTGCGTGCCGCAGAACTGATCTATAATCAGGGTGATGATCGTGAATTGATCGCACCCTTGGCTGGAGGGGACCAACAGTGTATTGCATCGACAGGCTGCGATATGAGCCTGCTGATAACTGATGCTGACCTGACTTTTTCTGGTAGCGATATTGAAGTAATAGTGTATGCATCGGGCGGTTCACTCGAGGTTGGACGAGCGCCGCTGAAAGATCTGCCATGCGGGATTGCTGTCAGGGGTGACGATGAAACTACCGATCTTGTTGACGGCGCAAGCAAGGGTGATGAGTTGCGTATTGTAGTTAATAGCAGGGGAGAAGAAATTTACCCTCAGATCGAGATTATTGCGGGTGAAATGGTGTATCGAACCGATTTATTTACTATAATTAAGATAGCTTCCGTCTTGGATCAGATTCCCAGTGATTTTACAATCGATAAAGTTTATCCCAACCCGTTCAACGATCATACAAATATACGCTTCGGTTTACCGGAGGCTTCCGAAGTATTTATCACGATGCGTGATCTGAATGGTCGGAAAGTGTGCGAGAGGATTACCGGACATTATAAAGCGGGTTGGCATACAGTAGGTATAGACGCTTCCTGCTGGTCGAGCGGCATTTATCTTGCGGAAATCACCACCTCAAAAGGAAGCCTAACAACCAAGCTTCTCCTGCTGCGGTAAAGCGGAGTATATTTATTACAATTGATTCTTAGATAACGCACTGATATTCAATAGTTTAACGATGATTCTATTGTCAAATGTTTATATAATCAGGTAGCGATAAAAAAACAACCGTGCAAAATTTACATCTTAATATGTGACGCAGGTCACCTATATCGGATTTATTTTTTCGCATATTCAGTTATAAGGTTTCAAGCAAGTTTGCTCTTAGTTAATAAATAATACTTGACAATAAGGGTAAAGGAGTTTAACTTAACCAAAATCTTCACAAAAAAGGGTTGTGCCTCCGGCTGTCACGGTTGATATTGTATTAAATGACTGTATCGACTGTTTTTCGGGCACAGATTTCGCACTTCATCTTCTGATTCGGCAACTTATCTCGCAAGTATTTGCCCGATGCAATTAACACCTGACCGCCGAAAGTTAACGGAGGAATTTATGAAACACAGTAAGTTGTTTGTCTTATCATTCTTGTTGGTCGTCTTCATTGTTTCCACGTCCAACGTTTTCGCGTTTTATCGTCCTGTTCCCTGGGCGCCTGGCGATATGAGCGTTATCGTACGGAGCCGAACGCTGGACGATGAGCAACTTGTGGAGGGTGACGAGATCGGCGTCTTTTCGCAACTTGATGTATGCATCGGCGCCTCTGTAGTGGAAGTTGTCTGGGATCCAGACAATTGGGAGGAAACTCAGCTTGGTATATCTTGTCCCCCGGACGATCCGGACACTGACCAAATCGAAGGCTTTCGCGCGGGTGTGGACACGGAGATGTTTTTCCGTGTTTGG
>CAYYHI010000222.1:0-4985 GCA_964471745.1 uncultured bacterium | reverse complement strand
CTTGCAACATAAGAAGGTTAAAATACTTAGGCCGGAGTTTTTTGTATCGGAGTTTCACTGCGGGTTTTTCTTTACATTGGTTTCACGTCTTCAAGATGTGGCTTGCACTTTCTTAAGAGCGATTTCTAGTTCCTTTGCAATATGGAAACCTTGGGCACCCCCAGAATGGACCATACCTGCCAGTTCTTGGCACCATGTAGGAGCCACACTTGGGGCAAGTTATATTACTTTTGTCTTTAACGGTTATTATTTCTTTCCGAGTCCTTACTTCCTTAATTTCCTTGCAGTTTCTACAAAATCTTCCATATTCAGTGATGAGAGATGGATCCCAAAAGTCCTCAAGCTTTCTTACTTGCCTGCACTTAGGACATTCTTTCATATCTCCTTTTTGAAGTCCTTCGACAGTGCTGTGGATATTGTACAGCAGATTGTTGCTTGGGATACTACGTCTTGTTAGTTGCCTAATCCTTTCGTCAAGTGCAGCTATGGGTTCCTTACCGATGTTAAACTTGTTAAGTCTCAAAAACTTATAACCATAACCCTCGAGCGTTTTTCTCCTAAAAATATCTTCTTCAGAATAATGTCTTTGGTAATTAAATTTGTCTACTTCGTCAACATCGTCAAAGTGTTCCAGAAAACCATCGTATTCGACAATTATCTTGTGTTCTTCGTTTGTATCCCTGAAGAACAAGAGAAAATCAACTACATAGTTTGGATGATTGTAACTTTTGTCTAGTTGCTTCAAATATTTACCTATTTGAAATTGAGGAACGAATTCTATCTTGTCTTTATTTTCGTTCCAAAACTTTGTTTGGTAAAACCAATTTAGAACTTTGGGTTCCATGTGTGACTTTGGATCTACATCAGCAGCAGTCTTCTCCCTTTTTGCCTCTACCAGTGTATCACGGTAATGTCTGAGAGCTTCGCCGATTGAGCCGGTGTATTCTTCCAGTGGTTTACTTAGAACAAAATGCATACATTCCTTTGCGCGACTGAAACCAACATTGAGTCTTTGTGCTTTTATTTTTCCCTCTTCTTCCAAGTCAATGTTTGCCAAATTCTTGATGAATACACCCCACAGTCGGTCAAGTTCCTTGCTTGCAACCATAGAGTAGAAAATAATATCCCTTTCTTCTCCTTGGCATGTGTCAAAAGTCATTATCTTTAACTTAATTTTTTCAAAAAAATAGTCCCTGTTGGGCAGCTTATTAATTGACTCCATGATCATTTTCTGTTGGTTGGTATGGGGAGTGATAATACCTACACTTAGGTTGCTATCCTCCTCTTTTAACTTTTCGAGTTCTGAGCATATAAATTCTATTTCGGGGGTATTAGTGTTCGGAATAAGTTCTTCTCTTCCGTCATGTTCTATGAAAGAAAACTTCAATACTTCTTCAATGGATTTTCCTCTGATTTTCATTGTATGAAGACTATTTAAGTAGAAATACTTATTGGAATACGAGATCAACTCTTTATATCCTCTAAAGTGCTTTAGGAGGCGAGCATTGTAATTGTTAATGTACTCGAAAAAATCAAGGATAGATGTCTTTATGTTGAACTTCTCAAGACGTTCGAGCTTTGTAGCTTCTTCAGATACACGCTTTCTAAAAACAGTTTTTAGATTGTTCAAATGTTCTTTGTTTGTGTCAGTACGAGCTAAAGCTGCTTTGACGTTGCTGAACTGTCTTTTATCTCCAAAAATTATCACTTTCTTTGCCCTTAGCAAAGCGGGAAAAGCCTGAGCAATACTTACTTGAGAAGCCTCATCGATGATAACTAGCTCAAATAATTCTGGCTCAAGGGGAATGTATTCAGCGTAGTCTCTGATCCCAGCAAGTATGCAAGGGAAAGCTTCTTTCAACAACGCAAAATCCTTTCTATCAAATCTCCTTTTCTGCCTAATAATGTTTCTTATTGAGTTAGCATCTGGACGATTTTCTTCATAAAAATCGACTACACGTCCATCCAACATATGTGTCATCTTAAGAGTAGAGAGATTTTCAATATTCTTGTTTTGACCGGTGTAATCGACGAGAGGGACTTTATTGAACTCTTCTTTTACCTTTTGATGTAAACTGATAAATCTAATTAATTTATCGAAGTCAGATTGTTCTATTTTGGTAAATCCGTTATTTTTGAAGGTTTTCAGATTTGATGCCTCTAAACCTATTTTATTGAAGGTATTTTGGTATTTATGCAAGTTGGCTTGGACATACTTAACGTCTTCAGCAATCTTGATTACTTGCTCAGATACAGATACGATTGACCTATTACTCAGGAATCCGTGAATAGCTTTGAGATAGTCGAAATCTTTTATAAACTCAGTTGGAAGTTTGTTTTTTTGCTCGAAAGCAAAACGTAGAATATCTAATATGTCATTTAGTTGACACAGGCTCTTGTGAGGATATTCAATTTTTGAGTAAGGAAAAGCGTTTTTAAAATCCCTATTCAATTTTTCCAGTTTTTTGCCTTTGAGAAGATAGCCAAAAATATTTGACTTGAGATTTTCATATTCGTTAATGATTCCTCGTAAGTTTCCCAAGTCTTTGTCCGAGATTTCGTGAAAACGTTCAAGCAGTTCGATTTTGTCTCCGAATGTATTATTCAACTCTTGTATATTATCAAGTATCAAAGCCAAAACATTTGCTATGTTTATCAAATCTGCGGGACTCTTCAAATTGTCAGGTCGCATGTCAAATAGATTTAACAAGGACTCCAAATCCTTTTTACTATCTCCATCAAGAATCTTCTCAGCATGAAGGAAAACATTCCGAAATTCTTCTAGATCTATTGCTGAATCATTTTGTCCTAGAGTTTCTTCAAGGTCAGCTTGGCAACCGTGTGTCTGATAGTGTTTTTCTAAACTTAGTAGTTCAAAAATTTCATTTTTGTCAATTTCAGCGATTGTCCATATTTCAGCATCTAAATCATCCTTCAATGTATTCGCAGACTTGTCGATAGTTTGCTCTATCTGCTGATAGTCCTTTCTAACTGCTCTGTAAAAGTTCTTGATATTTTCTAACGAAGCTTTCGACAAGATCTGACTGTAAGTATTGCCTGTTTTACCCAAGCGTAGTATTGGATTTTGAAAGTTTTTATCAGGTCGTACCTTATTCATTGCTTCGGTGATTTTTACTTCGACAACATCTAAGGCCTCTTTCTTGTCTGATAAGACAAGTACAGAGTGGTCTTTCAATATTGCCTCAAAAACAATTGCAGTTATTGTATGACTCTTGCCTGTTCCTGGAGGTCCTTCAACTGTAATATATTTGCAACCCTTTTTATTTAATGCAGATAGTATTTGTCTCTGTTCGCTGTTCAAAGGTATGGGGCTAGGAAAAACTAATTTGTCACTCGTTCTGGTGCTCTCCCATTCGTCATCAACCGCACGATTAAATGGTTCAGGCTTCTCGTGTATAAAATCATCTGCTAATGTATTAAATGCGTCTGCAAGAACATCGTCTTCGGCAGAGAGTAGTTGTAAAATCTCCTCATAATCGTTCACTAGTGCTTCATCAGAGTTATCAAATAGGCTGATGTAGCAGGAATTTGATACTCGTACAAAAAAACTCCTTGCAACTTGTGGTTCTGCGTTCTCTATATCGATACTATAATCTAGTTCAAAGAAACTTCCTATTTCATTGATCACGCTTCGTATAAGTTCTTTAAAGTCATTTTCGTGTTCAGCAAGGTAAATAATCCTTTTCGTAATAGTTTTTAGATTGCCTTTTTTGCCCTTTTGTTCGTTATACTGTTGAGCTATATATCCCAAGGCTTTCTTATTTATATAAACTTGAGAATCAAAGTCGATTCTCAAACATTCATCTGTTTTTTCAAGACTAAAGGGTATGTAGAAAACAGGATACTTAGCATTGTCAAATGTTATATCGCAAAAATAAAGATAGAATTCTTGTTTGTCTAATATATTCCTATTCCTGTCTATTTCATAAATTTCCGCATACAAATCCGTAACCTGGAAACTCTCGAAAAAACTAACAATGTGGTTTTTCACCTCATGGACATCAAAAACTAATTTCAGTTCTCTCAGAATATTCGGGTTTTCCTTTGAAATCATTAGTTTAAGTATTTCTGATATCTTATTTTCCAGCAACTTCACCAAAATGTCAGTAAGCTCTTCTTCCATCAAATATATGCTATTTTCATCTCCAAGATTTAAGTTCTCTAATGGCTTTTCCAGATTGCTGATGAGAGGAAGAGCTAAATCAGTTTTTATTATTCTCCCAGCACCTTCCAAAGAGGATGTAAGGGCTGTGTCATATTCCTTTTCATAAAGAACTGCTGCTTTTTCTAGTTCTTCAGAAATCTGCTCGATGATCTGATTTAATTGTTTGTTTGAAATCTTTTCCGCTTGCATCCTAATCAAATCCAACAGATTTTTTGGAATCTGAGTTTTGTAACGCCCCTTTTCAATATCCCGACTCTCATTGAAAGAATTGATGATGGTTTTCCATATAAGATTGTTGAAGGCGGGATATTTATTAAGATTTAGTCCGACCAGTAGATTGCTTTCATTTCGAAATCTAATGCTTCTTTTCGGGTTTCTCCTTTTATGGAAATCCGTCTCCAAGAACTCCATGAAATATTTTGCGACTTCCTTGACAAAAACTAAGGTTCCTTGCTTATCGTTTGGGTTCTTTGGTGAGTCACCGTCCCAAGAAAAGGTTGCATTGCACGTAGGACATTTTACATTCAAAACTCCCATATTAGAAGGTATCCGTAGTTTCTGATGACATTTGGGGCAACTGATTATTTTGCTTTCATCCATATATAAATGCTCTTTCCTTAGAATATACAGTCTCTATATATTAACAATTTATGCCCAAAAGTCAAGAATCCGGCTCTATTTTGTCAATTTGTGGCTATTTTTCCTCTGCGTCCTCTGTGGCAATTTTTTTCTTAGTGCCTTTGTGTCTTCGTGGCTAATCAGCCTTCTATGATTTCTATGGCTTCCGGATGCAATTGTT
>CAYYHI010000221.1:0-5031 GCA_964471745.1 uncultured bacterium | reverse complement strand
CTGATGATGCACTTAATCATAAGAAAGAACTCGTGGATTGTTTTATAGAGCTCACGGATGCAAAAACGGTATGGGACTTTGGTGCAAACACGGGTTTGTATAGTAGAATCGCATCAAATCGAGGAATCCCCACGATTGCATTTGATATTGACCCGATCGCCGTGGAAAAGAACTACCGCGAATCCTTGAAACTAAAAGATGATTGTATGCTTCCACTGTTACTTGATCTGACTAATCCCAGCCCAGCGCTTGGCTGGATGTGCCGTGAGCGAGAAAACATACTGGAACGGGGACCGGTGGATTTAGCTTTGGCACTGGCGTTGATCCATCATCTGGCGATTTCCAACAACTTGCCTTTTCTCCGAATTGTCGAGTTTTTCCATGCAGTATGTCGTTGGTTGATTATAGAATTTGTACCGAAAGCCGATTCACAGGTACAACGGTTATTAAATACACGTGAAGATGTCTTCAATGAATATACAAAAGAATCTTTTGAAAATGAATTCAAACGTTATTTCAACATAATTACATCTTCGGAAATTAAAGGATCAGAGCGCATCCTTTACCTTATGCGTGGAGTTGAAATATGAAGTATCGTATTGTTGCTCATCCGTTACTGTTTTCTATATTTGTCATTCTCTTTCTTTTTTCTCACAATATAGACCAATTATCCATTGTTGAAATGACATTGCCATTTGCGGTAGTGGTTATCATCAGCATGTTGATATTGGTAGGACTTACTGTAATTCTCCGTAACTCTCAAAAAGCCGGTCTGATTGCTACCTTGTTCCTATTTATGTTCTTTCTATATGGGCACTTTTTCAATGCTACAAATAAATTTACTCTCGGTGGTTTTAGCATCGTTCGACATAGATATCTTTTACCTATCTGGATCTTAATAATAGTCCTAAGTATCTTTATTTTCGTGAAAACAAAAAAGCCTTTAAACACTGTTACAAAATGTTTAAATATTTCAACCTCTGTATTAGTTCTTTTTTCATTATTTAATATCTTTTTATATAAGTTGAGATTAGTCTACTCAGATGTCCATTCATACTCAACTGAAACTACTAGTAGGGATTATTTGGACTCTGTACAATTATTAAAAGATACTCCCAATATATATTATATAATCCTTGATGGATACGCTAACCAACACACCTTGGAAGAACTTTATAATTATGACAACAGCGAGTTTCTTAACTACCTTATGCTTAAGGGTTTTTATATTGCTTCTGAAAGCCAAAGTAACTATACTTTAACTTTTTTATCTTTAGCTTCTTCATTAAACATGAAATATATTAATTACTTAAGTGAGACGATTGGTGTAGAATCGAAAGATCGGACAATACCCTATCAAATGATTCAAAACAACAAGGTGATGCAGTTCCTTAAATCGAGAGGTTATATGTTTGTTCATTTTAGATCTGGATGGGGAGGAACTAACAAGAATATTTATGCAGATATTGACCTAAGTTATGGTGGAGTAACAGAATTATATCTAATTATTATAAATGTGACTATGTTACAACCCTTTGAGAAATATCTTTTTTCAAAACCCCATCGTAAAAGAATACTACGAACTTTTTCCCAACTTGCTGAAGTACATACTAAAGTTGAAAGTCCGTATTTTGTTTTTAGTCATCTTTTAGTTCCTCATCCTCCGTTCTTGTTTGGTCCCAATGGTGAGAATGTGGAAAATTCTGATATTGAGATGACTGGTAGTGTCTGGCAACACAAACAATCTTATTTAAATCAATTGATGTTCGTTAACAAGAAAGTAAAAATACTCATTGAGAAAATACTTTCAGAATCAAAATCAATACCAATAATTATTTTACAAGCGGATCATGGTCCCGAATTCTATCAACACAGTAAGAATTACTCTTATGAAAGAGTGCGGATATTTAATGCTTATTTATTACCTATGAATGGTGATGAACTGTTTTATAACTCCATAACACCAGTGAACACTTTTCGTTTGATATTTAACTGTTACTTCAATGGAAATTATGAATTATTGAAAGATAAGTCTTATATCTCTTCTTACCAACATCCTTATGAGTTCAAATGTTTAAATGATGTATTGAAAAGATAATATTCATAACCTAAAGCAATAAGGTAAATGAAAGCCATGTTTATATCTTCCCACAGACATCCAGCACATCTCGCATTCTTCATTGTACTGTTTCTGTATAGCTTTGCGTTCGGCGCTCTGGGTCCACCCGTTGGACCGACGCGCAAAGGTCCGGAACGCACCGCTTTGGCAAATCCCAACACACAGAACCGCGTTCACCGCGTCGGCAATATATGGATGAATTTCACCAATTGGGGTTACTTCGGTAATTTCTCCATCTGGGGCACATTGGGGATGGAAGATCCGGAGTATCCTGGAACATGGGCGCCACAGTGTGAATATCCCGCAAACTCAAATATACAATATCTCTTCCAGGGTGGTCTATGGCTGGGTGCGATGGTTCAGGAGGAGGGATACGAGTTCCCCCGTGTGTCCACTGGTACGGATGGCTGGGTTCGTCCGCGTGTAAACGAATTCTACCCGGCGGAAGATGACCCCGGTCGCATCGTGGAGATGTCAACTCGCCCTAATAACTACAACCGGCTCGGTGAATATGTAACCCATGACGATGCAATATCCGAACAGGATTTCCTGATAACCTATGCCGATACGCTGACAGAGGATTTCTATGTAGGGGATGATCCCATCGATGGTCCTCATTTTCCTTTGGGAATTATGATAAAGCAGCGGTCTTATGCCTGGAGTTACAACTACGCGCAGAACTTCATCATCATCGACTGGGAAGTGGAGAATATTGCCGGCAACTACCTGAAGAATCTCTATGTCGGTCTGTATATCGATGCCGACGTCGGCTGGGAGGGTGAACCGGACAACTGGTTTATGGACGACGTATGCGGCTTCCAACGCTGGTTTTACTACACAAGACCCGATGGTCTGCAGGATTCCTCAGTAATCAATACAGCCTGGATCGCCGATAACGATGGGCGACCTGTGGCTATTACGTCGGGAATCGATTTCACCAGTCCTGCAGTGACTGGTGTGCGTGTTGTACGGGCGCCCAATCCCAAGCTGCGCACGTCGTTCAACTGGTGGATTTCCAACGGCGAACCTGAGCTTGATTTCGGTCCAGCCTGGGACGACGACAGTGCGCCCAGTGGCTGGACGGACACTTACGGTACGCCCATGGGCGATACACGCAAGTATTTCATTCTATCGAACGGTGAATTTGACTATGACCAGGTCTATGTCAACAAATCCGAATGGATAGCCGATCATCCTCACGAAATAAGGGATCGCTGGAATCCCGACAGAGTCTTGGAATCCCACAATTGGAAGATCCCCGGCGTAACCGACGATACGGATCCGGCGGTAGTAGACGACCTTGCGAACGGCTATGACACGCGCTATCTGCTTTCTTGGGGTCCGCTCGGTATATTCGATCATCTGGATCAAGCCGGAAATCGAATATACCGCCTGAATCCGGGCGAGAAGTTTTCCATGACCATCGCTTACGTTGCAGGTGATGCCTTCCATGACCGAAACGATCCACAAACTGACCCCCAGAACATAGATCCCGATAAGTTTAGCTTCAACAGTTTTCGCTATAATGCAGACTGGGCGGCTCGGGTTTATGACAACCCGATGATAGACACGCCTATCCACGATTGGGGCTGGGATCATATCCCGGGCACGAACGATCCCAACGGATCCGAAGGTGATGGTATGCTCGATACGGGCGACGGCTGGTACGGTGAGGATACCGGTAATGACGGCTTGTTCGCCCTTGCAGCCGGTGATGTTGCCTACCGCTGGGTCGGTGGTGTGAGTTTTGAGGATATTTATCCCGGACCCGATGCGGATGGCAGTGAGAACGACGGTCATCTTTCACCACAGGAAGATGCCTATGAAAGACCGGAAGAGTTTGATTATACACGTCATAATGGAATGCTCGATTACGGTGACGGTCATCCTGATTTCCAGGGTCCACCGCCACCGCCGGTGCCAAACCTGGAATTGCTTACAGAACCGATAACCCTGGAACGCGATAGTGTGATTTTGGTTATCGATTACGACAAACTCAATCGCTGTGTGATTTTAACTTGGAACAAGGATCCATCCGAAGCGCCCAATTATACGGATCCGTTCTCCAGGGAATGGGATTTCGAGGGTTACCGCATATATGTCTCAAACACCGGTCTCGAGCAGGACTTTGCCTTTCTGGATGAGTTTGACCGGGTTGATTTCGCCTACTTCAGCGAGAACGATTCGCTGGCAACCAAGCCGGTCGACGATCCTGAAGCGATTGCTCCGGATACTCTAATTGACGGCATAAGGTATTATCGTAAGCCGGTGGGAAGGAACATCGGGCTGAGTGGTTCAGGGGATCTTTATTATGATCCGGACAGTGAGAATTACTACTATGTGATAGACGACGCTCATCCGATGATGCCTCGCTATTATTCTGTAACCGCTTTCGACCACGGCGATTACAAGACCGGTACACCGCCGCTTGAGTCGGCTCGACGAGCGAACATGATATACATTGCTCCCTGCGGAAATGCTGCGGCTCCGGTCATGGTTGTACCGAATCCTTATCGGGCAAACGAGGATTATACCGTTGCACATGGCGACGATTTATCCTGGGAAAACCGGGATGACGGTACACCGGACTACTTTCCCCAGACTGACCGGAGGCTCTATTTCTACAACCTTCCGGAATTCTGTTTGATCAGAATCTACACAGTAAGCGGTGACCTGGTCGATGTCGTACCGCACAACATCGCCGGTGATGGTAAACAAGGCTGGAACGCGGATTTTGCCGAAGCCTGGGACCTGAACTCACGCAATCACCAGCAGGTCGTATCGGGGATGTACCTGTTTACTGTGGAGAAGACCGACGAGAACGGTAAACCGAAAGGTGACTTCGAGACCGGGAAGTTTGTGGTGATAAGATAGGTTTGGAAGGATGAAGGATGAAGGATGAAGGATGAGGG
>CAYYHI010000220.1:0-5103 GCA_964471745.1 uncultured bacterium | reverse complement strand
GGATCGAGGTCCTTCCAGTAGAGAGCGATTATGTTATTGGGGCTCTGATGATCGGGAAGATCCTGGTTTATGGCGCTTCCATAGTTACGCGGAGGTCCGAAACCAATGAAGCCGTTGGAGCTGATCCAGCACTCATCGTAGAAACGTCCGAAGAAGGGAAATATAAACCCGATCGGGAAAGGACCATGAAAATCATTATCATGAATATCATCGAGTCTCGTTCCAATGTCCTCGATTTCCAACCAGTTGAACCCGGACTCGTAAAGACCATAACCTGGATCGTCACGTTGAGGATTGTCCTGGGCAAAGGTGGTTATGGCAGTAATTAGAATAAAGATAATGCAGTGATTTCCAAATGGGAATCGCGGCATGGCAACCTCGTTGAAGGTTTCTTGGATGTCTTATCGACAGAAATTTGAGTTAGCTTGTTCATCATACAAATCGTCAATATAATAAATAAACACAGGAAATGAAACCCAATACGTCACACAAAGGCGGAAACTCAGGGTTGTCATTCACTACAAAATAGACTTACATTTACTTTACAAGCACCGCCTTAGCCATTCTTGAATATGTTCCGCAATCGATTTTCAGCAGGTAAACTCCTGCGGGTAATCCGGAAGCGTTATAATTAATACAATGACTTCCCGCCTCATGCAATTCCTCAGTTAAAGTATCAATTTTTCTACCACTTACATCGTACAACCGAAGCCTGACTTCACCAGATTGTTCAGTATAATAATCCACTTTGAAAGAATTATTAAAGGGATTCGGATAAACATTCTCAAACCCGAACGTTCCAGGGCTGTTGAAGTTCTCATCAACAGCAAACGGTGTTCCGTTTAATCGGATGGAATCTATGAACCAGCCTATCATTTCGACCGCGTTGTCGGATGCGAATCGAAATCGAATTATCAGTGTTCCGCGAGGTCCTTCGATGTGAATCTGATCATCACGCCAATCGAACACACCGTTCCAGCATTCACCACCGGGAAACGAGCCGTTATCAACCGCGTTGCCGTTATAACCGGCTTCCGGCACAGCCAGTTCCCAGTCATCGCCGCGATTGATCTCAATCATACCGCCGTCATAGTCCTCTTCGGCAAACATTCTGTGGCGCAATTCCAGTATGGCGTCTTCTTCAAACATCATCATCGGCAGTTCAAGCACTGCGTCTGCATGACCAGGATAGAATGAGGAGTCCGGACCACCAAAAGCAATCCCAGCCGAATGCTCTCCCGCATCCTCACTCCATCGCCAGCAGTTGTTATAACCCGGACTTAATGAATAACTGTTAAACCAAAGAGGTTCGATATCCAGATCTTCGTTAAAGTCAAATTCAGGTGCGAGCGGCACAATAAACATTCCCCCACCCCGCTCGATCTCCCCATGACTGACCGACGCCTGCAACAGAACACCTCGCTGATAATCAGCATCTTCCGCCACTCGATACCTGACCGGCTGCGATAAACCGTCAGATCCCGGCGCTATCCCAGGTATAAATATATCATCACTTAGCACCTCAACCAGATCATCCAAAGATCGCAAGTCAACCCGTCCATCCTCCAGCAAATCATCACCACCAACATTGCGGAAGTTTAAATACAAATCACCGGTCTCACCCGGTCCGACCCATCCATTGTCGTTGCCATCAATCTCAGCAAAAGAGAATCCGACCGGTTGAACCTTCGGACTGAATATCTCGAGCAGGAACCGATCAAACCATGGTTCCTCCCCCTCCGGAGACATCCTGATCATCAGCGCCGCCTTATGTCGATCGGGACACTCCTCTGCAATTGTCAGTGCGAAGCCATCCACGGAAGTCAAATCATCCGGATCCAGTTGGTTCAAATAACTTTCACCCTCTACCACTTCAACAAAGTTATCCTCAGAACTCAACTCTATCTCGATACCTTCGATATTATTTAGCGAATGATTTATCAGCACTACTGACAAATCGACCGATTCACCTGCATCAGCCAATCCGTCGTCATCACCTCCGTTATCATCTGAAACGATTAAGTCACTTACTCTTATTCCGAGAGTTGGTTTCAGCGTGGGGTCGCCGAAATAGGTCATACCATAAAACCACGAGCGAGCCCAATTCTCGTGTTCCGGCTGGTTTCCGTGTTCTGTAAACCACCTCCTGAAAGCCTCGCCAAAGCTCTCACCTTCCCCCAACCAGCGGTAATAGTCATCGAAATAGAGCATAGCCCCGGTCTTTGACGAGCCGATAGAACCCAGACCGTAAGGACCACCCAAGGCGTAAAGCGCTCCCATAGGAAGATTGGTGGCAAGGTTCATGTTTGAACATGCGTAGAGATTGTAGAACATCACATTGGGTGAGACCTCATCGCGCAGATTGGGAAAACGAAAATAATCGTAATCATTGTGTCCGTTTACCCAGAAAATGTGCGAAGAGGCGGTTGAATGCACACATACCTGAACCAGTTCATATCCATCGCTCTCAAGCTCACGACTGTAGTTAACAGCCGAGGTCGATTCCGGTTCGGCTTCCGTCAACACAAAACCATAGGTCAACGCCACATCATCGCCCCAATCGGCAGCGTAATCAACCCAGTCATCATCGACAAAATTCAAGGCTTTATGCGGCAGCGACAGGTCACCCATTCGATACCGGTGAACTTTTTCCAGGTATTCGGAGACCACGGTTACTTCATCCAACCGACTCAAATTGTAAGCCGGCAGTCTTCCGATCCAGATATCAGGTTCCCAAGAATCAGCGTGAACGTCGTATATGCCGTTCCCTGATGTATCCTGCCATGTACCGTCAGTGTCCATAAAAAACAGGTCTATCGGGAACTCCGCAAAACGAGGATTATCCGGCTCATCTTCATCGTCGAAATACTCCAGAAGCTCAAACCACGCCAACGGCAACTCACCGGCAAGAATGGCACCGGCAATATCGTCGCCACCCTCCTCGATCAGCAACTCCTTGAATTCAGCGGGAGTCCCACCTTCCACATCGATTAGAACAACTTCGAATCCCGTATCCGCAATATCATCAACGAACCGGTTAAACCCCTCCTCAAGTGCATTTAGGAGACCATGGTTGACAGCAACAACAACCGTTCCTTCCTCATCCCTGCCGTTATGATAGCGTTCCACATCGTGAACAATCAATCTCATTTTCGGAAAACGAGCCAGGTATTCATTGCGGGTTGGCAGAGGTATGCCGAGCAGGTTGCGTGTAACCGGTATATCCTGTTCGGTCCGGGTGCGAGCCTGCGTCGGATATACTATAAACAGCATAACTGCCAGGAATGCTGTTTTGATGGTCATTTTAAGCATGAATTTGATTGTCCTTTGGCATATTAGCAAGATTAACTAATCATTGCATTCTAATATTGTAGCACGGCTAAAAGTCTTTTAGCATGATGTAACGGATTTCGTAGTAGCGGGACGCCCTCGTCCCGCTGCAAAGAGTCTGTCATTAAAAGCGGGGACGAGGGCGTCCCCGCTCCACAAATTATCCGTTGCATAACATTATTATAATACATTCTCATCCCTGAAAATGTGATACAGGTCATAAATTAATCATTTCGACGACAGCAGCCATGCGTTTAATCACCTGTCCAGCTGTTTCAGTAACTCCTTACGCTTTCTCGATCCAGCGACCAGTAAGATCCAGATTAAAGCAACCATTAATAGTAGGATAATAGTTGGTTTGGTATTCATTTTGATTTTTTCACTACGATCGCGCCATTCGGGGACCGGATATATATAATTTGCCGTGGCAAGCTGCGGGGGCCAAACAGTAACCCACCTGTCACCATGAAGCTGCAAAGCGCTGGTTCTCACCCGGTTCTGATTGGTGAAACCACGGTAAGCCTCGAATTTTACCTCACCCAACACGGTAACCATATCGATCAGCGAAAGACTGTTCCGGAATCCATCACGAGTATTTGTGTCAACATGTTCAATTGCCCGCAGCATCACCTGACCGGCAGCGAACGCCTCGGCTGTATGGTAATCAGGAGTTACGCCAGTAAGTTCCTGAAATGACTCGACGAAAGCTTTTGCACCCGGAAAAGGATGAGTGTGCCACCAGACCGCTGGACCAAGAGCATAATCAGCTGCACCTTCAGAAGCGGAGATTACCTTTCGGTTAATCTGCCTGACTGTACCTATCACGAAGGCTGCGGGGGCAAATTCAACCTCCCGACATTGGCGCAAAAACCTGGCAATATCACCTGTCCCACCGATGAGCCAGACAACCGCAGGTTTTATATGGCTTATATCATTTATCCGGCTTTGAAAGTCGCGCTCACCGGCTGAGAAGGCGATATTACCAATTTGCCCGCTCCATCTGCCATCAAAATCCCGTGTAAAATCCTTGACCGCTTCAGTCCACTGCGGTCGATCATCATAGAGCACTGCAATTGAACTATGAATACCAACCGTGGTGATCATCCAACTGATCAGACCATCGTTGTACCCCGAAGTCGGCGGCGCTAGGCGGAATACGTTCGGGTTGGATGCACGGGTAAGCGTATCTGCCGAGGCTGAAATTATAAGATACGGGATATTCCTTCTTTCGGCGACATGGGTTATCTCCGCACAGCAAGCGCTGGGGTATCCTCCCGCAAGCGCAATTACATCCGGCATATCTGCGAGTCTCTTGGCTACAGCACGAGCACTGTCGGGATTGTTAAAGCTATCGGCGAAGATTAATTCAAGCTCAGGTTGTCCTTTACGGCGGGTATTCTCGAAAGCAAGTTCGAAGGCAGAACGTACCAGTATGGCGATCTCAGCGTGAGGTCCGGTTTCGGGAAGGATTACACCGACTTTGGGTGCTGCCGGTAAGATGGCAGGAAGGAGAATCAGAATGATTACTACAAATCGATTAATCTGCCAACTTATGTTGGATAGTCTCCAATTATTTGAAAAACCTGTTATAGGTCGGTTCCCTTGTGGATTTTCAAATCAGCCAGGCAAGATATTCACTGACAAAGAAGATGATCGCGCCGATTATCGCCATATCACTTATCTTGCTCCAAAGTCCGGGAATTGAAATCAGGACATTAAAACCTACCACAGTAACAACCAGCAAGCCAATAGTCATCGTACCAAGCTTTCGAT
>CAYYHI010000219.1:0-5140 GCA_964471745.1 uncultured bacterium | reverse complement strand
CTCCCGCAATATCAGCAACTTCTCTGGATTCCAACTTTCGTTGGAATGATGAATCTCGGCGGGTGGCACGGGTTGATTGTCTTTACCGCCCCCCTGCTCAACCCGTGTTTCAATGTGTGTACGGAGACCCGTCCTCCTACAAGGTGAATCTACTTTGTGTTCACTATAATCTGCACCCATTAGCAAGTACTAATGGACTGTCAACTTAACTATTAGTCTTTGGTCGTTTGGTCTCCAGCAGACTAACGACTAACGACTATCGACTATTAGACTGACAGTACACTGCGATCACCTGTAGACCTTATAAACAAACACCCCTTCATAATCTGCTATGATCAGATGCTCACCATCGGGAGTAAACTTGACATAGCGCGGCTGGAAGTTGCCGGCCGGTTCAGTTATTTCGATGGATAAAGCCAGGCGGCGGTAATCCCATATCTTGGTGTTCACAGACATCGTGCCGGATGCCATGTACAGGCTGTCCGGGCTGAAAGCAACCGATGTCACGTCATCATATTCTTCCTGCATCAGACCGACTAATTCGCCGCTCTCCATGTCCCACAACCTCAGAAGGCTGTCATCGGAAGCAGACGACAATAGGCTGTTATCCATGCTGAAACACAGGTCGGTGAAATCGCCCTCAATACCGGAGAGTGTGTTTACCAGCGATGCACCGGAACCGCTCCAGAGCCTGATCCTGCTCTCCCATGAGCTCGAAGCCATCAGCAGACCATCGGGGCTGAATGCCACGTCCGAAATACGGTTGGGATGAGCGTCTTCAATCGTACGATACGACTGCCAGGTCTCGAACTGGTAGAGCCTGATAATGCCGGGTGTCGGTGTATTGTACAGCACGGTTATATCATATACCGCGGCTGCCAGATATTCATCGACCGGGTTGAAAGCCAGCGAGATAAGACCGTCGTTTGCAGATAGCTCGATTGTGTGCATTTGTTCGCCGGACGGAACGCTCCAGACCTTGATTGATGCCGGATGATATTCACCTGAGACGAGATACTGACCATCCGGGCTGAAAGCAACCGCCTGCACCGAGTGGTCACCGGAGTAGCTGAACACTAAACGTCCCGAAACAATCTCCCAACATTCGACCGTCAGCAGGTACCGTGCATCCAACTGCATCCCTGCCGCTACATAGCGGCTGTCCGGGCTGACGTCTATCGACAGGATGTTACCATGCGAACCGCTGTCGAAGTAATCGGTCTGTTCCGGATCGAGTGTGCGTGCTGTCTTCGACATGAAGGATCCGCCGTACAGATTGAAAGCTTGAACCTGGTACCGATATGGAGTGTCGCTGTTTTTACCGCCGAGCAGGACCGAATCAACGTCCTGACCGTCGACGGTAGCCGCCAGGACAAAATCGGAGTCGGGATGAACACTTTCGTAGATCCTGGTACCGTCCTCGTTTTGTGATACATCCCGCCAGGTCAGGTAGACAGCGCTGTCACCGACCGCCATGGCTCGCAGAAGACGCGGCATTAATGGCACATCAGCCGGCGTTGTGATTGAGTCATCTGCACAGCCGATCAGGAGCAAAATGGCGGTGATGACGAACGTTAGTAATTTAACGACGTTGTTCATGATTCTCTTATTCTCCTTGTTTCATTAAGATCGTAATCTTCGTCGGATTTGCACCAGTAGACGGTACAATCTTGTGCCGTATTCCGGTAGTTAAGTCTGTCCAATTATGCTGAAATGTTTCAGGATTCATCATTCCAACGGAAGTTGGAATCCAGAGAAGTTGCTGACATTTCTGGAGTTGCTGGATTCCATCTTTCGATGGAATGATGAGATTCGATGCGTTTTTCACATTCTCGGACAGTCTCTAGTACCTACTTGAGTAAAAAGACGTAAGTAAGCTGCTGTCGTTCCCGCGCAGGCGGGAATCTAGGCAACTTAAGTAATATCAAGTGCTTATCTGGATTCCCGCCTGCGCGGGAATGACAAATCAGCGACTTTTTATATGTCGGTTATTTACGCAAGTAAGTACTAGTTGGTACAATCCTGTACCGTATTCCAGTAGACGGTACAATTTTATGCCGTACATCGCCCTTACAGGTTCTACGGATTGACACCGCTTCTATCTATAATCCCGATTAATTCAGATATATCGTCGATATCGTAATCGGCGCCTGAGTTTTCGACGCCACGCGGATCACCATATCGAGCGAAGACGGTGCGAATACCGACGTTCTTGGCTCCGACAACATCGCGGTCAGGCCAGTCGCCGACCATTAATGCCTCACTAGGCTGCACACCTAAAACGTCAAGCGCTTTGTTGAAGGGCAGCGGCGACGGTTTCAGTGCGCCGGTCTCTTCCGCCACGATGACCGCATCGAACAGATTGTGAAGATGCAGGTAACACAGTCGCAGCCAGGCTTGCTTGGCAGGCGCATCGGTGATAATCGCCAGCTTGATCCCGCGCTTGGCGAGTGTGGTTAGGGTCGGTGTAACGTGTGGATACAGCACTAATGCCGCATCACGCGCCTTGCGATACGCCACAACACCCGCCGCAAGCATCTTGTGGTTGATTTCACCGTAACGCTCCAACAGAAACTGGTCGAAAACCTCCTGGTATTCTATACCTTCTGTCTTGTAGACCTTCATTATATGGTTGTATGCTTCTTCAAAGCTGCCCTCGAGCCCGGAGTCCAGCATCGCATCGACCGCCGCCTCAACTGCAAGCTTCTTCATACGGTAGAAATCGACCAGAGTGTTGTCGAGATCGAAGATGATTGCCTTGATCAAAACTTACCAATCCTCCGGTGTTTTCTGCATACATTCAACGGTCTGGTGTCCTCCCGGAACACCTCTTCAACCTTGTTCGGACAATACGGCGATCTGCTTTGTCTCTTCACAAATGATGACCTTCACAATTCCGGGCGGCATCTCGAACTTCTCGCCCTCCCAACCCAGCGAATCGTAGGTCATCTTCATGAACCTTGCCCAGATCGGGAGTGCGGCGACGGCGCCGGAATAGCCTTTACCAAGTGTTTCCTGGGGATCGTCAAGACCAATCCAGACACCGCAGGCAAGCCGCGGGGTGAAGCCGATGAACCAGGCGTCTGTGAAGTCGTTGGTTGTGCCTGTCTTGCCAGCGGCTGGCTGTGTGAAATTGTACTTCCAACGAGCGGAGCCGCCGGTGCCGCGGTTTATCACCGTACTCAGCATATCAGTCATAATATACGCAGTTTCCGCCGATATTGCCACTCTTCGCTGAATGGGATAATCGACTATACGTTCGCCAAAGCGGTCGTTTACTTCGAGGATCGGGCGCGGCTGGTGATATATACCACCTGCTGCAAATACCGAAAATGCGCTGACCATTTCCAACGGTATTGTACCGGATGAGCCCAAAGCCACCGCATCTACAGCGGAGATCGGCGTGGAAATACCCAACTGATGGGCATATTTCACAACCATGCGCGGTGGGACAACCTCCTGAACCAGTCTGGCGGCGACGAGATTGAGCGATAGACGGAGTCCTTCACGAAGAGTCGTCGGTCCGCCATGGGAGTGGTCGTAGTTCTGAGGTACCCATCTTGTACCATCCGCCATCGTCAGAACGACATCCTGGTTCAGCAGTTCAAAGGTTGGCGAATAACCGTTGTCGATGGCGGTCATGTAGGCAAACGGTTTGAAGACCGACCCCGGTTGCCGGATTGCCTGCACGGCGCGATTAAACTTCGAGCGGGTGAAGTCGCGACCCCCGATGAGCGCAAGGATATCCCCTGTCTGCGGATCCATTGCCACCAGCGCAACCTGTACAATCGAACGGGCGGAATAGACCGAATCGATTAATATACTGTCCGAAAGGGCTTTCTCAAGGTTGGGAGGCTCTTCAGGTCCATATAGGGTCGTGCAGATTTCCGTCAGAGATCGCCTTATGAACCGTTCTCTGACAATGGGCTGCAGGACGGCAAGATGCGAATCGACAGCCATCTCGGCGAATTCCTGCATACGGGCATCGAGCGTCGAGTGCACGGTCAGTCCGTCCGTGAGGTAGCTAAAGCCAAGCCTCTGCCCCTCTTCGGACAGCTTTTGCCGGATCATCTCAGTGAAATATGGCGCTATTCCCAGCGGTATCCCGGACGTGCGTTGGATTACATTCAGGGTATCAGCTTTTGCCTCAGCGTACTGCTCGATGTCAATAACACCCACGTCGAGCATCCTTTTCAGTACGAGGTTGCGTCTGCTGAGCGCCCTGTCAGGATGGAAGTAGGGCGAGAAATTAGCGGGAGCTTTGGGCAGTGCAGCAAGCAGCGCCGACTCGGCTAAAGTCAATTCCATCGGGGATTTGTCAAAGTACATTCTTGATGCGGTTCCGACACCGTATGCACCGTGCCCAAGCGGTATCTGGGTCAGGTACATCTCCAGGATTTCGTCCTTGGAGTAGTTGCGTTCGATCTGGATCGAAGCCATGGTTTCCTGGATCTTTCTGCCGAAGGTGCGCCTCTTGTGCAGGTACAGGTCGCGTGCCAGTTGTTGGGTGACGGTCGAAGCGCCCTGCCTGAGGCTGAATGTGGTGATATCTATCACCGCGGCGCGGATTATGCCGATAAGATCCAATCCCCAGTGCTGGTAAAAGCGGTTGTCTTCGATAGTCAGGATGGCGTCGATGGTGTACTGCGGGATGCTGTCCAACGGCACCATGATCCGGCGCTGACTGTAAAGCTCCAGCAGCAATTCATCGTTTCGGTCGAGGATACGGGTTGTCAGGCGAGGTTCGTATGCCTTCAGTTTCTCAAGGTCGGGAAGGTTTGATGAGAGCGACCAGAGCAGCAGCACGATCCCGGATATGCCAATGACTGTTACAATTGCACCGGCGGTGATGCTCCGCACAAAATCATTCGGACCGAGACCACGCCAGGTTGCTCTTATAACTTTTATCAGGAAGCGCCAGATTTTTTTTAGCATATATGATTACAGAGTGTGAAAGTGTAAAAGTGTGAAAGTTTGTGTGTGTTCCTAAGTTATGTTAAGATGTGGTTGAGAATGAATATTTTAACTGATTCAGTGGCGCAGGTCTCCGTGCCTGTGCTAAATGATATGATGGTCTACACATTTCCCACTTATTAAGGGGTGCAGTTTGTAGTTGACATATGTCCGAGATATTTATTCA
>CAYYHI010000218.1:0-5147 GCA_964471745.1 uncultured bacterium | reverse complement strand
TTCGATGCCGAATTCGGTAACGCGCAGTCGGCGGTTATCAACATTATAACCAAGGAAGGTGGAAAGGATTATCACGGGAAGATCAGGTATGTATTCGATGATCTTTCTCCTAAAAATGACGAGCTGTTTGAAACCAGAACAACTCACATATACCATGAATACGATGATCCCGACCGCGAACCGTTCGATAAGACATTTACAACAAGATATCAGCCGAAATCGCATTACCAGAACTACGACTACTTCGAGGGATCCCTCGGTGGACCGGAACCGATTACTTACCATCTTCTTCCCAAGTTGGGTCTTAATATCCCTGGTTATTTAACGTTCTTCGTCGCTGGTGATATTACAGGAAGAAACACCAACTCAACTGGCAACTACATCGGTTCTTCGTCGGGTATGAAGTATAATGCCTCGGGATTCTTGGGACTGGATGAAGGCATGTTCAACGCCGAACGTGAGCATACTTTCCAGAACAGCAGTGCCCAGCTTACCTACCATATGAATCCGACAATGAAGCTGAAGTTCGGTTATCGTAACTCCCGGACCTATGCCAACCCCTTTTACTTCAGGTTGAACCGCAATTTCCCGTCCGATTACACTGATGAAGAACGCAATCTGATCTTGAGAGACTGGGTAGGCAGCGTATCCGGGCGGAACACCGAAGGCGAGACGTTCGTATTCGGGCAGGATGACGACGGTGACGGCAGGATCGACGAAGAGTCATTGAACGGCAAGGACGACGACCTCGACGGGATTATCGACGAGGACGTGCAATATTACCAGTACAACGCATCCGACCATGGTCGTCTTGAGTGGATCGACGACGAACAGATGCTTCTCACTTGGAACCATGCCCTCAACAAGAAGACCTATTACCACCTTAAGTTGTCCCGTTACAAGGCTTCTCGTAAGTATAAAGCTGCGGGCAAGGATCCGGATGAATATGGTGAGGCTCAAGAATCGTACACCGATCTTCCCGACGCTGAAGGTAAGTACAACGGTCGTTACGATGCGGGTGAACCTTTCGAAGACCTTGACGGCGACGGCATCTGGGACCCGGGCAATCCGGCAAACAGCTACCGCCACTGGCACGGCTTCTACTATACCGGCGATGGACTCGGCGGCGACAACGGTCAGCTCGTGCCGATTCATCTCGAAGAGGAATCCTACGTCTGGGCAGTCAAATTCCAGATGACCAGCCAGATGCACCGCAACCACCAGTTGCGCGGCGGTATCGACTACAACTACTTCGACCTGCATAACTACTATCCCGGTTATCCAAGTATTGACAATGAAGGCTGGGGGCTTTATTCCACTGAATACCATATGTTCCCATCCGATGGCGCTGCTTATATGCAGGACAAGATGGAATACAAGGATATAACCCTGACCCTCGGTGGACGCGTCGATTTCTTCATGCCCGGTGACCAGGTTCAGCACGTTATTGCCACGGATACATCTCACGCAGAGTGGACGTCCAATCATATTCCATTTGAAGTTCCGGATGAGATAAAGTTATATATTTCACCACGCCTAGGTGTTTCCTACGCGGTCACAGAAAAAGCTTACCTGCACGCCCATTACGGTCACTTCTATCAGAGACCGAGATGGGATGACCTGTTAAGCGATGTGAACACCGAAGTGATGGGAGGAACTCCGCTGGTCGGCAATCCGGATCTGGAGCCTGAAAAAACTGTGGCGTATGAGGTCGGTATCTCCTGGAATCCTTACGCTGATTACCTGATCGATGTGACCGGCTATCTTAAGGACATCAAGAACTGGATCAACACCCAGGACGGCAAGATCTGGTTTATGGAGAAATATCCGCAATGGGCTACATCGGTACGTAATTTCGCCATGTGGGACAACCAGGACTACGCCTTTGCCCGCGGGATCGAGTTTACACTGTCGAAGGAATACGGCGCCAACTTCTCAGGGCGTGTCTCTTATACACTCTCCTGGGTAAACGCCAAGAATTCTTATTCAATCGGCACTCAGGTTATCCGTAACGACTACGTTGAGCCGCCTCTGGCACTGCCTGCCGGCTGGGATCGCAGGCATTCCATCGTGACGAACCTCGGTCTTAACTACGGACCGCGCGAACCGATCTTCGGTATCGAAGGCGCACCGGGTGACTGGTCGTTTAACACTATCATCACCGCAACGAGCGGTCTGCCATATACGCCCACCGACGCCAGCGGTACGCGCATCGAGGGCAGGGAGATGTCGGAACGCACTCCGTGGACTTACGAAACCAATCTTAACCTGGCTAAGTTCTTTACGTTCGGGAGATGGCGTACATCGCTGTGGTTGGAGATCAGAAACCTGTTCGACGTTGAGAACGTAACCCAGGTCGATGACAACTACGGGCGCGCCGGTAGACCGGACGTCTTCGACGACTTGACCGGAGAACCAGGCTGGGCTAATGATTCGGCTTCTCCGAACTATGTACAAAATCCTGTTGCCGGTCCCAATCCTGATGGCTGGGATAACCCACGCTACATTCGGGTTGGGCTTGGGCTCGAGTTCTAATTAGCAGACTTTGGAGATAATATATGTTGAAATATCTGAAAATATTCGCCGTTGCTGTCTTCACGTCGCTGCTGATCGGGCTGCTCGACCCTGTCCTGGCTCGACAGGTAGACGCAGGACCTGTTCGGGATAAAGACAAACCGGCTTACACTGACGTCGGCATCCGGGACCGGTTCATGCATGACGTCGGCAACGTGCGAATGACAATTTCCAACTGGGGCGAACAGGGGAACCCGGATGAGCTCCCAGGCTTTTTCGGCTTTGAGTTCCCGTCCGGTTCCGAGAACGACTTCCTGTTTAGCTCCGGTATCTGGGTCGGCGCCATTAAAAGCGGCGAAAGGCTGGTTTCCACCGGCACCGACGGTGACGACGGCACCAACGATTTCGCGCCGACCATCGACCGGTACATCGCCACGTCCAAACAATACACCGAACTGGCAGGCAAGACTTACATCCTCGGCGCCAAGGAGATCGACGACGACGGCGACTGGGATGCCGCTACCGACGATCTCAATGAAGATGGCGCACCATCACCCAATTGGGACGGTGGCGGCGGCTATATCGGACGCGATGATGACCTCGACGGTGAAATCGACGAAGAGGAATCCAACGGCGTCGATGACGACGGGGACGGACTGATCGATGAGGATACATTCGACGGTGACGCTAACGGCGACGGGAACTGCAAGTATGATCCCGAACCTGGCATCGACGAAGACCCCGCCGGCAACATGGCTGATGATTTGCTCGACAATGACTTCGACGGCCTGGTCGACGGCGATGACCCGGACTTCGACGGAGACGCCGATCCCGCTTCAAACGACGATGACGGCGACGGTCTGGAAGACGAGGACGGCAACGCCCGCGGCACGCAGGAATTCTTCTGTGCCTATGACGACTGTGAGGTGTCCGAAGCACAGAATCCTGACCCTGACGGTCACATTCCTCTGGATGTGCTGGTTCTGCAGCGTACTTACGCCTGGGGTGAAGCTTACGCAGGTGCCTTCATCCTGGTCGACCTGATCATCCGCAACATCGGCGCTGCACCGCTGACGGACGTGCATATCGGGTTGTTCGCCGACCCGGACGTCGCTGCCAAGGGTGAATCCGGCGACCCGGCGTCTGTCGACGACTGGAACTTCTACGACAGCGAAAACCTGATGATGATCCAGGGCGACGACTCAACCGACGCCGACGGTTTCGGTCCCGGATTGTTCGCAATGAAAGTGGTAAGAACACCCATGCCGCTTGAAGATTTGAACATAGTGTTCAAGAACTTTGAGCGTGTAGCCGGTGGAGACCCGGATCTTAATGCCGACAAGTTCAATATGCTTTCCGACGATCCCGCCAACAACAGCGGACCGACTTCCGACCTGGGCGACTGGCGCTACCTGATGGGCTTTGCACCCTCTAGTGGCGCTTGGATACTGATGCCCGGTGAAGAGCTGCCGGTAACCGTGGCGTTCATCGCTGGCTATGACATAGCTGATATCCAGAAGAACGCACAGTGGTCGCAGCGCATCTACGACAACGACTTCCAGGGTCCTGCCGCTCCGGATCAGGCGGAATTCCGGGTCGAAGCGCATCCGGATCATGTCCGCATATACTGGGAGGATAACTCGGAAGCCTCCATCGATCCAATCACCCAGCTTCAGGACTTTGAGGGTTATGTCATCCAGCGTTCGAGCGACACCAACTACTGGTGGACTATGGCGCAGTTCGACATCATCAACAGGCTGCCCTCTGATGAATTCGAGCGGGAAAACCTCAATCTGGGCATGCCCTACGATCTGAATCCCACACCCGGCACCACGGTTGATAATATCGGCTGGAACTGGAGAATCGACACAGCCACAGGGGACACGCTTGGTCGTACCTACTGGTTTGATGATTACGATGTGTTGCGTGGCTGGACATACTACTATATCGTCCGTACCTTTGACCAGGGCGTCGAGGGCGCCGGCGTGTTGATAACCCCGATAGGACGCTCCTACGAGGCAGCTACCGCCGGCTACACGGAAGAAACCTCAACCATTGGCAACTCTGTCGATGGAGTTTTTGTTGTACCCAATCCTTATAAGGGCAGTCATGAGCAGGAATACAGCGGCGCATTGAATGTAAACGATGTGAAGTATTATCCGCGTAAGCTCTGGTTCATGAACCTTCCGGCTACCGGTGCAGAGATCGACATCTACACGTTAGCCGGCGATCACGTGGTCAAACTCGAACATCCACCGGGGAACGACCTCTTCGTCTGGGATATGCGTAACAAGTATCTCCAGGAGATAGTAAGTGGTATCTACTACTACGTGGTCGAATCGGAGAGTGGTAACATCAAGATCGACAAGTTTGTCGTACTGAAATGAGGTGGTTGAGATGAAAAATAAAAAAACTATCGATCTGCTGCTGGTTTCTTTGCTGACTGCCCTGCTCATGCTGACAGCCTGTGAAGACGAACGGGAATTACCTGTTGCTCCACCTGCGGACAGCTACACGGAAACCATAACGCTGCTGGAAGATGCGACCGCCAACGGGCAGGATTTAAGCGGCACATTCACGCTGCTCGACGAGGTGGAGGACGACGGGTCGGAGCTTTCGGAGATGGCTCAGGA
>CAYYHI010000217.1:0-5151 GCA_964471745.1 uncultured bacterium | reverse complement strand
CGGGTTGTCGGGATGATCGGCTGTCTTTCGTGTCTCATCGGTGATGAAGTGATTAAACGCTGTCCAGAACTGGATTTCGTCATCGGACCGGATACCTACCGTCGACTACCGGAGCTGCTGGCAGCGGCGCTGGTCGGTAAGTCCGACGCCAGCATACTGGTTGAAAGCAACTCCGATGAGACATACGGCGATCTTGTTCCGTCAAGGGAGCCGGGGGTACGAGCCTGGCTGGCTGTTTCGCGCGGCTGTGATAATTTCTGCTCCTACTGTATGGTGCCGCTGGCGCGGGGCATGGTTCGCAACCGACCCGTCAACGAGATCATCCGTGAGGTTGAAACCCTCGTTGCTGAAGGCTATTCTGAAGTTGTACTACTGGGACAGAATGTTAACGCTTATACCTCGGACGACACCGGCTTCGGAGGGCTGTTGCGCCGGGTGGCTGAAGTTCCCGGCTTGAAACGCGTCCGGTTCATGACCTCGCATCCCAAGGATCTCGATGATGACCTCATTTTGGCGCTTTCCGAGGGTGGCGTTATCTGTCCCGATCTGCATCTGCCGGTGCAGTCCGGATCCGACAGGATATTGGAAGCCATGAACCGCGGATATACCCGTACCAAGTACCTGAAACTGGTTGACAAGCTGCGTGAAAGGATACCGGAGATCGCTCTGTCTACCGACGCAATAGTCGGTTTCCCCGGTGAAACTCAAGACGACTTCAACCAGACAGTATCTCTGTTCGAGGAGGTCGGCTATGCATCCGGATTCGTCTTTCGCTATTCACCCAGACCCGGAACCGCGGCTATGAAGTGGAATGACAACATCCCCGACGAGATTAAAACCCAACGCCTGATGAGGCTGAACGAGACTTTATCGGCTTCGCGGCATAAGCTGCAGACCTCGTGCGTGGGGAAAACCCTCGAAGTGATGATCGAAGGTCAGGCGCGCAAGCACCCGGATCAGGTAACCGGACGGAGCCGACAGGGTTTCATTGTAGCACTCCCCACTGGTGATCTACAGCCCGGTGATATAATCACAACGTTGATTGAGGGAATAAGCGGGTTCACACTGCTGTCAACTTAATTAATTGTCATTGCGAACCGACCGCTTTGGGGGATTGCTTCACTTCGTTCGCAATTACGCTGGCGGTCGGTTAAGCAATCTCTGAATGTGAGACAATTAGCGTGACAGTCCACTACTATGGTAGGGGAGATAATAGAAGTTCACCCTTTTCCAAAGGGGGATTAAGGGGATTAATATATTGGAGTTCATTCATGTGGATCGTACGTTGGATCCTAATCGCAACCATCATCATCGTGATACTTGGTCTCGCCCTGCAAAACGATGATCTGGTTGAACTCTCGTTTTTCACCTGGCAGTCCGGAAAGATACCGGTTTACATGGTGATTTACATCGCCTTCGCAGCGGGGATGATCGTATTTATGCTTCTTGCCATATTCCGTTCGGTGCAGCAATCGCTCGTGATCAGTCGAAACAAAAAGACGATACGGAAGCTGCAGGAAGAGCTGGATAAGATCAAATCAGCAACTTCAGAGGCTATTGAAGGTAAAACTGACCAGGCGACAGGCAGCATAGAGACAACAATGCCTGCCAAATCGGAATGAAATATCCCTTGATGATTAAGATACGGAAGCTATTCAAAATCCGGACGATCATCATCGTTCTGATGTTGTGCAGCGTAAGTTATGGAGTGGATGAAGCCTGGCTGTTCGATTGCTACCGATCCGGTGATATAGATACGATTCGATCCATGCTGGATAACATTCCGGACACCACAGCAGCCGGGCAGTTCTTCAGAGGCGTATTCGAGCCGGACGGTGAGACGGCGCGTTTCTATTACGACCGCATCGTCGCACTCTGGCCCGGTTCAACGTCGGAAGCCTGGGCGCTTGAAAGGCTCTGGCAGTTTCACTACAGCAAGGGTGATATGACTCAGGCGGAGAAATATTTTAATTTCCTGAAGTTACGCCATCCGGATCATCCCGGTATCGAAAACAAGCCGAACTTCAGCACAGAATCAGGGCTAAGCAAACTGATGGGTGAGCCTGTAATATCACCCGCTGAAGAACTGCTGGCGATGCCCGGACGCTGGCGCGTACAGTTGGGCGCGTTCAGCAAGCGCGATGGTGCAAAGAAGATCGCGCGCAAGGTGGTCAAATACGGCGCCGTCGATCTGGTAACAAAGGAAGTAAACGGCAGGAACCTGACCGTGGTTATGGTGGGACGTCTCCATCGTAAAGAGGAGGCTGAGAAGCTTGCAGACAAGATCCGCAGAGAAACTGGAATAAAAGGCATCGTTACAACTGCGGAAAAAATAAACATTGAAAACAGGAGCAATTGATGGAACTACTGAGGAATCTGGTTGAAATGTCCGGTATGTCCGGTCGCGAGGAGCGTGTTCGCCAGTTCATAATCGACGAACTGACGCCTCTGGTAGATGAAATCAGAACCGATCAACTTGGTAACGTAATCGGTCTCAAGAAGGGCAAGGGACGTACGACCAAAGCCGGTCGTAAGAAAATCATGATTGCCGCTCACATGGACGAGATCGGTTTCGTGGTCAGCTACATTGATGACAAGGGTTTCCTGCGCATGCAGCCTGCGGGTGGTTTCGATCCGCGCACCCTTATGGCTCAGAGGGTTACGGTACACGGACGCGAAGATCTTCCCGGCATTATCGGCTCAAAACCCGTACACATCCTGACTGAGGAGGAAAAAAAGAAGATCCTGCAAATAAAGGACTATTTCATCGATCTCGGACTGCCGAAGGAGAAGGTTGATAAATTGGTTGAAGTGGGTGATCCGATTACGATGTACCGTCGGTTCGAAGACCTCGGTGACTGTTACACAGCTAAGACTTTCGATGATCGCGTCGGCGTCTACTGCATGATCGAAGCGGTACGTAAGCTGAAGAAATCACCGGCGGATGTTTACGCCGTGGCAACAACACAGGAAGAGGTCGGACTGCGGGGGGCGTTTGCTTCATCATCCGGCATTAGACCCAATGTCGGCATTGCCATCGACGTAACGCTTGCCAATGATGTTCCCGGCGCCGACGGACCGCAGGAGATATCACATCTCGGCGATGGTGCTTCGCTGTGTATCATGAACGGCGCTTCCATCACCAATCCCAAGCTTCTGAGAAAATTCGAAGAGGTGGCTAAGAAAAAGAAGATTCCGTATCAGAAGGACGTTCTACCGCGCGGCGGCACGGATGCCGGCGCGATGCAACGGGTCGAGGGCGGTGCGGCGGTTATCACGCTGTCGATCCCATGCCGTTACGTGCATACGACTGTCGAAACCGTTCACAAAACCGACGTTCAGGCTGTTATCGACCTGCTCGCCGCATACCTCGAAACACCGGGTGATATGAATTATAATCTATAGTAGTGGACTGCAAGCTTAATTAATTGTCATTGCGAACCGACCGCTGACGAGATTACTTCACTTCGTTCGCAGTGACGCTGGCGGTCGGTGAAGCAATCTCTGAATGTGAGAAAATTAGCGTGACAGTCCGATAGAAATTGGTATTTACCTGATTTTAATTAGGGTCTGCTGAAAAACTGCCCAAATGAGCAGTAACTATTTATTATTTAAGATGATGCTCTTTGCACAATTCGCTTGGATTTGTCCAAACTGCAAGCTATCATACGAGATGCTTTTGAACCTCGTGGTCGGAAGCCTCAACAGGAAGGTTCTTCTGATCGCTGGCGCAAGCGCAAGCGACGAGAGCGCAACCGGATCGAGGGTGCGATTGGTCACGGCAAGAACCATTACGGACTTGATCGGATCAGGTACTCTATCGAAACTGGTGATGAGTTGTGGGTGAGGTTAGGTCTGATGGCGGCTAACCTGAAAACAGCGGTGGCAAAGGTGTAGGATAACCAAAAAAGTAGCAGCTAGCCACTGAAGGTGCTGTACCCTCAGTCCATCATCACAGTAAATCTTTCAAAGAACAGTTTTTCAGCAGACCCTAAGTAGTACGCCCTGAGGGAGTCGAACCCCCAACCTCCTGATCCGTAGTCAGGTGCTCTATCCAATTGAGCTAAGGGCGCGTATCAAACTTGTGCGGAGTATGAAAGATTCTCAGCTTTATAGTCTTCTATTATCGAGCCATATACTAAAATAGGCTAAATATGCATCGCTGTATCGGTCATATCACTTTAACTTAATTAAAAATTCATCATTATCCAAAATAAACTTACCAGTAACCCTACCTTAGAATCAATTTTGAATTATGAATTTTGGATTTTGAATTCAACATTCATAATTCAAAGAAAACGCCATTTTCCCCGGTTGCGAACCAATTGAGAAAACGAAGAACCGGATAAATATTATTTTATTTCAAACCTGAAACCGGCTTCAACTTCCCGCGAGAAGTACTCCCGCGATGAATAGGTCGCCCGGAAACGCCCTCGCACAGTATAATCACCGTCAGGCAGTATTTCACCCGGTTTGTATTCCTGAGGCAGTGCCGGGTAGGATCCACTGAAAAGCGATCTCTTCGGCACGCGCAGGTTCCAGGCGAGATGCCCATCACCCACCGGGAAGCGCCGCCTTGTCGTCAATCTTGCTACCAACCTGCCGAATCCGTCCAAGACGTCCATCTCGCAAAAAGCCGGCTCGGTAAGCTCGAAATCGATAGTCAAATCCCGCTGTAACGAGTCCTCAATGACCTTTGCTTCGAAGCGCGGAACATCCACCGACACCCACAAGTACTGCGCACCCAACCGTTCGGCGACGATCAACTGACCGAACCGACGGTAAATCGTTATCCCGCGCGGCTCGTTAAACTCGTAATCGCCTCTGCCCGGCTTGCCGAATCGAGTCAGGTAATTCAGGTCGGTATCCAACTTGTGCAGGCAATCGTTGCGCTTGTCTGTGATAATCAACTGGTTGTGATAATCGAGAACCACGTATACCAGGAAAGACTCATCAATTCCCCAATTGGAGACGGTTGTTTCAGCCAGCAGTTCTCCCTCCAGAGACAGCTTCCTGACGCGCTGATGCAGGGAATCTATTACAACTGCGAACGTTTGACTTGGCTTATAGCTCCATCTCTCACCAGGACCGACGACGGCTATCCCGTCAGGACCATCAAAGCCGCTCCAGACGTCGACCACGTCTCCGCTA
>CAYYHI010000216.1:0-5169 GCA_964471745.1 uncultured bacterium | reverse complement strand
TCCTCCTACAAGGTGAATCTACATTGTGTTCACTATAATCTGCACCCCGTAATAAGGACGCCGACTGATGGTTGTATAGTGAATATCTTAACGTAGTTTTTAAGCTGTGGCGGGTGGCACGGGCTACTTGTTGCCCATGTTTCATTACTAAACGAGCTATGCATAAAATAACGAGTTTCTTGTTAATCCTGCTTTTATGAGTAAAGATACACGGGCAACAAGTAGCCCGTGCCACCCTGCCGGCGCTCCCCATTACAACAAGACGGCACAAGATTGTACCATCTACCTGGTATAGTACGCCAGGGGGGATTCGAACCCTCGACCTCATGCTCCGGAGGCATGCGCTCTATCCGACTGAGCTACTGGCGCGAATTTTCGTGGTAAAGGAATTCTATATTATACTTTAACAGTTCAGAAGTATACCGCTTGAATTCCCGATCAACTTCTGCCTGAATATAATCAATTCATTCGACCGAATCAAAAAATAAGCAGTTGTAAGATTTATATCCCCAATCCAGCGATGTTATTGGATGTTATGACACCTTGTACCCGCTTGTATAAATTACCAGTATTAAAAAGTTGAAATGTTTATCAACCCCACGAAGATGGGTAATCCAAATAAGCATTTGATATTACGTAAGTTGCCTGGATTCCCGCCTGCGCGGGAATGACAATGGCTATTCTTACGTCTTATTATACAAGTAGTTACTAGTTGGATTTATGGTGGCGTCAGGTGTCCCCACCTGACGCTTGAAACATCACTCTACCGCCACGTGAGGACACGTGGCAGCACGCTTATCGCTGGATTAGGGTAAGATCGTTTACTCCCTTTCCAAATACCTCGTAGTGAAAAATTCGTCCTTAACATTCGGATTGAACTGTATCTTGTCGATTACAAGCGTCGATCTCCGGTCATTTTGTCGATTAATCATCTCCATTTCCATTGGTCTATATTTCTTATTTGCCGGGTCTAGCAGCTTTATCTCCTTTACGCTAAGTTCCTTCAACAACGATTCATCCAGATCGTAGTAAATCGCTTTTCTGATCACAAAATCATCCTTCCCGATAAACGATATTTTCTTAGAGAATCCGTTTTCATCGGCAATATCGTCGTCGTTGGGTATCATTTCGATCTGCCAGCAGGACGTGCTGTTTATTTCCTGCTCGCTGAGGAGTTTGAAGCTGAAGTCGTCGAAGTTGGGAGGCGTCATGTCCGCATACGAGAATTCGCTGCCCATGAAACTCTTGGCTTTCTCGCTGCTGACGATACGACGCGTCTTGCGTAAAGCAGGCATATACAGCCAGATGTCGTCGTCCTTCACCTTATAGTCGAACGTGAGCATTCCTGTTCCTTTCACGTCGGCAGGGGCGAGGAAGCGGATCAGTTTCTTTTCCGTATCGCCGTTGTCGTACAGCTTGGTTACCTGGGCGATCTTACGGATGCGTTCCCTGCCCTTGCTGTCGATGATGGTCATGGTTGATGTTGCCTCCGCACCTGCCAACCTGGTCGCCTCGAAGGATCTGTCCGCTATCTGCCTGGCGGTGAGTTCTTCGCCTGATGTGAGTGATGTGCAGATGAAAAGAACGACCAGTATTATACTTAGTGTTTTCATTGATTTACCCTTTTTTCTTACCACAAGGTCACAAAACCACGAAGAATATATAAAGAATCTTAGAGTATTAAAAAATACCAAGTTCCAATATGTTGTCATTCTGAACGAAGTGAAGAATCTCGTTCTCATCTCCCTGCTGTTGGAGATTCTTCACTACGTTCAGAATGACGAAATGAGAACTTTCGTACGATTTCAGTGATTAGTTAAGACTCTTATAACTCTTTGTGTCTTCGTGTCTTGGTGGTGAATATTTATGTTAGTTTGGTTCAAGGAATTTCGGTTTCACGACAATACAAAGTGCCGGAATCAGTATCAGCGCACCAATCAAACATGCGCCAATAGAGACCACCACCAGGAAGCCAAAGAACTTCACCGGCAGGAAATTGGATACCAGAAGCGCGGCAAATCCGATAATTACGGAAAGTGCGTTGAAGACGATGCCCCTGCCTGTTGTTGTTAGCGTCCTTTTTACCGCTTCTTCATAGCGTAGACCCTTTTTTAATTCATCTTTGTAACGCCAGAGGAAGTGAATCGTATAGTCTATCCCCACGCCGATCATGATTGATGACAACATGGCGGTAACTATGTTAAGCTCGATGTTGAAGAAACCCATCAGTCCAAACAACAGAACCATCGATAATGCCAGCGGAGTAATGGAGATAAATCCGGCAGTAATAGAACGAAATATAATCATAATCAGGATGCAGACCAGAATCATAGCTGCGAAGAGTGAGATTAATTGCCCCTTGACAATCAGACGCGCTATCTCTGCCAGTATTGTGGCAAAGCCTCCGACCATTTCAACATTTTCATCGTTCCTGGTCAGGTTACGAACGAATTCAACCAGATGGTTGATCTTGCGGGCGCTGATTTCACTGATGCGAGCGGTAACCTGTGCGTGTTCATAAGGAAAGTCAACCAGTTTCTCAAAATCATCCGGATCACCGCTCATCGAGTAAAGCTCAAAATACTGTGCTACTGCGTTTCGTGTGGTCGGGATTTTATCGTATCCGCTTTCGTCTTCGTCGTTCAGCGCCCGGCTCATCTGCCGGACTACGCGGGCAATGGAGGCAGTGTTACCGACTTCGGGCATTTCCTGCAACTGCTTCTCCATGGCGTCTATTCGGTTCATCAGGTCCGGTTGTTTAATATCCCCTTTATAAACCACAGAGATATTGGTCGAGCCACCGAAATATTTACTGGTTATCTGTGACGCATGAACAACCGGAGAATCCTGTGTATAGTAGTTTTCAGGATTTGTATCTATAACAACCAGGAATATCCCTGCTGCAGCTACAAGCGAGATGACCAGGGAAACGATGATGATTGTTTTTGGCTTTCCCGAAACCAGATCACCAAAGTAGCCAAGCATGCGTTCGATGAAGTGTTTTTGGTTACCCGTTTCGTTTGTAAATAAAATAGGTTTTGATTTCCGAATGACCGATAAAACTGCCGGTATGAAAAGAAGGCTCGCCGCCAGCGCAAAGAGAATACCGATAGCTGCCAGAATGCCGAGTCTCTCGGAAGGTACAATAACGTGACCGAGAAGACAAAGCATCCCGATAATCGTAGTAATCCCAGTTAAGAGGATTGGTTTGCCGAGGTTCTGAAGACCGCTTTTAGCCAGTTCTTTTCTGGATATATCACTGCCGGCGATATTATCCTCCTGATAACGGGCGATGAGATGGATACCGTAGTCGTTGGCGATGGCAACCAGCATCACCGGCAGTAGTACCGTGACCATCTGGAACTTCCAGCCAATCAGTGCGATCATCCCAACTGAGAAACAGATGGACATAATAACAACTACAAATGGGAGGAAAACGCCCCTAAGTTGCCTGAAACTGATAAAAAGGAACATGAGCATAATCAGCAGAGCGTACGGCATTAACCTGCGAAGATCACTTTGTATGTCTTTGCTAACATTGTATCTAATAAATGGCAATCCGCCGATGAAGGTTTCCTCTTTACCCGGAGTTTCACCGATGAGTCGTTTCATTTCATTGACGATGAAATCATCTAAGACATCTGTTTTCAGGAGACCAATAATGGCAGTGGCAACAAAATCCTCTGATACGACACTGCCGTAGACCATATCGTTATCCTTTATCTCCTGACGCAGAATTTCGCGTTGTTCGAGGGTTTGCGGGATCATTTTCACCGCAGGATTAACGATCATAGCGCCCTCTTCCCCTTTAATGTTTTTCAACTCAAACAGGGAAAGCACCTTATCAACACCCTTAACTCTTTTCATCTTTCTGGTCAGAAGCTTTGTTCGTTTCAGTGTCTCCGGATTCAGTACATCATCGGTCTTGAGTATGATCATTATCATTTCAGTTCCACCGAAGATCTCATCAATTCTGTCGGTTATTACTCGTGATGATATGTCTTCGGGGAGCTGGGTTTTCAACGCTGATTCGATTTGGATTTTAGGTATCTGGAGTGCGAATAGTATCGCTATTGCCGGAAAGACAATTATAAATAACCAGCGAAATCTGATTATCAGATCAGTTGTTTTAGTCATTGTTGTTTTCCTGTTTTCTTGTGGTTCTTAGCTGAATCGTGCGGGTAATGACTGTTATACTAATTCTTGAAAATAATTTCGCGTAGGGGCTGATTTATCACGCCCTTGTACAACCCCAAGATAAGAGGGCTCAATAAATTGGCCCCTACGCGGAACTACACAAATATTACAGAATGCGAAATTATTTTCAAGCAGAGTTATAAGTGATGCCGGGTGGGTTTTCATATCTACCCATTCAAAACAGCGAAGCGCCTTTCTTGTTTTGCAGTTCCGCCGCTACAGCCATAATGCCGCCAAATAGAAACGTCGAAATTGTTTCTGAATAGCGCTCGTAAAAGGCGTCATCGAATTCAACACCCATCACGTTTCTTATTACGTCGCCGAGAAGGAAATTTGAATAGATGGCACTTATCAAAGCCGGGCTGATTATGCTGATGGTAATCTTATCGTCGATAATCAGACTGAAATTACTGAATAAACGATCGAATATCAATTCTTTAACTGCGAGTACTTTCTCGCTCTTGAAGCTGGCAATTTCCGGCGAATCATAAGGTAGTTCGGTAATTCCGATCCTGCATAAATCCGGTCTGGATTTAAAAAAGTTTACAATGCTGAGATTAGTTTGTCTTGTCTGCTCATTCAAGGGCTATCCATTGTCGATGCTGTTTCTTATGATTTCCGAATACTCATTATAGAATTGCTCGATTATATCCTTCAATAACCCGATCTTGCCTCCGAAGTAATAGGATATCATCGAGATATTAACTCCAGCTTCCGTGGCAAGTTCCCGCACTCCGACTGCAGAGTATCCCTTCTGCGCAAACAACGATATGGCAGCGTTGAATATTCTGTCTCGTGATGAGATTTTATCTGAGTCGGTCATGTCTGTCTCCAAGCTTGTCTGAGAATGCAGAAATCCCGCTGTCAACCCACCACGGTTGACAGCTAACTTATTATTAATGGGGGCACTTTATAATTGCAGATTATAGTGAACACAAAGTAGATTCACCTTGTAGGAGGACGGGTCTCCGT